>JACCRE010000128.1 GCA_013813775.1 Planctomycetaceae bacterium
CTGCCCGCCCAGCAGCAGGGCGGCTTCGGCGGGGCGCAAGGCCAAGCCGGTCAAGGCGTGCCGGGCCAGCAGGGCCAGCAGGGCCAAGGCGGGGCGGCAGGTGCCGCCAACCTCGGTCAGACCGTGCAGCAGCCGATCTCCAGCCAGTTCAGCATTTCGACGACCGTCAGCGTTCCCGACGGCGGCACGGTGCTCCTGGGTGGTGTGAAGCGACTGCGGGAAGGCCGCAACATGACCGGCGTGCCGATCCTCAACAAGATTCCTTACATCAGCCGGCTCTTCAAGAACAGCGGCGTCGCCCGCCAGACGGAAAGCCTGATGCTGATGGTCACTCCTCGAATCATCATTCAGGAGGAAGAGGAAGAACTGTTGGGCGTCGCGCTCTGATCGCCCGCGAGACCTGAAAGACGCACAGCCCGCGGGGGCCATTCCCCCGCGGGCTGTTTCCGTTGACAGCGCCAAGGCAGCGGGAGGCGTCACCTCGCCGACGATGAGGGAATCGATGCACCGTCGTCGCATAACAAGCGGGATGAGGCCCCCGCGCCGCCATGGGCTTTGAAAACGTACCCGTTAACGGCTCAGCACGAGCTTCGACACGGAGCGAATCACACGACGCCCCTTGCGATGCCGCGCGTCAGCAAATATGTCGCGAAGGTACCTAGCCAGTGGCCGCCGGCGTAGTGCTCGCCGGTGACGGAGCAAAGGCCGGCTTCGGCATGGCTCGCGGCGAGATCGAGCAGTCGTGACCGGCGCTCATCACCAGGGTCGAGCGCCGAAGCGACGCCCTCGAGCATCCAGGCGCGACTCAGGTTCAAGCCGTCGAGATGGGCGAGCTTGCCGTCGGCCCGGTCGGATGAAACGACCGGCGATAAAGAGACACCGTGCGGCAACGCCCGATCGAACCACGTCGCGAACTCTTCTCGCGGCAAGACCCGCCGCAGCAGGTCCGCCTCGGCGAGAGTCGGCGAGAGGAAGTCATGGCCCGACGGCTCGAACCCCAGCGGGAGATCAACGTCGTCTCCATAAAACGCGAGCGACCTCGCTCGTACGAGTTCCGCGAACGCTCGATCGCACGCGATGGCCGACCAATCCAAGGCCAGCCCCATCGCGAAGGCCGTCTGGCTGTGTTCGCCCGAGCGGAGGGGATGCGTCAGCTTCGGCAGCCACTCGGCGAGGCGGTCGCGGCAATGAGTTTCCAAAGGGGCGATGGCGTCGCGAAACTCGGACGCGTCGGCGTCGTTCCATTCTCTCAGCTCCGCGGCGAGTTGCAGCAGCCACGCGAGGCCGTAGGGGCGCTCGAAGCCTTCACGGCCCGGCTTCGAGAGGAAGCGGAGTTCCAGGGCGAGATTCTCTCGCGTCAGACTCTCTCGTAATGCCTCGCGGGCTTCGTGTGCCCATTCCGCATTGGGGAACGCGCGCAGCAGGCGGACCAGCGTCCAGTGACCATGGACGGCGGAGTGCCAGTCGAAGCATCCGAAGAAGGCGGGCGTTTGCTCGCGAGGCCGTCGCACATCGGTCGCGTCGAGCATCAACGTGACGGGATGGTTCGGAAACTCGCGACGCAGGCAGGCGAGCGCAAGCCCCGCGAATCGGCTTGCGACGTCTTCGTGAAGAGTACCTCGATGCATGAGAGGTTCCCGATGCCACCAGCGGCGGGACCGCCGGTGGCGTTGCGACGATGATCCCTCTATCATCCTTAGCCGAGCGAAGTCACTCAACCAGACCTGCGAGCTTTCGTGGACCTCCTGAACGACCTGCCCCGAGAGTGGCTCGAAACCGACGGACTCGGCGGATTCGCCACCGGAACCGAGCCGGGCTGTCGCACGCGTCGCTACCACGCCCTCCTGTGCACCCCGCTGCGGCCTCCGCTGGGGCGCACGGTGCTCGTGAACGGACTGGAAGTCTGGCTGGAAGGGCCGGGCGGCGTCGAGCTGTTGAGCACGCAGATCTACGACCCCGGAGTCGTCAACCCCGACGGCTACCGGCGCGTCGAATCGTTCACCTCCGAGCCATGGCCGCGCTGGACGTATCGCCTGTGCGACGGTTCGGCCGTCGCGCACGATCTGTTCATGCCGCGGGGACGGTCGCTGATCGCCTTGCGGTGGTCGTCGGACGACACCGCGAAGAAACGCACGCTGTGCGTCCGGCCGTTGCTGTCGGGGCGCGACTATCATCATCTGCATGCGCAGAACGAGTTCTTTCGCTTTGACGCGGAAGTGTCAGGCAACTCGGTGCGCTGGCGGCCGTATCCTGAATTGCCGTCGATCCGTGCGATCAGCACGGGGCGTTACACCCACGCCCCGCAGTGGTATTACAAGTTTCTGTACGTCGAAGAGCGCCGTCGCGGACTCGATTCGGTGGAAGACCTCGGCTCGCCCGGCGTGTTTCGCTTCGATCTGACGGAAGGCGATGCCATCCTGCTGCTTTCGGCCGGAGACGGTGAGCAGGGCGGCGGCGGAACGTCTGCCGTCGAACGCTTCGATGCCTTGGAAGACGCCGAGCGGCGTCGGCGCAGTGCATTCCCCTCGCCGCTGCATCGCGCCGCCGATGCGTACCTCGTCAAGCGGGGCCGCGGCCTCTCGGTGGTGGCCGGTTATCCGTGGTTCAGCGATTGGGGCCGCGATGCGTTCGTGGCCGTTCGCGGTCTCTGTCTGGCGACGGGACGGCTCGCGGAAGCCCGCGACATTCTGCTCGCCTGGAGCGGCGTCGTCTCGCAGGGCATGCTGCCGAATCGCTTCACCGACTCGGGCGACGCGCCGGAGTTCAACTCCGTCGATGCATCGCTGTGGTACGTCATCGCGGCGGGAGAGTTCCTCAAACGTTGTGAATCGACGTCGAGCCGAGGGCGTGAGTCCTCGGGTCGGCGCAAGACTCCTTCAAGTGACTCGGAGGCTCGCGCCCTCGGGTCGTCGATGCTCGATCCAAAGGATCGTGAAGCGATCGAAGCCGCGATCGAAGCGATCCTCGACGGGTACGCCGGAGGGACGCGCTACGGCATCCGACTTGAGCACGACGGGCTGATCGCAGCGGGAGAGCCGGGTTCGCAGCTCACGTGGATGGACGTCAAGATCGACGAATGGGTGGCCACTCCCCGCGTCGGCAAGCCCGTCGAAGTGCAGGCGCTGTGGCTCAATGCCCTCCGCATGTCGCCGCGCTTCGAGGAAAAGTGGGCAACGGCGTTTCGGCGCGGCCTCGCGGCGTTCTCGACGCGATTCTGGAATCCGCACGGCGGATACCTGTACGACGTCGTCGACGTCGATCACCAGGAGGGAACGGCGTCGGCCGACTTCCGACCGAACCAGCTTTTCGCGGTCGGCGGGCTGCCCGAATCGGTCTTGCCGTTGCCGCTCGCCGAGAAGGTGATCGCGGCGGCCGAAGAGCGGCTCTGGACTCCGTTCGGTCCGAGAACGTTGTCGCCGAACCATCCCGATTATCGCGGCCGTTGCATCGGCGGAGTCTGGGAGCGCGACGCCGCCTATCACCAGGGCACGATTTGGCCTTGGTTGGCCGGAGCCTTCATTGAAGGCTGGGTGCGGGTGCGCGGCGGCTCGGCCGAATCGAAACGCGAAGCCCGCACGCGGTTCCTGGAACCTTTGCTCGCACAAACCGAAACGCTGGGCGTCGGACATTTACCGGAGCTCGCCGACGGTGATCCGCCGCACTTGCCGCGAGGCTGCCCGTTCCAGGCGTGGAGCGTGTCGGAAGCTCTGCGGCTGTCGCTCGAAGTGCTGGCGGTCGACGACGAGAAGAGAAGTTGAGAACGGGATTACGGGAAAACGGAAGGAGTCTGAGAGCGCCGGCCTTCTTCCCGTTTCGAGAAGCGGCGTGTTCTCCTTCCTTGGTTCTTCCATACTCCCGTTCTTCCATCCTTTGCTGCAATGTCCTCACTCGACGATCTCCAAATCAACGCCGAGCAGAAGCGTCTGGCGGCCGAGGCGGCGCGGCTGCCCGGCTCGAACTGGAAGCGTTGGGGACCGTACCTTTCCGAGCGGCAGTGGGGCACCGTGCGCGAAGACTATTCGCCCGACGGCACCTGCTGGGAATACTTTCCGCACGATCATGCCCGCAGCCGCGCCTATCGCTGGGGCGAAGACGGCCTGATGGGCATCACCGATCGAGAGTGCCGCTTGTGCTTCTCGGTCGCCCTGTGGAACTGCAAAGACGCGATCCTCAAGGAGCGTCTGTTCGGGCTGACGGGCAACGAGGGCAATCACGGCGAGGACGTCAAGGAGTGTTATTACTACCTCGACAACATGCCCACGCACTCGTACATGAAGGCCTTGTACAAGTATCCGCAGGAGAAGTATCCCTACAACGAACTCGTCGCCGAAAGCCGTAATCGCGGCCGTGACGCGCTTGAGTACGAGATCACCGATACCGATCTCTTCGACGACAGCCGCTATTGGGACGTGACGGCGGAATACGCCAAGGCCTCGGAAAACGACATCCTGATTCGGCTCACGGTCGCGAACCGCGGTCCGTCGGCCGCTACGATCCATCTGTTGCCGACTCTCTGGTTTCGCAACACCTGGAGCTGGGGCTGCGACAGCGAAGGCTGCTGGGCCAAGCCGGCGATCTGGTGGGACGACAAAACGAAGTGCTGCGTGACGAACCATGAGTCGCTGGAGCGATTTCGATTCTACGCCGGCGGTCGGCCGAACGGGCGCAAGCCCCGCTGGCTCTTCACCGAGAACGAAACGAACTACGAACGCCTGTACGGCGTGCCGAATCCGGCCCCGTACTGCAAGGACTCCTTTCACCGCTATCTGATCAATCACGAGAAAGGGGCCGTCCGCCGCAAACGCGTCGGCACCAAGGTCGCGGCGTATTACAAGATCCGTCTGCCGAAGCGCAGCGAGGCCACGATCGAGTTGCGGTTGTGTGCCGGTCACGAAGCACCCGAGGTTCCGTTCGGCCCGACGTTCGACGCCCTATTTGATCAGCGCAAGGCGGAGTGTGACGAGTTCTACGAACAGAAGTTTCCGAAAGCGCTCACGCACGAAGAGCGGAACGTCCTCCGGCAGTCTCACGCAGGCCTGCTGTGGACGAAGCAATTCTATCACTACGTGGTGAAGGACTGGCTCGACGGCGATCCCGCCCAACCGCCCGTCGCCGAGCATCGCAAGTACGGCCGCAATGCCGACTGGTCGCACCTGTTCAATCGCGACGTGCTGTCGATGCCCGATAAGTGGGAATACCCGTGGTTCGCCGCGTGGGACAGCGCCTTTCACATGATCCCGTTCGCGGGGCTCGACCCGAACTTCGCCAAAGAGCAGCTCTCGCTGTTCCTGCGCGAATGGTATATGCACCCGAACGGCCAGATTCCGGCGTATGAGTTCGCGTTCGACGACGTGAACCCGCCCGTGCACGCCTGGGCCTGTCACCGCGTTTATAAGATGACGGCGGTCGACGACAAACATGACCGGCGGTTCCTCGCAAGCTGCTTCCAAAAGCTGCTGTTGAACTTCACGTGGTGGGTAAACCGCAAAGACCCGACGGGCCGCAATCTTTTTGCCGGCGGCTTCCTCGGGCTGGACAACATCGGAGTCTTTGATCGCTCGAAGCCGCTGCCGAACGGCGGGCATCTCGAACAGGCCGACGGCACCGGCTGGATGGCTTTCTACTGCGCGAGCATGCTCGCCATCGCGTTCGACCTCGCCGTCGAAGACAAAGCTTACGCCGATATCGCGAGCAAGTTCTTCGAACATTACGTGCGGATCGCGCACGCGATGAACACGCTCGACGGCACCGGCCTGTGGGACGAACAGGACGGTTTTTACTACGACCGACTGCATTGCGACGGCACCGCCGTGCCGATTCGCATTCGCAGCCTCGTGGGCCTCATCCCCTTGCTCACCGTCGACGTCATCGAAGATCGCGTGCTCGACCGGCTGCCCAATTTCCGCAAGCGAATGAACTGGTTCGTGAAATATCGCAAAGACATGCTCGCGGGAATCACCTACATGGAGCGGGATTGCCCGGAAGGCGCGGGGGGAGGACTGCGATTGCTCTCGGTGCCGACCAAAGATCGCCTTGAACGCATGCTGCGTTACCTGCTCGACGAGGACGAGTTCCTCAGTCCCTTCGGCATCCGTTCGCTGTCGAAAGCGCACGAACGCGAACCATTCGTGTTCCGGCTTGGCGGCGAAGAGCACCGCGTGGCGTATGTTCCCGGAGAGTCGAACACCTGGCTCTTCGGCGGGAATTCGAACTGGCGGGGGCCGATCTGGTTTCCGCTCAATTACCTCATTATCGAAGCATTGCAGCGCTACCACCGCTTCTACGGCGACAGCCTGCTCGTGGAATGCCCGACGGGCAGCGGCCGGATGATGAACCTCGAAGACGTCGCGAAGGAACTCGAGTCGCGCCTGTTGAAGCTCTTCCTGCCCGACGAGCACGGTCGTCGCCCGTGCCACGCCGACGACCCTCGCTACGCCACCGATCCGCACTGGAAGGATCTGGTGCTCTTCTACGAGTATTTCCACGGCGACGATGGCCGGGGCTGCGGCGCGAACCACCAGACGGGCTGGACCGCCCTCGCCGGCCACATGCTCGAGCACCTGGGAAGAAACCGAACCGCCGAACGCGAGCCCGAAGACGAACCCGCGCTCGTCACCACGGCGTGAGTTCTGCATGAGGCGGCTGCATGGCACGGCCCTGCCCGACGCAGCGGGCAGGCTTTCCTAATTCCTAATTCCTAATTCCTAATTCCTAATTCCTAATTCCTAATTCCTAATTCCTAATTCCTAATTCCTATTTACTACTTCCTCCATGGATGACCTCCAGCGCGACGTTCGATTCCTGTTCGACCTGCTTGATGGCGTCACCGGAGAACAGGCCGGGCCTCGCATCGTGCGGCTGATCGAGGATCTCCGGCAGCTTTCGCGCGAGCGGCGAGTCGGGCTGCCGGGTGCCGAAGATGAACTGGTGGCGCGCATCGCGGCGATGACCGCGGACGAGGTGCGGGCGGTCGTGCCCGCGCTTACGCTGTTCTTCGACCTCGCCAATATGGCGGAAGACACTCAGCGGGTGCGCGTGCTGCGCGAGCGTGAGCGCGAAGCGGGTGATTCGCCCCGTCACGAGTCGATTCGGGATGCCTTACTAACCCTGAAGGCTCGCGGAGATTCGCCGGAACATATTCAGCGCCTGCTCGGCCGGCTCAGCGTCGATCTCGTGTTCACGGCCCATCCGACGGAAGCCAAGCGGCGCACGACGCGGCGCTTGATTCGATCGCTCCGCGAATCTCTGCAT
Source organism: Planctomycetaceae bacterium (assembly GCA_013813775.1). GTDB lineage: Bacteria > Planctomycetota > Planctomycetia > Planctomycetales > Planctomycetaceae > JACCRE01. The sequence goes on from JACCRE010000128.1 coordinate 7,252, forward strand.
GCCATCCGGTCGGAACATCTGCTGGCGCGCGAGCGGGAACGCGTCGTCGCCCGCATGCGCAGCGACCTCACGATCCTGTCGCAGATCGACCTGTTGCGCCCGCAGCGGCCGACCGTCACTCAGGAAGTCGAACGCGGCCTGTTCTTCATCGAAGAGCTTTGGAAAGTCGTACCTCGCATCGACCGCGAACTGCGATCGGCCGCCGCGGAGATCGCACCGAAATCGAAGCAGCCGTTGCGGCCGTTTCTGAAGTTCGGTTCGTGGATCGGCGGCGACCGCGACGGCAATCCCTTCGTCACGCCCGACGTGACGGCCGAAACGCTGAAGACGCTGCGCTCCGCAGCGATCAACCGGCATCTGACGACGGCCCGCCAATTGTATCGAGTGCTCGTGATGTCGGATCGCAGCGTGCCGATCCCCGCGTCGATTCATGAAGCGACCGATTCAGCAATCATTGCTTGGCCCGCGCTGGCGGATGTTCTGCAACCGGTCGTCGAGGCCGAGCGGTACCGCCGTTGGCTGCGCGTGATCGAATGGCGGTTGGAGCGGACTCTCGCTGCGACGTCGGGCCAGCCTCTTCCGACAGGGGCCTACGGCGAAGCATCCCAACTTCTTGACGACGTGTCTCTGCTCGCTGACGCGCTGCGAAGCCATCGCGGCGACGCGATCGCGGAGGGCGATCTCGACGACTGGATCGCTCAGGTGCAGACGTTCGGTCTGCACTTCGCCGCTCTCGACGTGCGGCAGGACTCGCGGGTCCATATCGATGTCCTCGCGGAGCTGTTCCGTGGCTCCGGCCGATGCGAAGACTACGCGAGCCTCGATGAACAGGGCCGACGAACGCTGCTCGTCGACGCGCTATCGAGCGACGATAAAACGGACTCCGCCGCGGTTTCCTCTGAGTCGATGACTCGCGAAACGCTCGCCTTGTTTCGCCTGCTGGGCGAGACGGTTCGTGACTTCGGAATGTCACCGCTGGGCGGACACGTCATCAGCATGACGCACCAGCTCTCCGACGTGCTGGCGGTGTTGTGGCTCTGGCGGCGTGCCTGGAAGGAATGTGGACCGACGCTCCGTGTCGGACAATCCGATTCGGAGAATCGGGCCACACTGCCGCATCTGCCGATCATTCCGCTCTTCGAAACGATTGACGATCTGGATCGATCGGCCGACGTGCTCGAAGCAATGCTTTCGGATCCGACCTATCTCGCATACCTGAAAGCGATGGACGGCGAGCCGAAGCAAACGGTGATGGTGGGTTACTCCGATAGCACGAAAGACGGCGGGTATCTCGCCGCGTCGTGGGGCTTGCATCGGGCGCAAGAGCGTCTTGCTGAAGTCGCCGATCGGCACGCGGTGCGGCTGGTCGTCTTCCACGGTCGCGGCGGTGCGCTGGGCCGGGGTGGCGGTCCCGCCGCCCGGGCGATCCTTTCGCTCCCTCCGAAGGCCGTGGACGGCGCGTTGAGGATGACCGAGCAGGGCGAAGTGCTCGCCGAGAGGTACGACGACCCGCAGATCGCGCATCGTCATCTCGAACAAGTGAGCTGGGCGACGCTGCTCGTTTCCGGCAACGGCGGAACAGAGACTCCGCCGGAGCGGGCCGAGACGATGGAACGGCTCTCGCAGGCGTCGTTCAAGGTCTATCGCAAGCTCGTCGAGCATGTGGGGTTTCTGGAATACTTCGATCTGGCGACACCGATCGGCGAGATCGAGAACCTGCCGATCGGCTCGCGACCCGCAAGACGTCGCGAGCGCAAGAGCCTGTCCGACCTGCGGGCGATCCCGTGGACGTTCGCCTGGACGCAAAGCCGGCACATCATTCCCGCGTGGTACGGGCTCGGATCGGCTCTCGAACAGGAAGTCGCCGCCAACGGACACGATTGGTCGGTGCTTCAGGCCATGTACGACGCGTGGCCGTTGTTCAGCGCCGTGATCGACAACGCCGAACTCGCTCTCGCCAAGGCCGATATGGGCATTGCCCGGCGATATGCCGAACTCGCCGCCGGCACTAAGGCCGAACCAGTCGCGGCGATGATCCGCGACGAGTTTTCGTCCAGCCGGGCCGCCGTGCTGCTCGTGACGAGGCAACACGAACTGCTGGGCGGTATTCCGTGGCTGCAACGATCGATTCTCGAACGCAACCCCTACGTCGATCCGCTGAACCTCATTCAGATCGAGTTGATCCGTCGGCTGCGAGCGTTGCCAGAAGACGCGCCGGCCGATCAGGCTGAGAAGTTACGCGAGTTGATCCGCCTCACGATTCAAGGCGTCGCCGCCGGATTGCGCACGACGGGCTGAACGCATCAGCGACGGGCCGTGTAAGATTCACTCTCGATGAGCGAATCGCTCTTGTTGCACGATACGCCGGAACCGCGATGTTTTTTCGACTCCTGTTGCTGTTCACGCTAGTGCCGATCGTCGAACTGGCGATCCTGATCTGGCTGACGAGGCAAACGAGCGTGCTGACGACGGCAGCGATCGTGTTGTCGACAGGGTTCCTCGGCGCCGCGCTCGCCAAGTGGCAGGGGTTCAAAGCTTGGATCGCGATCCGATCGGACTTGGCCGCAGGACGCGCTCCTGCGGTGTCCGTCGCCGATGGCGTGCTGATCCTCTTCGCCGGTGCCTTCCTGCTGACGCCGGGACTGCTGACCGACGTCGTTGGCTTCTCGTTGCTCGTCCCCCGCGTTCGCGCGGCGCTGCGAAAACGGCTGCTCGATGACTTTCGCCGTCGCGTCGAAACACGCGTCCGCACGTTCACGGCCCGCGCGGGCGGCTTCGCGGAAGGCGACGTCATCGATGCCGAGTTCCGAAGGGCGGATGCGCCGCCGATCGAGGAACGCGAACGGTAGGTTCCGGGGTGACTCGGTCCCACGGTCCGCGGACCGTGGGCTTCGTCCCATTCCCTATTCGCCATTCCCCTTACCGCAGCACGTAGACCTGCGGATCATCGATGACGAACGGCGTCGACCAGGTGCGGCCGTCGTTCGCGCTCGTGATGTTGAAGAACAAGGTGCTGAAACGTTCGGCCTGGTACCCGTAGGGCAAGGTCGTCGCGATGTGGTCGGCGCCCGTCAGGTTCTCGACGCCCGGCTTGGCGTAGAAGCTCACCGAACCGTTGGGGTTCACGGTCATGCCTACCGTCCACCAGCCGGTCTGTGAGATGACCGGGCCGGCGAAATCGCCGCCGTTGTTGCCGCCGCGGATCAGGAACATGGCACCGTCGTGCGGATGGCCGTCGGCTTTACGCGTGTACTGAATGAAGAAGCCCGGCCAGTAAGCTTCCGCCTCTTCTTCGGTCTTCGTGAAGATGAACCGTTTCGTCTGTGTGACCTTGGTCGTTCCCAAAGCGAGTCGAATGCCGAAGTGGCTGCCGCTGCGGGCTTCCCATTGTTCATAGGGAGGCAGCCAGACGCGAACGACGGTGCTCGGAGTGCGGCTGGCCGAGATCGAGCCGTACTTCGCGCCGACGTTCAGGATCAGATCGTCCTGCTGCGGTTCGCGACTGGTGACGCCCGGGACTCCCGTATTCAGACTTTGAATCTTCAAAGCGCCCGTGCTGCCGGGGATGCCGCCGGGCGGCGTTTCGACTCGCACAATATGGTCGGGAGTGCCGCGCTTCGCGCTTTCCTTCCACAGGCCGTTCTTCGAGTAACCCAGCGGATAACGCCGCTGGTTATCCTGCTCGTGGCTGCTCTTCGGAAGCTGATACTCGTAGCTCCAGTCCTGGTCCTCGAAGTTGTCGAAGGCCTTGTCGAGCAATTTACCCGTGCCGGGCACAACGCCTTGCGGCCATTGCTGATGGTATTGCTGCGTCGAAGACGCGACCCGAGGAGCCGTGGTGCCGTACCGCGACGGCGATCCTTGAGAGAACTGGCCGTTCGTGACCGCTGGTACAAGCACCGCGGCCGCGAAGAAGGCGACGGAGTGGAACGCAGACCTGGGCATGAGTTTCTCGCCGCGCGGAAGGTTCGCAGTCCAACGGCACACTGCCGCCGGGAGCCGATGAAGACGTGCCTGCGTCGCAGGCCAAGCGCACAGACGTTGGATCGACTTCAGCCAGCCGGCAACTTCGGCCAACTCATGCGCGGCCGACAGGGTCGCGACATCCTGCGCGGCTTAACCGGCCTGCGCGATGCGATGCTCGGCAGCCATCGACCTTCGCGGCCGAACTTTCCAGCATGTGCATCATCGTCGTTGCGACGGCAGGTAGGAGAACTCGCAGAACCGCCAGAGATCGTCGGAGACTTCTCGCAGCGTCTCGTCGTCCATGCGGGCGAGCGTCTCGGCGATCGGGCCACGACCGCCGACGGGGCGATCCACGCCGAGCCGCGACCGCAATGCATCGGCGCGGCTCTGCACGAATGCGGACCAGTCTTCGTATTCCTCAAGCGCCGCTCGGAATGATCAGGCGGCGTACAGCAACCTCACCCGCTCGTCTCCGTCACCTTCCAGCAACTCCGTTCTCGCGTTTCTGAGGTGCTCCCTCGCCCTCATCATGTCCTCCGCATCATGTGGCTGCGTTCCCAAACTCAGGTCATGTTGGAGGCAACTGCGGCGAGGTCAAGTCGTCGTCAGGGACCGCTGATGCTGCTCAAATCACGCCGCCGCTTGTGCGCTTCGAGATTGCAAACGACAATCGTCGTTGAACGTCTTCGCGTCCGTCGAACCTGAGAGCCATGCAGGTCATCATCACCGCGGTCGGTCCCGATAACCGCGGTCTCGCCGACCCGATCGTCCACTACGTGACGGGGGCCGGCGCGAACATCCACGAAATCCAGATGTACGACCGCGATCGCGAGCACTTGTTCGCGATGATCGTGCGCACCGAGTGGCCCGTCGAAACGGAGTCGGTCGCGACGCTGCGCGAACGGATGCGCGCGATCGGCGAACACAAGAATCTCTCGATCCGCGTCTGGTCGCCCGACGAACATCAGCGGCCGGCTCGATTGGCGATCCTGACGACCTTCCGACCCGAGACGCCTCTCGCCGTCCTCCGCGGCCTGCGCGACGGTCGCCTCGAAGGGACGCCGGCCGTGATGATCGGCAACCGTGACGCCTGTCGCGGCGTCGCCGAACAGTTCGGGATCGATTGGCACAACGTCGGCGACGCCGCCGGCAACCCGAACGACGAACGGATCGTCGAGTTGATCGATGAGTACGAGGTCGATTATGTCGTGCTGGCCCGTTACATGCGGCTCGTGCCGCCCTCGACCTGCTGGCGCTTCGCCGGCGGGCGAATCATCAATCTGCATCACGGCCTGCTGCCGCCGTTTCCGGGCTTCCGGCCTTACGACGACGCCTTTCAGCATCACATGCTGACCTATGGCGCGACGGCGCACTTCATCGTGCCTGAACTCGACGCGGGAAACCAGATCATCCATCAGGGCACGTTCACCGCGCGGCCCGGCACTTCGCTCGAAGAGATCAAACGGCAGGGCGAAACCGACAACGAACCCAACACGCTCGTCGAGGGCTTGCGGCGCGTGCTCGACCGCGAGGTCGAACTCCGCTTTCATCGCATCGTCCGTACGGAGCGTTAGCCCATGCCCAAAGTGCTGATCGCGATCGGCGACGCCGCGGAGGTGCTCGACACCTTCTACCCGATTTTCCGTCTGCCTGAAGACGGTTTTGAGGCCGTCGTCGCCGGACCGGAGGCGCGTACCTATCACCTCGTGATGCACGAACGTCCGCCGGGGTGGGACATCACCCGTGAGTCGGCGGGCTATCATCTCGAGGCGGCGGTCGCGTTCGCCGACATTCGGCCAGAGGAGTACGCGGGGCTCTTTCTGACCGGCGGCCGCGCTCCGGAGTATCTGCGGTACGATGAGCATCTGCTCGAAGCGACGCGGCACTTCATGGACGCGAACAAGCCCGTGGCTTCCGTCTGTCACGGCATCGAAATCCTCGCGGCCGCCGACCGACTTCGTGGCCGGACGGCGACGACCGTCGCGAAGTGCGAACTCGACGTCACCTTCGCGGGCGGCAAGTACGTCGATCAGGCCTGCGTCGTCGATGGTAACCTCGTAACCGCCCGCACCTGGTGGGACAACACCCCTCTGATGAAAGAGTTCATGCGACTCTTGAACCGCAGCGTCTAGAGGCTCATCAATCACGCCCCTCTCCTTGAGGAGAGGGGGACCAGATTTGCGAATGCTGGCGGGAGAACTTCGTGCGCGCGGTGGTGTTTGACTCCTTCGGCGAACCGGTTGACGTTCTACAAGCTCGCAACATCGCCGAGCCGCAGCCGAGATCGGGCGAAGTCCGCGTGCGGATGCTCGCCAGCCCGATCAACCCGTCGGACCTGATGACGATTCGCGGCGTGTACGGGCAGCGGCCCGACCTGCCGGCGACTCCGGGTTATGAGGGCGTCGGCATCGTCGAAGCGAACGGCGGCGGGATCCTCGGCAGGATGTTCGTCGGCAAGCGCGTCGCCGTGCTGAACCGCGTCGGCGGGAATTGGGCCGAGAAGACCGTGCTGCCGGCGAATCAATGCGTGCCGCTGCCGGCCGACCTGCCGATCGAACAGGCGGCCATGTTCTTCGTCAACCCCGTCACGGCTTACGTCATGACGCGGAAGGTGCTCGCCGTGCGTTCCGGCGAATGGCTGCTGCAATCGGCGGCGGGAAGCTCGCTCGGTCAGATGGTGATCCGTCTCGCGAAGCACACCGGCTTCAAGACGATCAACATCGTACGACGAGCCGAACAAGCCGAGGAGTTGAAGCGACTCGGAGCCGACGCCACGGCCGTGTTCGACGGCGATCGCGACGATCCGTCAAGCCTTGTCGATCAGGTGCTGCATGTCACGCGGGGTGGCGGCGTCCGCTATGCGATCGATCCTGTCGGCGGCCGCACCGGCACCGCCATGACGCGTTGCCTGCGCGACAAGGGACGCATGTTGTTGTACGGCAACCTGTCCACGGAGCCGATTGAACTCAGTTCGCGCGACCTGCTCACCTACACGGCGAGCGTCGAAGGCTTCTGGCTCGCGAAGTGGTTCGCTGCCGCCAAGCTGCCGCGGCGACTGGCGACGGTGCGGACCGTGGCGAATCTCATGCGAGCGGGCGTGCTCGTCAACGACGTCGGACGGGCCTTTTCGCTCGAAGAGATCACCGACGCCGTGCGCCATAGCGAAACGAAAGCCCGCGGCGGAAAGGCGTGGTTGAAGATCGCCGACGCCTGACACGCCTCACCTGTCGATCCATCACCAGTGATGCTTTCCACATGCCCTGGTTTCTGTTCGCGCTCGCCGGCTGCGCCACGCTGGTCTGGTCGTCGAGGCCCGGCCGGTCGCGCGTTCGCGTCACCGGTCTCGCCGTCGCCGCGGTGTTCTTCGCGGTGGCCGTCGCTTGCTGGCCAGGGCGGTTTGAAGTCGATCGCATGCTGACGGAACTGGCGCTGCCGCTCGGAATCCTCTGGTCGACGCTGCTCGCAAGCGTCGTCTGGTACGTCCGGCAGGGAAAGGTTCGGGCGGCGATTTGGGCGGGCGCGATGTTTGTGGGACTTTCCGCGGCGGGAAACCATTGGATCGCCCAAGGGCTGGTTGTCCCGCTGGAACGGCACTACTTCGGCATCGATCCGCTCGAACAGGGACGGTTCGATGCGATCTGTCTGCTCGGCGGCGGCACGTGGCTCGATCGCAACGGACGCGTCAAGCTCACGAATGCCGGCGACCGAGTCGCCGTCGCGGCCCAGCTCTATCGCGCGGGACGCACCGAAACGCTGTTCTGCACCGGTGGAGACCTGCGGCCCGCCGCCAACCTGCCGACCGTCGCGGAGATGTCCGCCGAGGCGCTCGTCGGCCTCGGCGTTCCGCGAGAAGCCATCGTTCTCGGAGGGGCCGACAACACGAAAACCGAAATGCAGGCCATCCGGCGAATCACCGACGAGCGGAACTGGAAGCGTGTCGGCGTCGTCACCTCCGCGTGGCACATGGGACGGGTCGAGCGGCTCGCCAAAGAAGCCGGCGTGTCGCTGATTCCGCTTCCCGCCGATTTCCTTTCGGGTCCGATCGATGATCTGACTGTGCGGGATCGATTTCGGCGGTTCTCGCTCATCCCGAACGCCGGCGCGGTCGTCCGAATCCATGCGGCGTCGAAGGAGTACCTGGCGCGGCTCGTGAATCGCTGAACGGCGTCGTCACTTGCGGTCTAAGCTCACCCATTTCGGAGCGAAGATCGTACCGTGGTGCTCATCGCCCGCCGCATTGTGAAGGATGCTTCCTTTCCCCTCGTCGAATCGATAGACGGCCTCGTTGCCTGTTGTTTGCCGTTCAGGAAGAAGGATGCCTCTTTAAAATCGAAAACGACCGCGACGTCGACCCACTCGTTTGTTGCAGGAGGGGTCGGAACGAAAACCTCGACGTAGCCGTGCCCGTCGTGGATTGCGAAATAGGAACTCGACAGTCGAAATCCGGCAAATTCCGTATCAGCCAGTATCGTGTCACCGCCGACCTTCGCCGGCCTCACCGTGGCCTCCAGCGTCAACGGATAGCTGCCGTCGTATCGGAATGTCGGGATTGCCACATAGGTTCTCTCGCCGTCGAACGAGAGGGCGTCTGGATGGGAAGCTTCAGCAGAACCGGGCTTACTCGTCGTATCATGAGGGTAAGGTTCCGCGACCGCAGCGCTTGCCTTCTCGGCGTCTTGGTGATTCTTCACGAGATCGACGCCTTTGATGGCGGTCTTTTCACCTCGAGGGAATGTGGTCGCGAAGAACAGGACTAGTGCGTACCACCCCGGTCTCTAGCGCGATCTAGGCGAGATGGGTAACCTTCCGTTGTTCATCAAAAACGGAGGGGGAAGGGATGCAGTCGTATTCCTCGGAGATGCGGCGGGACGTGCTGGCG
>JACCRE010000129.1 GCA_013813775.1 Planctomycetaceae bacterium
GGGGATGTCTACGGCCTCATTTCGGTGATTCATCAGCCTCCAGGATCGGCATGGGAGCCCACGCAAGCGACGTGGCAGGTCCACCCCGTCCCCTCACCCCCAACCCCTCTCCCGAGGGCGAGGGGAGTTTTATCAGAGTTTCTCATGATCTTCTGATCGCCGATGCGCTATCGATCGACCGTCAAACTGCTGCTGCGACTTTCGCAGAAGCCTTAGCGCCTGTGGGATTCGTCAAAACCGGATAGCGGCGGAGGACTTCGGCCAGCGCCGCGGACCCCTCGCGGTGGGCATGGAAGAGCTGAAGCTCGCGGGCGTGTTCGGCCTTTTCGTCGTCGAGCGCCGCTCGGCGAGTCGCGACGGCCGCGGCTTCGGCGGCGAGCCGTTCACCTTCGCGAACAAGCCGTTCCTGTTCGGCGAGGATTCGCTTCTTCTTTTCGGTGAGGTCGCGAACGAGTTGCTCGCCGGAAGACTCTCGATCCTTCCATTCCGAGGCTCGCCGCGCCAAAGCCTGCTCCTGCGCCGCGAGTTGCTTCTCTCGTTCGGCGAGTTGCGCCTTCTGCGGCTCCAGATCTCCGGCCTGCGATTTCAGTCGATGGGCGCGCTCGTCGAGTTCCTTCCGCTCGGCCTGCAGCTTTGCGACCTCGGCCTGCTGCTCGGCGGAGCGACGTTCGACGTCATGAATTCTGGCTTCGAGTTGTTGTCGTTCCGATTCGAACTGCGCTCGTTCACTCTCGAAGCGCCTGCGATCTTCGGCAGCGGCTTCCCGTTCCTGTTCCGCGATCGTCTGGAGTTCCTGAAGGCGGGCCAGTTCCGATTGATGTTCCTGTTCGCGACGTTCCGCGTCGGAGGAGGCGGCTTCTCGATTGGCGACCGCTTCGTGAAGCTGCCGGGCGAGAGACTCGTTCTCGCGACTCAGCCGCTCCTGCTCGGCGCGAAGCCCGGCGAGTTCCTCTTCCAGGGCCGCATGGCGGCTGCGAAAGTCGTCTCGTTCCTGAACCAGCCCTTGCTGGTTGGACCCTCGCTCGTCGAGCTCCTGTCGAAGCCCGTCGCGTGCGGCCTGTGTTTCGCTGAGTTTGCGTTGCATCTCGTCGCGAGCGGCGGCGAGATCCGCGGCTTTCCGTTCGGCATCCTGACGTTGCCGTTCGTATTCTTCCCCCTCTTTGGCAAGAGACTCTTCGAGGTGTCGGATCCGCTCCTCGCTCTGGCGAACGCGCTCGTCGGCATCGTGCTGCTCGGGCGAGTGATTTTCCTCGCCCTGTCGGGCCTCACGCAGCCGGGCCAGTTCGGCATCGCGATCGGCCAGTGCCTGCTCGTGAGACGACGTCGCTGCTTTCAATTCTTCGACAAGTCGCCTCTGCTCGGCGTTCCGTTCCTCCAACTGTCGTTGCAACTGCTCGACGAGCTGATTCGATCCGTCGGCCGTTGCGTTCGCGCTTCCCGCGGCTTGCAGCGCTTCCCGCTCTTTCTGAAGCTCGGCCCGTTCCCTTTCGAGAGCCTGCTGGCCCTCTCGAAGCTGCGTCACTTCCTTCTGCAACTTGGATTTTTGGAGAAGCAGCTTCTGAACGTCGTCGGTCGTCGATGACGACGTCTTGGCCGGTACGGCGGGACCGAGCGGTCCTTTGTCCGACGGGTCGATCGACCGCCCCAGCTCCGGGAATGCGCCCAGTGCGAGCCGTTGAAGTCGCTGGAAGTCGCGAATCGCGGCATGCTTGACCGTCGGGTCGGCTGCGACGGCGGCGTCGGCGGCCGTCACCGCGGCGAGCACGACCTTTTGCGCCTCTTTCGCCCGTTCGGCAAGCACTTCCGAAGCGATCGCTGCGACCGTAGCGCTGGTCGCCGCGTAGGCCGCGTTGGCGGCGAGCGCGGCGGCACGGCTCGGGTTTTCGCCCTCGCTTGCCAGAAAAACGGCGCGGACGACTTTCTCTTCGAGTTCCGCTGCCGCCGCCGCTTCAAACTTCTTGCCGGCCGCATATTCCAATGACATCCGCACGCCGGCCTTAACGTCGGCGGCGGCGGCCTTGCACTCGGGACGATCGAGCGCGGCGGCGTAGCCCTTCAAGACGCGTTGAGCGCAGCGGGCCGTGTAGGCCACGACCGCACGCAGCGGCAAGGTCTTGAGATCATCTCCGGTCGGTAACGCGGCCATCGTAGCGGTGGCTCCCCGCATCGTCGTGGCGATGGTGACACCCCTTCTGAAACTGGACGCTGGTGTCTGCCAGCGTCTTGACGACCGGCCCGTGCCGAACCGCACCGGGGCCGGCGCGAATCGACTGTTGTCATTCGTGAACGTAGCTCAGGGTCCGACGGCGGGCGGAGGAAACGTGCGTCGGCTTTTCGCGACACGCACAGGTCGCACGACCAACACCGTTCCGACCCGAATGTCGGGACGATTCGTTACGTCCGGTCTCGGAATCGACGACTACCGACGCAAGACGCGGCGCGACGTTCGATCCTGAACTACGTTTGTGCGAGGACGCTACAAACCGACGTCGAGTCTCCGTCCTCGGGCATGTTTCCCCCTTGCCACGCGACTGCTCCCGCCGAGGACGATCGGGATCACACGATGACAACACGCAAAGCCGCCGCCGATCGATTCGCGGATACGCTGGGTCAGCTGCAAGGCTCGCGCGGCGTCGCGCGACGCCTTCTGGCTCTGACGAGCGATCCGGAATTTGACCTTCGCGAAGTCGTGAACTGTCTCGAAGCCGATCCGGCGCTCGCGGCGAAAACGCTTCGCGTCGTCAATTCCTCGCGATACGGCTTGCGCTGCAAGGTCAGCAGCGTCCGCCAGGCGGCGACGCTGCTCGGCCAGAAATCGCTGCGTCTGTTCGCGGTCTCCTTTTCGCTGATGGATGGTCTTACGAAAGGACCGGCCGGCCCGCTCGCGGCCGGTTACGGACGACGAGCCGTGCTGATGGCGTCGGCGGCGGCCCGGCTGACGAAGCTGGGCGGCACCGTCGCCGACGACGAGGCCTACACGGCCGGCCTGCTGGCCGACGTGGGCGTTCTGATCTTCGCCCAGTATCAGCCGAAGATTTATCTGCCGGCGTTCGAGAGCTGCTTTCACGGTCCGGAACTGATGATCGCCGAGCGCGAGCTCTTCGACACCACGCATCCGGAACTCGGGGCCCGCTTCCTCGCTCGCTGGGGGCTGCCGGCGCCGGTCGTGGCTGCCGTCAGTGGACATCATACCGACCCGGCCGTGAGCCTCGCGGCTCAGGTCGCTGACGGTGGGCCCGTCATGGGGCCAGAGAGTGACACGCCTCTGGCCGCCGCGATGCGCGTGGCCGACTTGTTCGCGGCCGCGATCGTCGATCCCACGCCGGTCCGCGTTCGGGCAGCCACATCGGCGATCAAGCGAGAGTTCGACGTCGCCGACCCTCGCATGCTTGCCGAGCAGGTCATCGCCGACCTCGGCGACGCGCCGGACCTGTTCGGCGTGGCCGCGCAGAAGACCGACGCCGAGGCCGCGCTCGCCGCTTTCGCGGAACCCGTGGCTGTCAGTGCCTGAAAGCCATTTGAGCCGTCGACGAAAAAAGCCCGCGGGCAATTGCCCGCGGGCTTCGACGTTCCCTCCCGCAGGAACGCGACTCACCATTCCAGACCGACGGTCGTGTTGAAGCCGAACAGACCGAGGTCGTCGTTGCGATCGAGCGCCGTGCCGACGCCGAGCCAATACTGCGTCTCCAGGGCGGTTTGCACGAAGAGCACGCTTCTTTGGCTGACCCAGGCGCTCCACTCGATGCCGAGCTGGCCTTCGGCCGTCGCGACGAAATCGTCGCTCTCCGCACGAGCGGTATTCGTCACGGGTCCGAAAGGGGTTTGACCAGTGATGACCGTTTCAGATTCGCCCTCACCGTACAGCATCGAACCGCGGACGTTGGCGAGCAGGCTGAACTGGCTCGTTCCGATCGGGCGACGGAGTTCGGCGAAGAGCGTCGGCCCGAAGCCGTTGAACTGCCGCGAAGCGGCACCCGTCGATCCGAACACGCCATCGACGACCGAGCGGTAGTCGTGGTCATAGGACGCCCAGCGGAGGCCGCCGCCGATGTTGAGCAGCGACTTCCGGATGCGAAGGCGGTGCGTCAGGTCGAAATCGATCGTGTCGAGGTTCATGTCGCTTTCGGCGAAGATCGTCTGGCCGTCGAACGCCAACTGGCCGAGGGGCGTCAAGCCGAATGAGGTTCCCGTCACCGTTTGGCTAATCCCGTCGGCGTCGTTATTGAACCCGAACCAGGTCGCCCGGAGGCCGGTGTCGCTTCGTCCGACATATTCGACGAAGACCCGCGGCGACAGATCGAACGAGTGATCGAACTCGCGAGCGAACGTTGACGAGTTGCCGAAGCCGTCTCCCTGCGTCACCGAGAATGCCTCGTTCGAGCCGTAAAAGGGCTTGAGGAACACCCAGCTAAAGCCGGTCGCCCAGCCGCAGCGTTGAGCACCGCCCGCACCGTGGTAAATGCCGCCCTGCGGCACGACTCCCGGCTGCTGGCATGGATCACACACCGGCGGGCAGGCCGTTCCGCATGGGTCGTAAGCCCCGGTGCACGGCGAGCAAAGCCCGTCGAGACAGCCACCCAACAGGCAACAGTCGGTCAGGCAGCAACCGGTGCTGGGCATGCCACAGCTTGGATCGCCATAGCCAGGCATGCCGCCGTAGCTTGGGGCACCCATCGGCATCCCATAGGACGGGCCGATCGCTGTGCCGCCCATCATCGAAGGGTCGAATGTCGGCGTGCCACCGGGACCGCAGTTGCAGCCGGGGCTGCCGGGCATGGTCGGCAGCATGCCGCCGCCGATGACCTGCGGAGCCATATAGACGGGCCCGCCGGAAGTCGTCGGTCCCGAGATGGTCGGTCCCGATGACATGATCGGATCGCCATAAGCGACCGCGATCGGCGCCCCGGTCGGAACCGCATAGGCTCCGCCGGAGAATGGATCAGTGGTCATCCCCGGTGCGGAGAGAACCTCCATGGGCATGCTCGGCCCAGGCATCGCGCCCGGCGGATAGGCTTGTGCGAACGCAGGACCGGCGGCCGCTGAGGCGGCGAGCAGAACTGCCGAACGAAATCGGAGAGCAATAGTCATCGCAGGTCACCTTCCCCTGGCGACACGACGATCGAGACCGATAACCGATGCGAGGCGGAGAGACCTCGAACCGGCCTGACCGGACGTCATGATCTTTCGACGCACGCCGATCCCTGCGGAACGACGCGATGCGACGAAGTGTTCACGACGGCCGCGCGGTCACGCCCGGCAAGCCGACAGGTACGCTGGAGATGGCGAAGGGGACGAAGGGAAACGGGCGGCGGGAGAAGCCGACCGAAATCGATGAACCGGCGCGTCGTGACAGGACGGGAACGCACGACGCCGGAGAGGCGAATCGTAGCGAACCCGACCGGTCGGCTGCACGGGCCGACTGCATCGAAACAACGTGAGTCTTGGGGAAACGCGAGAGAAGTGAGGCGGGGTTTTAGCTTGCGTCGCTCAGCATCGTCAAGCGGACTTTCCGCGCGCCGAGGAAATGATGAAAGAAGTGAGGAGTGAGAAGCGAGGAGTGAGAATCATAAGATGGAGTCGAACGCCCAAAGAAGCCGACCGGCTGCGGCCGGTCGGGCCGCTCGGTTGCGGGCCAATAGGGCGTGCCCCATAATGGCCAGCCTTTTCTAAAAACTCTGTGAACTTTTCGCGCGCGGGATTCCGGGCGTTCGGAGCGACAGTATGGCGGTGAAGTTGAACGTCGGTGAGCGGCCGGGCCAAACGGCTCAAAACGCGGTGGAAACAGTCGATGTGCGCGGCATCCTCTCCTCGGAGGCGCCTTTCGGACCGGATGACGTCCGAAAGCTGGAACGGGCCGTCGCCGGGCACCAGTCCGCCGAAGTGCGTAACGCGCTCGCCGAACTCGACGCCAGAATTCAGTCGTCGACCCCTTCGGACCGCGACCTCACCGCCGCCGGCGTCACCGCATACCTGCTCGGTCGCCACGAGCCCGCCGACGGCTATTTGCGCCGCGTGAGCAAAGGCGGTCTCGCCGGGTTCATTCACGGCGAAGTGCTGATGGCGCTTCGCCGCTACGGCGATGCTGAAGCCGCTTACGCGAAAGCCGCCGAAGGGGGTTACGACCCGGTGCTGTGCGTGCTGCGGCGGGTGGGTGCGATCCGTCAGTCCGGCCGGCTCGACGAGGCCGATCAACTGTTGACGAAGCATGCTCGCGAGGCGGCCACGCGGGCCGAGTACTCGTTTCAGAAGGGCTGCCTGCTCGCCGATCGCGGCGATACGTTCGGCGCGGTCGAATACTTCGAGCGGGCGGTCGACATGGACCCGCACCACACCGGAGCGATGTTCCGGCTCGCAGGTCTCAATGACCTGCTGGGCAACGACGACGAGGCGATTCGCCTTTACGAGCAGAGCCTGTCGTCGCCGCCGCTGTTTCTCGGGGCGCTGCTCAACCTGGGCATCCTCTACGAAGACAAAGAGAATTATCAGGCGGCCGCCTATTGCTTCCGCCGGGTGCTCGAGGTCTATCCGAATCACGAGCGGGCGAAGCTGTTCCTGAAGGACATCGAAGCCGCCGGCGACATGTACTACGACGAGGACGCCGCCCGCCGGCAGCGTGAGCTCGAACATGTGATGAAGGTGCCGGTCTCCGATTTCGAGCTGTCGGCGCGTGCTCGGAATTGCCTCGAACGAGCGAACATCGTCACGCTGGGCGACCTGACTCGCATCAGCGAGAACGAACTGCTCGCGGGCAAGAACTTCGGCGAGACGAGTCTGACCGAAATTCGCGACATGCTTTCGTCGAAAGGTCTGCGAATCGGTCAGCTCTTGCGTTTGGAGCCTCTCGCCGCTCCGAAGGCCGCGCCGGCGATCCAGGAAGATCTGCCGCCCGAACAGCGTGCGGTTCTCGAACGGCCGGTCGCCGACCTCAACCTCTCGGTCCGCAGCCGCAAGTGTCTGTCACGCCTGGGAATGGCGACATTGGGCGACGTCGTCAGCCGCACGCCCGACGAACTCTTGAGCGTTCGCAACTTCGGCGTCACGAGCCTGAATGAAATCCGCCTTAAGCTGGCCGATTTCGACCTGCGGCTGCGGAACGACTGATCCCGCCTTCGTGTTGAACTTGCCTCCGAAGGCCCGTCCGATTCGCGGACGGGCCTTCGGTTTTTCAAGTGGCGATCGCGGTTACCAGTTTGGAAGCGGCCGCTTCATCCACACATGGACGATCTCGTCCCGCTGCCGCGCGTACTCGCCCTCAGCAGTGATCGCTTTCGCTTTCCGTTCGACCGACTTGTTCCAAGCGCCGACCACGCCGATCACGCCGGAAAGGACTACAAGGTACGCCCACTCAAATAGGCTTGTGAGCTCAAGAGCGGTCCCCACGATCATCACCGCGGCGGCGGCAATGAACATGGCAAGGACGAAGAGTGCGCCGTACATCTGCCTCGCAACGACTCGGCGGTATTCGTCCACGTGATCGGCCGTCGTCAAAGCCGGAACCCGAGCGACGAAACGCATCAGATCGACTCCGAGAATGAGGGCGACCAGCAGCGACAGGCACAGCAAGCCAATCGCGGCCAGTGTTGCGGATGACGGCATCGGTACGGCTCCTCGTCAACGGTGGGCAGCTTCATTTTCATCGCGCGGTCGGAAGCGTCTCGACGACCGCACCATCTCTCGATTCCGCCACCCGCAACCGATGCACCGTCCCGTAGTAGTCCAACGGCAGGTCGGTTCCCGACGCGGTTCTCAACCCCGCCTGCACGCGTAGCTGCATCACCGGTTCGAGGCGATCGACGCTCAAAAAGACCTTCCGTCGATCTTCTGAAAGCGTGACGTCCTTCACCGGAACCGAATCGCGGCCGACCTTCGTCGGATCGGCCACCGAGTAATCCTTCGAGCCGTAATCTTTGCTCCAGCGATAGTTCCAGACGTCGAGGGCGTAGCGAGCCGGATTCGTGGCGATCTCTGGATCGAGCGGCTCGGGAAACGTCAGCTCGACGCCGTTCTCGTAAGCGTGCAGCGCCGTCGGCAGGAGCGTTGGGTTCTCGGAGACGTACCGCACTCGTTGCAGGCAACCGTCACGAGTCGCGGTCGTCTGCCAGCCATCCAGCCCGCACACGTAGAGATGTCCGTCGGCGCGCTCGCCGCTCGTGCGGAAGCGTCCGCGGCAGACCCCGGACAGAAACGGCGGGATCGGCATTCGCACCGCACCGCCTTGCCACACGTCGTCGACCTGCTCCTTCAGAATCAGACTCGCCGTGCATTGGCCGAAGGAGAGGTGCAGCAATGACCCGGCGAGCGGCCCCCATTGCTCCGGCACCCAGACCTGTCCGCCGGCGCTGTTGTCGACGACGCGCGGCAACCAGCACAACGGCAGGCCGAATTCCGCCGGTTCCGGATCGAGATGGGCCGTCGGCACATGGCCGCAGAACTCGCCCTGCTCGACGATATCGATCCGCGTGACGGGCACCCAGTTGCCTTCGTTGTCGGCGGCCGTGATCAAGTCGTTCGGGTCGATTCCCAAGCCGTTCGGATGGCGAAAGCCTGTCGCGTACACCTCGAGTTTCTTCCCGTCCGCCGACAGCTTGAGCAGCGTGCCGCCATGCGGCGTTTCGACGGCGCCCGATTTCAGGAAGTAGAAGTTTCCCACGGAGTCGGTCTCCAGGCACATCGCGTAGGCGTGAGACTGGCCCAGATCGGTGAGATCGTCGTTGAAGTTCTCGTAGTAATCGGCTTCGCCGTCGCCGTTCTCGTCGTGCAGCCGCGTGATTTGATCGCGTCCGAGGACGAAGATTTCACCGTCGCGAATCTTCAGGCCGAGCGGTTCATAGAGCCCGGTCGCAAAGCGCTGCCATTGGATTTCATCGAGGTCTTCGTCGATTCCGGTGACCTTCCAGACGTCGCCGTGAGCGGTGCAGACGTAGCAGGCGCCATCGGCAGCGAAGTCGAGCCCGCTCGTGAAAAACAACGCTTTGAAGGAGTTCTCGTAGGGGACCGTGACCGTATCGACGACGAACGGTGAATCGGGACGCGGCGTGCCCGTCTCGCCTCGCGTCACCAGCGGCGCTCCCCAGTTGAGGAACGGCTCGGTTGCACGATCATCGTCGGGAGGCGAGCTTTCCGCGACTAAACTCTCGAACGCTGAGCGCTGTTCCTGCCGACCTTGCCAGACGAGAACCTTCAAACGTTTCGCAGGCGCGTCCGGATGCAAGTGCAGCACGACACCTGAGCCTTCATGTTTCAGGAGAGAAGGAGACGATCTCTCGCTCTCGATCGCGGCGACGGCAGTCACGACGCCGGCGTTCGTCGAATAGAGAATCGGCCGATCCGATTGCGCGGGTTCGTTCTCGGCGGATGCCGCGAAGCCGCACAGATCGACCGTCAGCAGTTCGCTTGTTTTCGGCAAATCGAAGGACCGCGCAAAGGCGACGAGTCCGTGACCCACCTCAACGCCGACCCGTTCTGTGATGGGGCGGCCCTCGACGTCGTAATGCAAAGTGACGTCTGAGCCGTTGAGACGAAGCCCGCGGTACTCGACATCCGCAGGCCTTGACGAGACCTCGTCCTGCCGGACCTGCCAGCCGTCCGTATTGCTCGGCAACCCCCACGCGACCTCGCCGCCGATCGTCGGCATCTCCAGTAGGCCATAGCGGCGGTCGCTGAAGTTCAGAAAACCTCCGCTCCAGCCGCAGCGGAGAAGCATGCGTTCTTTATCGAAGAGCACCGCCGCCGGAGGAATCCCTTCCTCGCCACCAAGCTTGATCGCGAGCGCCTTGACGACCATGTTCGGGTTGTGCGGCAGTTTGCGATCATCGACGGGAACCGTTCGAGCGGAGGCCGGATCAGAGAGGTCCGGAACGACGATTGAGGCCGTAAAAAACGGCCCGATGTCGCTCTCACGAATGCGGCCGTCGACCCAGTCCTCCTCGACTTCTTTCGGCAGGTCTTCCTTGCCGAGGTGCGGCTTGGGCGTCCACTGGTCGTCGAAGGCGAGTTGCTTGTGGACGCCACCCGCGGGAATGTTGATCTTGGCCGTCCAGCAGACTGCGTTCAGCAGCAGCGTGCGATAGGCGTCGTCGTCCCAGCTCTTCTGGAAATGCCCGCCGGTGAAGGCGAAGCTGCGTCCGCCGTTTTTGCGTTTGACGGCCCAGGCCACGACCTGCGGCTCTTCGACGTCCGGCAGCTTGACCGTCACGATCGGCGTGATGCGGTCGTCTTTATCGCGAAAGCGAATCTTGTAGTAGAACTCGTCGCGGTGCTCGAACGGCGGCACGCCTTTGGCGATCGGATGTTTGGGGTTGGGCTGGATTTTCGCCGTCGCGAACGTGATCGCGCTGTGCCATCCGCGGGGATCGTCCCCCCGCTGGTAATCGAAGAAGCCGCCCAGCCATTCTGAAATCCGCGGCTCGTGCTTGATCGGAATGAACACCGACCAGTGCAGCATCACGAGACCGCACCCCCGCTTCATCTGCTTGTCGAGCATTTGCATGCGATCATCCGCAAGAAACGGATGATCGCTTTCCTTGCGATCGGCGCCCGCCGAGACGAGAAAAATCGTGTCGGCGTCGTCGAGCGTCGTCGGATCGTCGGGCCAGCCATTCAGGACAGCCTCGACTTTGACCTGTCCCGCGACGTTGGAAGCCTCGAGGGCCTCCTGAATCGTCTTGACCGTCGCTTCGTAGTCGTGCGTGCCGGGTCCGTGGTGCTCGTCCTTCGGGCCGGCGATCAGCACGATCTTTCGCGGCCTGGGTGGCGAATCCTGCTTGTTATCGGCGGAGGGCTGTTTCGCCTGATCCCCAGCGGATGCTTTCGGCGCATCGTCGGCCGTGGCCGAGAACGCCAGACAGAGGAGAAGTGCGCCGACCGACGATGATCGACGTGTGAGGTGCAGGAATCGACTCACGGTATTGCCTCGATAGCGAATCGGCGGACCGTCGAGCGCGGCCGCGGAACCACCATCGAGCATACCGTCGGAACCGGGCACGGTCACGGGGCGGGAGAGGGGATCGGGAGAGGCGGGAGATCGGGAGACGAGGCGATGCCAGATTCTCCCGGTAGGCCTCTCCTGTCTTTGATCGACCTAATCCGTATCGAACCGGTTTTGCGCCGGCGAGCCGATTCTTCACGGCGTCTCTCAACTCATTGCCGGACTCGTCGTCGCAGCCTCAAACCGGGAGACAGGGTGAAAGTTCATCGCCTCCTCTCCCTGCCCCCCACTCTCTCCCCCTCCCCCGCATCCCCTCACGGCTGTCGCTGGCGGATCAGTCAGCGGCGTTCCGTCCTCCGCGAGTGACTGCCGAAGGTCTCCCGCACGCGGTCGGGAGGGACGAAGGGATTGCTGCGAAAGGAGGTGTGGGCATGACGCCAGGGGTCGGAACGAGAAACGGCGCGACGAGGGCGGTGCGGGTCGGACAAAAGGTCGTCTGTACGCAGCAGGCTCAACCATGATGTCAGCAGCATGACGGCGGAGGCTCCTCAAGGAACGGGAAGTCGATCGCTACGGCATGCTTCAAGGGTTGGCGATTGGCGGACCGCAGTCAAAGGGATTTTTCAGCATTTTTCGTCTTCTGGAGATCGTGAAATGCCGTCGGCGAATCCCGATTGACACGGTATTACCGCAGGGCTACGTTCCCCGCCCCTCTCCTCGCTCTCCATGAATGATCTTCGCCCGTTTTGGCCGAACCGTCCTGCTTGCAGGAGCGGCCGTCCTCATCATCGTCGCCTGCGCCCGCCTCACCGCTGCGGCTGAGCCTCCGCTCGTCACTTCCGACGAAACGGCCCACCTGCCGCCGACGGTCACGCTGTCGATGCGCGGCGAAGAATTCTTGGATGAAGCGGCGCCGCGGAGCGAGCCTCTGCATGCTGAGCAGCCAGATCTCCTCCCCGCTCCTCTGAGGAGAGGGGCCAAGGGTGAGGGGATCTCTGACGCTCGCTTTGGATGGCCGTTCATTTCGTGCAACGAAGAGTGGAAATCGTGGTCGCGGCTGCGAGCAATGTCGCAGCCGGCTGCTCTCCTTACCGGTGCCCATCTCCCCAGCGGAGAGGGGTTCACGAGCGACGCCTTCACGAGGCCTGATCCCTCCGCTGCCGATGCCCCCCTCGCCTTCTCGTACAGCGGCGAACTGCCGCCCGTCGTGCGAGGTCAGTCCGCTTCGATCGAGTTGCTGCCGCTGGCGACGGGTGAAGCATCGATCAAGAACACGTCGCTGCTGAGTGCGATCACCGGCACAAAGGGGCGGCTGCGTGCCGACTATCTCACCGACTTCGACGGCACCGACCGCATCGGCGTGCAGGCCCTGACTCAGACCTGGCTCGGTCTCGGCATCGATACCGAAGCGAATTACTGGCAACGGCCCGTGCGCGACATGGGCATCGAGCCCTTGTGGACCGGCGACCTGAACCTGATCTACAGCTTCGTGCCGCATCCGCGGTTCAAGTTGCGCAGCGGTGCCGGTGCCGCGTGGCGCGTCGAAGACGGCAAGCCGCACGCCGGCTACAACGTCACGCACGGTCTCGACGTCTATCTGTTATGGCGCTTCATGTTCAGCGGCGAAATCGACTGGGGCGCCATCGACGACGACAAGCTGTTGCACTACCGCGCGGCATTGGGCCTGACGTGGCAGGGTCTGGAATTCTTCACCGGCTACGACCGCTATAAGCTCGGCGATGAACGCCTCGACGGCTGGGTCAACGGCGTGCAGTTCTGGTATTGAAAAAAGAGGAGTCAGGAGTGAACAACTCTCAACCCTCAACCTTTCGTCGTAACAGACTCCAGGCCAGCCGCGGGTTTGCGCCCACGGATGCTCGATTGCTCCAGACCCGCCGGTTTTCACCGACGGCTGGCCTGATTGAGCCCGTCCAGTTCGATCGTCGCTACAGCAAAAAAAGATCGAGGCCTCGGAACGACTCGACACAACGCCCGTGGTGTGAAGCGTCGGTCGGCCGTTCAGATGCCCGTGAGGGCGCGACGGTCCCAGTCCGGCGGCAGAGCCTAGTGCGTACCACCCCGGTCTCTAGCGCGATCTAGGCGAGATGGGTAACCTTCCGTTGTTCATCAAAAACGGAGGGGGAAGGGATGCAGTCGTATTCCTCGGAGATGCGGCGGGACGTGCTGGCG
>JACCRE010000131.1 GCA_013813775.1 Planctomycetaceae bacterium
GTCGATGTACAGGTCGCGCCCCGATTCCAGGTCCACGAACGTCACGGCCTTGTCGAAGCTGAACGCCAGCTCGGCGGGGTCGAGCACGCGGATAACAACGACTTCGTGCCCCTGCGAGCGGAGGTAGCCCAGCTGCGTGCGGAGCAGCTCGACGCTGGCGAGCAAATCGGAGATCAGCACGACGAGGCCGCGCTTGCGGACGGTGGTGGCGACCTGTTCGAGCGGCGTCGCGAGGTTCGTGCTCGTGCCGGCGACGGCGCGCTCGAGGCACACCATCAGCCGGTGCAGGTGGCCGGGGCGGTAACGCGCGGGGACGTAATCGGCGATCCGTTCGTCGAACGTGACGAGGCCGACCGCATCGCGCTGCGTCGAGAGAAAGTACGCCAGCGTCGCCGCCGCCGTGCGAGCATACTCAACCTTCGTGTACGGGAGGCTGCCGTAGCCCATCGAGCGGGAGAGGTCGACGAGCAGGTAGCAGCGGAGGTTCGTCTCTTCCTGGAACCGCTTGATGTAATAGCGGTCCGTGCGCGCGTAGAGGCGCCAGTCGAGATAGCGCGGGTCGTCGCCCGGAGAGTATTGCCGGTATTCGGAAAACTCGACGGAAAACCCGTGGTGCGGGCTGCGGTGCAGTCCGGAGAAGAATCCCTGCACGACGATCTTCGCGCGCATCTGCAAACTCTTGATGCGCATGAGCGTGACGGGATCGATGAACGACGCGCGGCTAGCGGTCACAGCGCGCCCCCAATCGAGAACGTCCTCCCTCTCCCAAGTACTCTGGGGAGAGGGCGGGGGAGAGGGGCAGGGTGCGTACAACGGAAGTGCATCGCTGAATTCGACGACGCGCGCAACTCGGCCGAATCGAGCGGTTCATCGACGTCGGGCACCGCTCGCCCCTCTCCCCTGCCCTCTCCCCGGAGTACCGGAGAGAGGGAGTGTGAAATCGCCCGCGCTGTCACTTCGGTTCCTTCACGTGTTCCAGCAGGCGCGAGATGACGGTCTCGATGCTCGCGCCCTCGGCTTCGGCGCGGTAGTTGAGCAGGATGCGGTGGCGGAACGTCGCGTGCGCGAGCGACTTGATGTCCTCGTTGGACACGTGCGAGCGCCCCGCGAGCAGCGCCCGCGCCTTCCCGCCGAGCACGAGGAACTGCGCCGCGCGCAGGCCCGCGCCCCAGCTCACCCACTGGTTCACGAAATCGGGCGCTTCCGGTTTTCCCGGGCGGCTCGCCGCCGCGAGGCGCACCGCATAGCGCACCACGTCTTCCGCGATCGGCACCTTGCGCACCACGCTATGAAACCCGAGAACGTCTTCACCCGTGAACAGAGGTTGGATCGGCTTGGGCTTCGTCGACGTCGTGCGCTTGACGACTTCGACCTCGTCCTGCTCGGGCAGGTAGTCGATCACGACGTTGAACATGAACCGGTCGAGTTGTGCCTCGGGCAGCGGGTAGGTCCCTTCCATCTCGATCGGGTTCTGCGTGGCGAGCACGAAGAAGGGCTCTTCCAGCCCGTAGCGCACGCCGGCCGCCGTGACCTGATGCTCTTGCATCGCTTCGAGCAATGCCGCCTGCGTCTTCGGCGGCGTGCGGTTGATCTCGTCGGCAAGGATCACGTTCGCGAAGATCGGCCCGCGCACGAACTGCATCCGGCGGCGTCCGTCGCCGGTCTCTTCGAGGATCTCGGTGCCGGTGATGTCCGCGGGCATCAAATCCGGCGTGAACTGGATGCGCTGGAACCGCAGATGAAACACCTGCGCGATCGTGCGCACCAGCAACGTCTTCGCCAAGCCCGGCGCGCCGGTGATGAGACAATGCCCCCCGGCGAACAGGCTGATCAGAAGCTGATGGACGGCTTCGTTCTGCCCGACGATGACCTTGCGCAGCTCTCGCTCGATCCGGCCGCGGCTCTCGTGGATCTTCTCCACGACCTGCCGTTCTTCCTCGAAGGCGTTCAGCTCTGACGACACTGGCGTTCCTTAGATGCGGCGGCGTAAAGGCCAAGAACCGAAGAACGGAGAAATGAGGCGTGGGAATGTGGCGTGGACGATACGTGAAGGCCTCTTCTCCGCTTCCTCCTTCGTCCTTCCGTGCCTCCATTCTCCCGTCCTCTCTCAATGCGTCATGGCGTAGGTCACGATATTGATGCCCATGGGATACGACTTCTTCTCCGCGAACTCTTTGAAGTACCAGGGATCCATGCCTTCCTGTTCCCAGCCATCGCCGAGATCGGTGTTGTGGCAGATGATCGCCATCATGCGGCCCTTGTCGTCGAACAGGGCCTTGTAATGCACCGTCTGGGTGTCGCCGCCGTGCCCGAACTCCCACGTGACGCCCTGACCGCGACCGTACATCGCGGCGTTGATGCTGGGCACCTGCGGCTTCTCTTTCAGTCGATAGACGATGCGAAAGATCTCATGTTCGAGCGGGAGTTCCACCGGCTCGCGCTCGGGGAACACGCGCTTCATCTGTTCGTAGAGATTCTGCCATTCGTATTCGCCCCAGAAGTCGTCGACCATCAGAAAGCCGCCGTTGAGCAGATACCGCCGCAAGGCCACGACCTCTTCATCGGAGAAGTAAAGACTGCCGGGCTCGATCATGTACAGGAACGGATAATCGAAGATCTCCTTGTCCGTCAGTCGCAGCGAGATCGGGTCGGGATTGACTCTCAGCGACGTCAGTTGCTGAAGACGATACGAGAAATTGAGATCGCTATCGGGCCAGTCCGTCGTCCAGCCGCCACCCCGTCGCCGCCCGCCGCCAAAACTGTCGTATTGGACGCGCACGAAGGTGAAGACGTCTTTCTCGAACGCCTTGTCAACCTCCCAGTCCGGGACGCCCTTTCGATCGGCCGGCAGTTCGCGCGGGCCGCGTCG
Source organism: Planctomycetaceae bacterium (assembly GCA_013813775.1). Classification (GTDB taxonomy): domain Bacteria; phylum Planctomycetota; class Planctomycetia; order Planctomycetales; family Planctomycetaceae; genus JACCRE01. Next base: position 2,870 of record JACCRE010000131.1, read on the forward strand.
GTCGCCGGACCACCAGGGAGGTTGTGCGATGGCAAGTCCGGCGACCACCACGATCGTCATCCCCAACACAGCAGACAGGCGGCGACGGATGCTCATGGCTTGGTGGCCTCCACGGGAGCGGTACGGTGCGCCGCGTCGCTGTCAGCTCGCCGGTCGATAAGTTCCAGCAAGAGCCGCTGCGCTTCGAGATAACGCGGCGCCTCTTCGAGGGCCATCAAGACTTCTCGTAGAGAGTCATCGGGTTTGCGGTCCTGCCGAAGGAGGTTGGCGAGCCGGTAATGCAACCCCGCGGGATCGGTGTCGTCGAGTCGCGACCACGCCCGGTAAGCCGCGACCGCCGTGGAAATATCTCCCATCTCTTCAGCGGCGCGAGCCGCCGCACGATGCGGAGCGACGACCAGTGGATTCACCGCGAGGTGGCGATCGGCGTTCCTCCCCACGGCTTCCCAATCGTTCTCGGCTTCGGCGAGTTGCATAAGCTGCGTGAACGCCGCCGTGGCGGAGGCGTCTCGACTCGCGAGATTCTCGAGCTCGGAACGAGCCGCAGACGTATCGCCTTGCTTCTGATAGGCCGTCGCGAGAATCTCGTAGGCGTTCTGCGGGCCGACGTACTCTGGATAAAGCTCCTTGAGTCGCTTTGCCGCCAACATCGCGTCTTCCCACTGCTGCCCGGCAACATAGGCGGCAGCGAGTCGCTGTGTCGCCCAGAAGTTGTCGGGGTGCTCATCGAGCCACGCAGCCACGGTCCTCGCGTCGGCTCGTGCGGGCAGGTCCGGCTGCTCCCAGGTCGCATCGGGAGCGACACCGGCGGCACGTTCCCTAGCGAAGTTCGCGAAGGCGTCGTCGAGGTTCTCGATCGAAGAAGCCGTGCGCACCGCGAGAGAATCGTTGAGCGGGATGCCTTCCGCGAGATCGTCGAGCAGCGTCTTGAGCGTCTCCAGCCCGAAGCGATCGACGAGAAACTCGACCGCCAGCGACGATTCGTAGTAGGCGAACTGAAGGTGCATCCCCGACTTCGGTCGGAGAAACGCCGAGCTCAGCTCGCTGAGCGGCGTAAGTTCATCGCCGAGAAGCATCTCCCGAAAGCGCGGGTTCAGCACCGTCGCCCACGCCGGGTTTCGCTGGCCTTCTTCGTAAACGGAAATGCCTTCGCTGAGCCACCGGGGCATCTTGTTTCGCGTTTTGGTGAGCGTGACGGTGTGACAGAACTCATGCCACAGCACGGATTCCCAATTGGAAGGGCTGTCGCCTCGTGACGCCGGGCTGTTCACCGTGATGACCCGGCCGAAGCAGACGCCCAAAAAACCGTCGGCCCCGGGCAGTCCGAATGTACGAACAGCGAAGTCTTTCTTTTGCGGAAAGATCTCGACGACGATCGGGTCTTCGATCGGCACCTCGTACTTCTCGCACAGCGTGTTTTTCGCCTCTCGCAAGAGGTCCAGCACTCGATCGCCATAGAGATCGGCTTCGCGAGGCGTCATCCGCACGACGAACGCGCCGTCGCGCAGCGTGCGGAAGCCTTCGAGCTCGTCTCGCAGCGTCACGAGGTTGTAGCCGACGACGTTGTAGCCGTCCTCTGCGACGATCTCGTCGGCGAGACGCCAGCCTTCTTCTTCCTCGCCGAGGCGCAGCAGATCCTGACAAAGCTGGAGCTTCGCCTGCCGGTAGCCGGAGTCGAGTGTGAGCGACTTCCGTTGGGCCTCGACCCCTTCCGCGAAACGATATTTCTGCGACAGCTTGCGGCCCATCAGGTGATCGACCTCCGGATTCGTCGGCCAGAATGCCAGGGCTGAGTCTCGCGCGGATTGCTCGGCCTTCGCATCGCTTTTGAGATGAGCCAGGACGGCCCGGTAGGCCCAGGCCCGCGGCTCGCGGGGATTGACCTTTTGGACCGCGCCAAGCACGCCGGCGGCATCATCGTATTGCTCGGCATCGATCAACTGATCGGCTTTGAGCAACAGGCTGTCGACATGACGCGGGTTGACCGCCAGCGCGGCTTCCAGCGACTCAGCCGATTTCGCTCGATCGCTTTCGAGAAACGCACACGCGGTCAAATAATGAAACTGCGGATGCTGAGCGGCCTCTTTGGGAGCCCCTTTCAACGTATCCGCTGCGAGTGCGTCGTCCTGCTTCGCGAGCGCCAGTTCGGCGGTCGCAAAGTAGACGTCGATCAGGTCGGGCTCGAGTTTCGTGGCCGTGTCGTAGAACTGATCGAGAACCTTACGGGCATCTGCGCCACGCATCAGAAAGTAGCGGCCGAGCGCGACGCGGTTGGTCGCCGAGGAGAACCGACGCGGTGACGCCAGCACCATGCGCTCGATGCTCGCCGGAACGGCGTCGGCGTCGGCTTCGCGTCCGTTGAAACGATAGACGTCGGGAGCCAGCAAACGCAGCTCCAGCCCCGGAGTCGATCGCTGCAAGCCCGCTTCGAGCGTTTCCAGAGCAGCCTGATAACGCCCGAGGGTCATCTCGGATCGGATCTTCAGCACGCGCCAGTCTTCGTTCCAGGCGGTCCGCAGCAGCTCCTGCTCGGCGAGGCGGGCACAGTCCTCGTACTTGCCCGTCCGGAAGAACTCGACCGCGTCGCTGTAGCTCGCCGCAGAGGCAGTGCTCTCACACTGCACGACCGACGCGGTCACGAAGAGCGTCGCAAGCAGGCGGGCGAGAATCTGGGCTGGTCGAAGTGGATTTCGGTGTCTGCGATCTCGCCAGCCCGCCAAGCTCATGGCCTCGTTCCATCGAGTCGGATCAATGCACGTACGATCGAGGAAAGCGCTCCGCAAACAGTGTAGCCGCCTCGGACGGCGGGACAATCGCCGCATCCTGCTGGCGTCCGCGGTACCCGAGCAAACCACCGACGGTTCGTCACGTACAGGAGTAAACCCCGTCGGCCGCTGTCAGTTCCGATCGATCTCAGTCGCGGGCCAATTCAGGTGCTTATGCAGAAAACGGAAGGTTCCTTGTCCGTTGATCGTATGCGGACCGTCGAAGAACTCGATTTCGCAGGTGTCGTCGAGCTTGAGCTTCGCTTCATAAAGATGACGGACTTTGGCGAACTCGAGAGCCACCCGTTCATCGGGAGCGACGCCGTCGAAGTGCCCGCGTTCGACCATGAAAGGGCGGGGCGCGATCAAGGCCGCCATTTCGGAATAGTTGAACGTGCTGCCCAGATCGAACTCGAAGATCTCGTACTCGTTCGTCCACACGTAGCTGTAAGGCGATCGCGTCGAGGCGTTCTTCCAGACCCAGTCGTTGAAGTCGGCGGAGCAGATCGACAACGCGTAGCCTTCAACGAGAGCCGGAATCCGCATCGCGCTCTTGCCGCCGTAGGAAAGCCCGTAGAAGCCGATGCGGTCGCCGTCGACGAAGGACAACGTCTTGAGCCATTTCAAAAGCTGCTCGTGCTGGGGCGCCATCAGCGAGAAGAGCGTCTTTCCGAGCGGATTCGCCTTGCGCTGCAATGTGCGAAAGCGATCGCCGAAAAGGTAGAGATGCTGCGGAGCGAACACGACGAACCCCCGGTCCGCGAGTTTGGCGGCGAAGTCGTGGTAGGCGGGATGATCCCCGCGAATGATATCTTGCGGCCGACCTTCCAAACCGTGCTGGCACACGACGACGGGGCGTTTCTCGCCTTCCGCGACGTCGTTCGGCACGAGCAACACTCCGTAGGCGAAGAAGCCGTCGAACACATCCAGCACGACCTCGTAGCCGGTCCACGTCTCCTCTTCATAGGCAATGCGGGCGCGGGGATCTGGATCGACCAACGTTTCATCGAAGCTGCCGATCACGTCGTCGCGAAAGATGTCGCGGTACCGCTTCGAAGAAATGCGGTAGGCTTCGACGGAGCTGGTGTCGAGGCCTTTCATGAACTCCGCCCGCACATACGGGCTCTCGGTCAGCAGCCGCTGGGTGAAGCGATCCATTTCCGCGAGTTGTCGACGGAGCCGTGCTTCGGAATCTGGTAGCGATTCCGCCGGTTGCGGCGGTTTCGAGCCGGCGCGATAGCCGGCCTCCGCTTCGACGCCGGCGAGAAAGGCCTTGATCGCGCCGGCGGTGCCGAATGGACCGCGTCCCCCGTCGCCGGAGACGATCAAACGCGGGCTCGTCTCCGAGTTGATCACGTCGAATCGCTTCGCCCTTGCGAACTCGCCTCGCACGTTCTCGATCGGCGGAGAAATGAGCGCTGCGGGAGCACCGCCTTGCCCGGCTGGCCATTCCAACTCTGGTCCCACCGCAGCCTCGATCACCAGCGTTCGCGGAGACACCAGCTTCGCGACCTCGGCGTCGCCGAAATCCTTCAGCAAGCCGAACACGTTGCGGTCGATCGGTTGCTTCCAAAGGGTGCGGCGGTCGTCGAAGTACCCGCTGACGAGTGTTGAGCCGATCCTCTCGTCGAGCGCCGCAGCGTAAAGGGCGAGCATCCCGCCTTCACCGTAGCCCGCCACGCCGATAGATCGATCGGCGTCATCTTGCGAAAACGCATCGACGGCGGCGAGCACCTTCTGCAACTCGTAACCGATGACGTGGCGGCCCAGTTCAAACGCGCTGCGATAGACGTATTCGCGATGAGTCATGACAGCGCGTTCGTTTCGCGCTTGACGCTGACGACTTATGAGTGTCGGAACGAGCACCCGGCAGCCGCTCTCGGCGAGCACGCGGGCGAACTGACTTTCGGCCGCGATCTCGTCGGTCAGGCCCACCAGCATTTCCGGCGTCTGATCGGCGTCGGGGATCGCGACGACGTCGGCGCGCGGAGTGCCATCGGGCACCAGCAGCAATCCTTCGCCAGTGATCCCGTCGAGGGCCGGCCAGCGGACCTGATACACCTGATAGCCGTCGCCGATGCCCACCCGGGGGTCGCGCTCGACCGTCGTCACAAGCTCGATCGACGTCGGCACGCGCTCGTCGCGCACGCCGAGCATCTTCGCGAGACGTTCACGGCGCCGGTGGAGAGACGTTTCAAGTTCGCCGCCGTCGGCCGCAAGCTCGTCGCGACCCGCTTCGGCGCGATCGAGTTCGCGCAAAAGGAAGGCGTCAGCGGCATCGACCAGACGCGACGCGATGTCGCCCTCCCAGTCGAGTGGCTTCACGTTCGGCAACGGCGGCGCCGCGACGGCGGAATCGAGCAGAACACACGTCGCGGCCAGACAGAATAATGATCGCATTGCGAATGACCTGCCGTGAAGGCTGGCGAGAGGGCGGGGCGGATCGTATCCTGCCGCGCCACGGATTTGATAGTGTCGGTTCGCTTGCGACGCGGGCGATTTCCGAAGGGGTCGATGGCACACAGAGCCGCGACAGGAGCATTCGTGATGCACATGCGGGAATCTTTGCGTCGCGTCGCTTGCTGGACGTGTCTGGCGATCGGCTGCGCTCCTTCCAGCGTCAAAGCCGCTGAGGGCGTCGAGCACACGCCCGTGTTCGTCGCCGGCGAGGGGGACTATCACACTTATCGCATTCCTTCGCTGCTCGCGACGTCGCAGGGGACGCTGCTGGCCTTCTGCGAAGGTCGAGTCTCAGGCCGTGGCGACTCCGGTGATATCGACTTGCTCTTGAAGCGATCTCACGACGGCGGACGCACGTGGGGCGAAACCCAGGTGCTCTGGAACGACGGCAAGAATACCTGCGGTAACCCGTGTCCGGTGATCGATCGCGAGTCAGGGGCGATTCACCTGCTGTTGACGCAGAACTTCGGCGACGACACCGAGGCTGAAATCAAGCTCAACACCGGCAAAGGCTCTCGTACCGTCTGGGTCTGTCGGAGTGATGACGACGGTGCGACTTGGTCGCAACCGGAGGAGATCACCGAGGACGTGAAGAGGCCTGAATGGACGTGGTACGCGACCGGACCGGGTGTCGGCATTCAACTCGAACGTGACCCTCGCGCTGGACGTCTCGTCATCCCCTGCGACCACGGATTCCACGATCCCGACGGCACAAGGCGAGACGTCCAAAGCGAATATGGCGCTCACGTCATCTACAGCGACGATCGCGGCGAGACATGGCAGATCGGCGGTGCCATCGTTCCGAAAATGAACGAGTGCCAGGTCGTTGAATTGGCTGACCCCGCCGGATCGCTGCTGATGGATATGCGCAGCTATCGCGGCAAATCGTGTCGGGCGCAATCCACGAGCACCGACGGAGGGCTGTCCTGGTCGACGCCCGTGGACGTGCCCACGCTCGTCGAGCCAGTGTGTCAGGCAAGCTTGATCCGGCAGTCGTGGCCGATGTCTGGCGAGAAGGGCGTGCTGCTCTTCTCGAACCCTGCCGATCCGAAGCAGCGTGTCTCGATGACGATCCGCGCCAGCGATGACGACGGTCGCACTTGGTCGGCCGGGTACGAATTGCACGCTGGTGCGTCGGCCTATTCGTGTCTCGCCCCATTGACCGGCGATACCGTCGGCTGCCTCTACGAGCGGGGTGAGAAGAACGCCTACGAGCAAATCACCTTCGCCCGCGTTCCGCTTTCGCTGCTGACCGAAGCGCCTCGCACCATCGACTGAACGGCTCAACCAGACACCAGACACCAGACACCAGATGTTTCATCTTCGCGGTTTGATCGCGGCGACCTTCACGGCGATGCACGACGACGGATCGCTTGATCTGGATCGTGTCTCGCCGATGGTCGAGAGATTGCTGGCCGACGGCGTCGCGGGGCTGTACGTCGTCGGCAGCACCGGCGAGGGACCGTCGCTCACGTCGAATGAGCGTCGCGATGTCGCCGCCGCCTTCGTGAAGGCGGCTGCCGGTCGCGTGCCGGTCATCGTGCAGGTCGGGCACAACAGCCTCGCCGACGCGGCCGAACTTGCCGCCCATGCGGCGGAGATCGGTGCCGATGCGATTTCTGCGACGCCGCCGTCTTACTTTCGGCCGGAATCGCTCGACGACCTGATCGGCTGCATACGGCGAATCACCGAAGCGGCTCCGCGGCTCCCGTTCTACTACTATCACATCCCGATGAGGACCGGAGTCGAGGTGGACCTCGTCGAGTTCTTACGACGAGGGCACGAACTGCCTTCGCTGCACGGCGTGAAGTTCACGTCGCCGCGCGTGGATCAACTTCAGGCGGCGATGCGATTCGCGGGCGAAAGGTACGACCTGCTGTTCGGTTTCGATGAGATGCTGCTGTCGGCGGCGGCCATCGGGGTGAAGGGAGCCGTCGGCAGCACCTATAACTTCGCCGCGCCGCTTTATCGCCGACTCCTCGACGCTGCGGGTCGTGGCGATCTCAAAACTGCGGCGAGGTGCCAGCAGCGTTCCGTCGAAATGATCAACGTGATCGTCCGCCAGGGCGGGTTTGCTGGTCAGAAGGCCATAATGGGATTGCTTGGCATGCCGTGCGGTCCGCCAAGGTTGCCGCTGCGATCGATGCCGGCTTCAGCAAGTGACTCGTTGCGAGACGAATTGACAGAGATCGGTTTCTTCGACTGGGCACGTGACTTCACTGAATTGAGCTCATGACGCTCCGACAGGCGACACTGGCCCTGGCGCTGCTCACGCCGTCGCTCACCCACGCCGCTGACCTGCTGACGTGGCAGGAGTTGCCGCCTCTGCCCGATGAGATCGGCTTCGCGGCGACGTACGCCGGGGTCGTCGACGGCTCGCTCGTCGTCGCAGGCGGCACGAATTTTCCAGACGCTCCTCCGTGGGAGGACGGCAAGAAGGCTTGGTATCGCCACGCGTTCGTGCTCGAAGAACCAGGTGGTTCGCGATCGGCATCACGGTGTCTGTGGGCGTTGCCGTCGTCGTTAGCGGACTTCAGAGTCTTCGGCCTTCGCGCATTCGTTAGAACGAGATTCGTTGCAGTTACTTCATGTTCGGTGTCGGCGTTCTGCAATCTCACAGGCAAAGGGCTGCAATTATGACGCGTCTCCTCGTCATCGCTGCGATCATATGTGGCACGGCTTCTTGTTCGGCCGGTGACACGCCTGAAGAACCCGCTGCCAAGTTGAAAGCCGATCTCTTGGCCGCGAACGCCGGCGTCGAAGCGAATCCCGACGATGTCGGTGCCCTGGCGGAACGAGGCGACGCGAAGTTCTTTCTCGGCCGCTACGACGAGGCGATCGCCGATTACGATCGCATGCTCGAACTGCGGCCCGACCTCGGGCCAAAGCACTGGCAACGCGGGCTCGCGCTTTATTTCGCCGGTCGCTACGACGAATCGGCGAAGCAGTTCGAGCGGTATTACGAGGGAGCGACTGGCGACAAGAGCGACCGCGAGAACGGCATCTGGCGATTTTACGCGCAGGTCAAGCAGGATGGGGTCGAGAACGCGCGAAAGCAGCTTCTCGAATACAGGCTGCCCGACCGCGATCCCCTGCCGATCATCTACCGCATGTGTGCGGGCGAGATCTCTGCCTTCGACGTCCTGAAATCGGTCGAAGCGGCGCAAGTGCCTGATGCCGAGAAGGCAAAGCGGCGTTTTTACGCCAATCTGTATGTCGGCCTCGACGCCGCCATCGTTCGGCGAGATCCGAAATCCGCTCGCGAACGCCTCCAAATGGCGATCGGCAATCCGTGGCCTCGGAAGGCCGGCTACGGCGGTAATTTCATGTGGCACGTCGCTCGGCTGAGCCTCGCCGACGTGTCGAACGATGCCAAGTCAGAATAGCGGAAGGAATCGGGCCGCATTCGATGAGTGATCCGGTCAGACGTTGGGCGTCAGAGTCTCCGCAAGGCTCCCCGAATTCATCCGACGTGAGGCATCGGTGAAATTTTCCTGATTTCCCTCTCGCGAAACGACCGTGCCGAGGGTTCAATGAGGTGATCCCCTCTTTGGGCCCTTCTCTTCAAGGTCCACACATGAAGACTTCACGCCGCGGCTTCACTCTCATCGAACTGCTTGTGGTCATCGCGATCATCGCGGTGCTGATCGCCTTGCTGCTACCGGCCGTCCAACAGGCCCGCGAGGCGGCACGCCGCACGCAATGCAAGAACAACTTGAAGCAGATCGGGTTGGCGATGCACAACTATCACGACACGTACAACTACTTCCCGATGGGGTGGATGTTCGATCAGAGACCCGCGATCCCGAACGCCCACGGGTGGGGAACGATGGTGCTCCCGTTCCTGGAGCAAGGGAATCTCTACAGTATCTATAACTTCAACCATGTGTTCGCGGCGCCGGAAGGCATCCTCGCAGGCATGTACCCCAACAGTCAGAATCGAACCGTCATCACCACGAAGTTGCCGGTTTTCATGTGCCCGTCCTCGCCCACCGGCGGGGAAATCTACACCGATACCATCTCGTACCCGCCACTTTCCTGGAAGGCGTCAGCATCGGACTACAGTGCGGTCAGCGGCTTTCGTGGGGCGCTGTATAATAATTACGTTCAGCCGGTGACCGGTAACTTCTCAGATCGGGCCGGCATGCTCTTGGACATGACGGTCACATCCGCTGGAAGTGGCGGAAGGATCCGGCGGATGGGGAGTGTCAGCGACGGAACTTCGAACACGCTGCTGATCGCCGAGATCGCCGGCCGACCGACCCTCTATCGCAAGGGGCAGCCGGTCACCGGTTTCGCGACCGGCGCCGGCTGGGGCGACGTGCTCAACGGCGAGAACTGGTTCAGCGGATCCCTGTACGATGGGACGGGGACCGAAGGTCCGTGCGTCATCAACTGCACGAACGACCGCGGGCGCGGAGCGTACAGCTTTCACACCGGCGGCATCCAAATCCTTCTCACCGACGGTTCCGTCCGGTTCGTCAGCGAGAATATTCCGAGTCCGACGTTCTGCAAGCTCATTGTTCCGAATGATGGCTTCGTCGTCGGGGAGTTTTGATCGGCATGTGGTCGTATCGGAAGCTGTTCGCAACGGCTGCCCTGGTAGCCGTCGTGCTGGGCTGTACGCGAAGTCAACAGGGGCCCGAGCGACTCAAGACTGTTCCCGTCAAGGGAACGGTGACGGTCAAAGGCATGCCGGCCATCGAATTGACGGTCAAGTTCAGGTCGCTCGCGACTCCACAGGGGGAGGCGGCCATTTACGCGGCGAACCCAACGGCGCTGACCGACGCTGACGGAACGTTCGTGGTCTCGACGTACGAACATGGCGACGGATTGGCCGCCGGCGAGTATGTGATCACGTTCGAGTGGTTGAAGTTCGATCGTTTATCAAATAGCTACGGCGGACCGGACCGACTTGGCGGCAAGTACGCCGACCCTAAGACGTCGGAGTTCAAACTCACCGTCACCGGCGACGAAGAAGCGATTGCGCTTGAGCCGTTCCACCTGACAATGTAAAGGAATCGAATCGCCGGTCAGGTTCGGCGTCGCGGCGTCGCGATCCCTAACAGGCTAATCCAGCGGTGCGTCGAACGGGCCGTAGGGCGTGACGTGCGGCAGTCTCTCATTTGCGACGGTCGCCGCCGGCAATCGCGACCATGCGGCGCCAACCGGGCTCGATTCCGCTGGAGACTGGGGCTGAGGCTGGAACGGTTCAGCCGGCGATTCTTCATAAGGCACGTCCGCAGGTACTTCGGCAGCGGGCGCGTCCGAGGGCAATGGATTGAATTCGGGCGCGATCCTAGTGCGTACCACCCCGGTCTCTAGCGCGATCTAGGCGAGATGGGTAACCTTCCGTTGTTCATCAAAAACGGAGGGGGAAGGGATGCAGTCGTATTCCTCGGAGATGCGGCGGGACGTGCTGGCG
>JACCRE010000151.1 GCA_013813775.1 Planctomycetaceae bacterium
TCGAAGACCGGTCTTTCACCTTCATCACCTATCAGTCGGCCAAGGCGACCGAGCCGCTGACTTACGACGTGCATCCTTACGGCCTCGTGCATCACCGCGGGTCGTTGTACCTCGTCGCCGACTCGCAACAGCACGGCGAGTTTCGCGTGTTCAAGGTCGATCGCATCTCCGACGTCGTCGTCGAGCCTTTGAAGTTTGAGAAGAAGGAATTCGATCTCAGGGCCTTCTTCGACGCCTCGTTCGGCGTGTGGCGCGAAGAGGGTGAGCCGGTCAAGGTCGTGATCCGCTTCGCCGCCTCGGTCGCACGGTACATCGAAGAGCACCACTGGCCCGGCTGCGAATTGAAGACTCCGACCCCCGACGGCACCCTCTTGTGCGAGTTCCGCCTCTCGGGCTTGATGGAAATCAAATCCTGGATCCTGAGCTTCGGAGCCAAGGCCATCGTGCTAGAGCCGGAAGAACTTGCGCAAGCGATCCGAGCGGAGGCGGAAGAACTTGCGTGGTACTACCAACGGTCAACGCCTAACGGCGTCATCGAAATGAAGAAATCCCCGAAGGAGTTGTCATAGTGCACAACTAGGTGCTCAACGCCTGACGGCATCATCAGTTACGACCATTTCCCCCTCCAGTTTTCGACCGAAAATTGGAATTCAGCCATTTCTTCCTCGAAAATCTCATTGAAATTCTTCCTGCAGAGCGGTCTGATCCTTGTGGCCGCACGTTGTGGCCATGCTAGTAGTGCGTATCTAGTAGTGCGTATTCAGGGGAACCTGCGAGATGGACATCCGCTGCGAGAATCTAAGCCGGCTGATTATCCCAACGAGAACTGCTCTCACCACGCATCGCGTTGATCGCATTTGCCGTGACTTTTCGATCCCGCCTGACGAGGTACTTCACGAAGCACTTATAGGACTTGTGAAACTGGCGGGCAGACGCCTAGTTGAAAAGCCAACGCATTTCGCGCAAAAGCACGCCAGAACCTACGCAAACCATTTCCTCCGGCGAGAAATCGCATATCGCCGAGGGCCGAGGTGAAGGTTCATGAATCGTAACTCACAAGTCAGGAGGTCAAGTCTTGATCGAAATCAATGAACAGGACTCTAAGGATGAAACTCCTCTCGATGCGGTGATCGCTCACCGCATTGACCTGACGTCAGCGATCAGGCGATTGCCTCAACGAGAGCAAGATGCCTTGATGACGAAACTCCCGCTGGATCTTTCATTTCCTCGGTTCGATTCGATGTCCGCGTGCGCCCATTTTTACAGAGTCTCTCCGGCGCAAGTTTACACAGATGCCAAACACGCACTACATCAACTGCGAAGGATTCTCGGCAAGGAGTATCTCCAATGTCGTTGAACGTTCCCATCGACCTCGCCTTCAACTGTCTCGGCGCCGACCCGCTCGCCGCCGACCATGCCTACGCCCTGTACGGAGCCGTGTCGCGCGTGCTGCCGCAGGTTCACGGCGAGAACGGCTACGCCCTGCATCCCATTCGCGGCCGGCAGGTCGGCGGGCGGCGGATGATCCTCACCCCCGCCAGCCGGCTGACGCTGCGGCTGCCCGCCGACCGCATCGGCGAAGCCTTGCCGCTCGCCGGCAAGTCGCTGCGGATCGGCGACGCCACGGTCCAGATCGGCGTGCCCGAAGTCCGCCCGCTGATCCCCGCTCCGGCCCTCCGCAGCCGCCTCGTAACCATCAAAGGTTTCTTCGAGCCGGAATCGTTCGAGCAAGCCGCCCGCCGCCAACTCAATCACGAGTCACTCGCCATCTCGGAAACCGCCACGATCACCGTCGTGAAAAAGCGAACGCTGCGGATCAAAGACCGCGAGATCGTAGGCTTCGAAACCCTCCTCGAAGGCCTCACAGCGGAGGAATCGCTGCGCTTGCAGGAGGTAGGGATCGGGGGACGCCGGCATTTAGGCTGTGGAGTGTTCGTGGAGAAAAAGACTGCTGGAGATCGTGAATGACCAGTCCGGTATTACAGCCACTTCTCGCAAAGAGTCGGCCGAAGGACGGCAGCTTCGAGCCGCCCACCGTCGAGGAGCATTGCCTGCATGTGCATGACGCTGCCAAGGCTGTTTGGGATGCCATCGAGGACGACTTCGCTGATGCCATTGGCGTGAATGTCGCTGAATTACGCGACACGGTTCAGCCGTTGTTTTTCATCGCTGCAACGCTGCATGACATTGCGAAGGCGAACAGTGCGTTCCAAGCGATTTTGCGTAAAACGGGCCACAAGAAGCAGCGGCAGCCCATACGACACGAGATTTTAGCGGCGGTTTTACTAACGAACGAGCGGTTCTGGGGCGACTGGCTGCCCAAAGCCTTGCCCAACGAGCTTGACCGTTGGGCGGTGGTCTGGGCCGTGGGCGGACACCACCTGCAGCTTCGCGACCGGCGATTCGGTGAAGTGAACGATCCTCTGTTTGAGACGGAAGGTGTTCCGAAAGAAGTCTCCGTCTACCTTTCAGAGCAGCAGGTACTGACGTTGCTTGATCGCGTCCGAAGCATTGCAAAAAGTCGGGGTCATGACCCAGGCGAGCCGCCTACATGCGAGACGCTGGCTTTCGATCCGCTTGACGAAAGTGACGCGGGCTTGGAAATGCTGGTACGGCGGTTTGTCCGAAATTCCAAGCTTGCGTGGCGAACGTTGCGGCACGACGAGACCTTCAAACGGAATCTTGCCTTACTGAAAGCGCTGCTGATCGCCGCCGACGTTGCGGGGTCCGGTTTGCCGACAGCGAACGAGCCGATTTCCGCTTGGATCGGAACGCACCTTGCAGTCCGGCTTAGGCCTGAAGACGCGGACGAGATCGTAAAAAAGAATTTAGGCAGCCGCACACCTCATCAATTTCAAGAGCGCGTCGCGGAAAGCCCACATCCCGTCACGATCGTGACTGCCGGATGTGGAAATGGAAAGACGACCGCGGCGTATATGTGGGCCAGCAAATGGGCTAAAGGCCGGAAGCTCATTTTCGCTTATCCCACAACGGGAACGGCCTCGGCAGGTTTCGAGGATTACCTGTTCGCGCAATCCGAATTGGAGCGAGACCTCCTGCATGGCCGCGCAGGTGCCGACCTGCAGGTCATGTTCGATGCCGCAAGTGATGTCAGCCCGATCGAGACGACGCAACGGCTCGAAGCGCTGAACGCCTGGAGGCGACAGGCCATCACTTGCACGGTCGATACGGTGTTGGGCCTGATTCAGAACCAGCGTCGCCCGCTGTTCGCCTTCCCCGTGATCACGGCGGGAGCCTTCGTCTTCGACGAAATCCACAGCTATGACAAACGACTGTTCGGCGAACTGCTGCGATTTTTAAAGGCCTTTCCGGGAGTTCCCGTGCTCATCATGAGCGCTTCGATTCCGCCGAAGCGGTTAGACGAGTTGAGAAAGGCCGTCGCTGGGCATCGAATAAGCCCGGAGCCGATTCTTGGCGACCACGACATCGAAGGCATCAAGAGATACAAGCTGCACAATCGTGCGAAGGAGGATTGTTGGACGCAGGTCGAGAAGGTGTTGGGCAAGAAAAGTGAGCGGCGAAAGGTGTTATGGGTTTGTAATACCGTCAATGAAGCGGTGGAGGTTTACAAAGAAGCGAAGCGGCGGTTCAGTGATATTAAGCCCTTGGAGACCATTCTGTATCACAGTCGATATCGCTATGGCGGCGATTCGCAGTTCCCGGGCCGCGTCGAACGGCAGAATCAGGTTCGTGAAGAGTTTCGCTATGTCGATGACGAGAAGACACAACGGATGCACGAACGACCGTCTCTCGTGGTGGCGACGCAGGTCTGCGAAATGTCTCTCGACATCAGCGCCGATCTTTTGGTGACGGAGTTGTGTCCGTTGCCGTCACTCGTTCAACGGCTGGGGCGATTAAATCGCTATGCGTCGAAAGACGATCCCAAACCGGCGTTCATCTACTCCTTCAAAGGGCGGCCGTACCATAAAGAGGATTACCCGGCTCAAATGCAGGCCGCCCAAGCCATGATCGACAAGATTGAAGGGAAAGCATGCGATCAGACGACGCTCGCGAACTTTATCGAAGCCATGCCGACGAACGAAGAATGGACGGAGTATTCAGCGTGGCTCGACGGCGGGTGGCAGAGCGAGCCACTGCCGGTACGCGACGGCGGCAACACGATCACCGTCCTATGGGGCGAGGATGTGGATCGCCTTGCGGCGATCCTCAAGAAGCCCGCCAACAGGCTGCAGAGGCAGGATGTGATCCCACTCACCATCCCGATGCTGATCTTGACGTCGGAAACGCAACGGCGCCTGAAAATTGATTTCCGAAACACTGTTGCCGGCTATCCCGTGATCGAGAGCCACGGCATCCGCTACGACGAAGAGGAGGGTGCCTCGTGGGCAGGCTGACCGATGACAACGGCGATACGATCGGGCTGAGCTGGAAGCTCTCCGATTCCGACATGGACTTACTGGAGCGGGCCGGGCTCGCGGCGCTTTACATGACGTTGCGAGCGGCCGAGGAGCAAGTCGGCGACGCCAAGGCCGATGCCCTGCGTAAGGTGCTTCGGTGGAACATGACGCATGAATCGGTGGAGCTTCGCTGGGGCAAGCCAGAGGCCGCTAAATCGGCACTTGAAGCGTTGCTCGCCTTTGCTTGGCAGGTTCGCGACGGCGTGCTGTATCTTCCTGCGGTTCATCGCGACAAACGCCAGCGTGAGACGTACTTTCTAAGACTTACCGAACATAACGG
Source organism: Planctomycetaceae bacterium (assembly GCA_013813775.1). GTDB lineage: Bacteria > Planctomycetota > Planctomycetia > Planctomycetales > Planctomycetaceae > JACCRE01. Next base: position 4,720 of record JACCRE010000151.1, read on the forward strand.
AGTTCTCAACACTTTTCTGCAACTGGAAAAAATCCAACCCAGAGGAAACGGGGAGAGCCGCATTGAAGCAATTGATGACGACAAGGAATTTGTCTTCAGATTCCAATCGCTAGCTGGACAAGTTCTTGCACCGCACAAGTCGAGAACCATTTCCGCTTTGGTCGGGAAAAAGGGCTTGAAGCCGGACGATGTGGAGCTCAGCAGTTGGATTAAGCCGGGAAGTGCCCCGCGTTTCAGTGAATCCGAAAAAGGCTGGTGCAGTACCGCCGACTTGGTCGTCTTGCTGATGCTGGCCCCGATCGTTTGTCTTTATCAAGAACTACAAGGAACAGACCGACCGAAGTCGGACAAGAAGCCTTGGATTCGCCTAAAGGACCATCTTTATGTTTGTCCGGACGTGAGACACCTTGATGAGTTCGACGCTACGCGGCCTGATGTCCGGCTGGATCCCATCAACACGAGCGGCCTTGGCGATGCTGCACTCGCATTTGTGGCCGAATATACATCCAGATCGCTACGCCGTGAGTCTATTGCCGGCTGCACTGTTGTCGCAATGGGGAAGGTCACCTACTACGGCGGAAAACCCGGTCAGAAGGAGAGCAATCAGAGTATCCGCAAAGGCATTGTGGATATATGGACAGAGCAGGACACAATTCGGCGTTATCGCATCCTTCATCGGACTATGCCGAGCACATTCAGACCGAAGAGCGACGTTTATGCCGATGGGTCAAAGCCTGAAGTGGCGCGACCGCGAGGCGAGTTCAAGGTTCCATCCGCGCGTGGACGCATTGCCGATAACCTCATGAAACGTCGAGCATGGTACAGCGATATCGCTATTCCGCCGCGCTGGGAACACCATGCACTCAAAAAACAGCAAGATGAAATAAAGAAGAAAGAGAACAAGCATGTTTCGATTGAACGGCTGTGGTTCCATAACCTTTGCCGCTATCAAAGGAGGCAACTGATGGAGTTGGCCAACGAACAGACATTCTGGCAGAGCGACCAGGAGCGACAGCTCCACGAGGCGTTTCGCAAAGTCCTCTGGCGACTGGTGGAGCGGGAGAAACTGGCCGCCCAGAAGCGGAGCGGCAGCAGGAGCGAGGAAGATCGTATCGAGGATCTTTACGACGATCTCTATCGCCGTCTTACTCGCGCAAAGACGCGCGACCTGCTACGCCGGGAGCTAACGCAGATCATGGCGGAACCGCCGGGTCGTTTTAGCCGTCCGAAGGGCCTGCGAGAGCACCTGGACGCGATCTGGGCGCTCGTGAATGATCGGCATGATTGGAAGAAAGCTCAAGACTTGGCGTTACTCACGTTAGCGAGCTACGGCCAGTTTCGTGGTCGAAGCGATCACTCCAACATTGAAACCAGCGAAGGAGACAAGGCATGACGTTGCACCTGTTCGGCACCATTCTCACTCATCGCGGCATCGCCAGCAACAATCGCGGAGAGGTTGAAGCGGGCACTGTTTCAACCCTACAGAAGGTTATTCGTTACGGAGAGCTTTACTCCACCGTCAGCGGTGAAGCCATTCGTTACGCTCTTCGTGAAGTATGGCCTCACAACGACGCCCACGCTATTCCAACGGACCATCTGAACCGACCTGTTCCTATGGATGAAAAGGGATGGAAGGATCCGACTTTCGCCGAGGGTTGGGACAAGTATGTCGATAACGACGTACTCGGCTACATGCTCGAAACCAACAGCCGCCGGGGCGTACTAGAGGTTGGTCGCGCAGTAAGCACGAATCCTTGGCCTGGCACGGTAACTAATCACTTTGCATCCGTTGGAGCCCAGCCAAGGCGAAATGAGAGCAAGGGCAATCCGAATCCGATTCCCTACACCGTCGAGGTGCATGATACACATTATCAGTACACCTTCGCATTCACACCAGACGCACTGAAAAAGGAGAAGTTGGATCGAACGAAGAAGACGCTCATGGCACTCTGCAATCTTCGCCGCGTTGGCGGAAATCATAGTCGCTTTTTCTACGATTTCGCGCCACAGATGGTTGTGCTACGGGCGACACACGATCCTGCGCCGCGAATCATGAATTGCTTTGTCGAGGACGAGGAACGAGGAGCGATTTCATTGAAACCGTTGATCCACCGCATGACCTGTGACGATGGCGACCAAGCCGACGTGAGAGACGTGAGAGACGTGAGACCGGACGAAATAATTATCGGTGGCGTGCCGGCAGAACATCCCATTCATGAAAGGAAAGATGTGAAGCGAATCCTAATTGACGACAAGGTTCGACAAGACTTGACCATCAAACAGAGCGTCAAGGCAGCTTTCTGGCATTTGCTGGACCGGCTCGTGGAGAACGACGAGAAGGTTGTGCTAAAGCCGCGACAAGATAATAGCAATCATGGAGAGACGAGTCATGACTGAGACCGATGCTCTGCTCCTGCGGGTTGAGACGCCGATCTGTGCTTTCCGTCCATTCGCATCGCGTGAGTATCAAGACACCTATCCGGTGCCAACACCGGCAAGCGTGTATGGAATGCTGCTGAGCTTCCTTGGTATCGAACGCGATCAGAAAACGCGACACGAAGGTGTTCGGATGGCGTTGGCACTCTCCCCGAGTCGTGAGGAGGCGCAGACGGTGAATGAGGCGCTACCATTGCGCAGCAGTGTCTTCCGCAAGTTTCGCCGTGTGTCGCAGACTGGCTACAACAAGTTAAAGAAAAGTCCAGATGAGCTGGATCAGTTCATCGTCAAGGCGCGCCGCCCGGACTATCAAGATCTTCTGACGGATTTGGAACTTTGGGTCTGGCTTCAAGCTGGCGATGACGAACATGATTTGCCGGCCGCACTTTCGGCGGCACTCTCTGACCCGTCATCGATTCGATGTCGTCACGGCGGCCTTTCACTCGGTGAGAGCAGCTATCTCGTCAATAGCATCAACTGCGTCACGGAGAAGCATCTTCCTCCTAGAGTTGTGGCCCTTCAACCGTCTGAAAAAGGTTTCTACAGTCTCCCGGTCTGGACCGATCACATTCATGACCGCAGTCGTCTGATACGGTTCGAGCTTACGCTGACGTCCCCGCACCCGGCGTGGTTCACCGTCGCACCTCGTAATTAATCTCAAAAAACTTGTTGCCCGTCCCTCCCCCTGCTGTTCAAGCTGGAATCGCGGGACAAAGACGCATGCCTGAGCGGCCGGACAAGCGCGGGCTGAGCATCGTCAGGGAGGTGCTTCTCTGAGTTGTGAGGGCCAGGGCCATGTCCGTCGAAGCCGTTGTTCCGGTTGCCGCTGCGTCGTCGTCCGCAGACGCTCCGCCTTTGCGGGTGATGGCCTTGCACGCTCTGCTGTATTGCGAGCGGTTGTTTTATTTGGAGGAGGTCGAGGAGATTCGGGTCGCCGACGCGGCGGTCTACGCCGGCCGGCGGTTGCATGATGAAATCGCGAGTCCCGACGATGAAACGCCGGAGAAGCGATCGGTCGAGGTGGCGAGCGATGTGTGGAACCTGCGCGGCAAGGTCGACGCCGTGCGTCGGCGGGACGGGGCGTGGGTCGCGATCGAGCACAAGCGAGGACGTGCGAAGAAGGGAGACGACGGCTCGACGCTCCCCTGGCCGAGCGATCGTGTGCAGGCGATCGCCTATGCCGTGCTGCTCGAAGAGCATTTCGGCGAGCCGGTGCCGCAAGCTCGGATTCGCTACCACGCCGACAACAAAACGGCGTTCGTCACCATCGACGACGAGGCCCGCGACGAACTACGAGCCGCGATCGTGCGGGCGGATCAATTGCGTCAGTCGGTGGACCGTCCGCCCGTGACTGACAATGAGCGTTTGTGCGCGCGGTGCTCGCTCGCGCCGGTTTGCCTGCCGGAAGAAGAACGTCTTGCCGCAAGCGCTGATCCCGAAAAGCCGGCCGCGACGCCGACGATCGTTCCGTCTCGCCGCGACAAGCAGACTCTGCACATCACCGCCGACCGGGCGAGCATCGGCCGCAGCGGCGAGTCGCTCGTGATCCGCAGCGAAGACACGGGCACGGTGAAGGTGCCGATCGAGTCGGTCGACGGCATCGTGCTGCACGGCTACGGGCAGGTCACGACGCAGGCGGTGCATCTGCTCTCGTGGAAAGGCGTGGGGCTCGATTGGGTCAGCCGCGGCGGGAAGTTTCAGGGCGGACTGACCACGTCATCGGGTCGCGTTCAGCAACGCATCAGGCAGTATCGCGGACTGACCGACGACGAACTATGCCTGAAGCTCGCCCGACGGCTCGTGCATGCCAAGGTCGAGAACCAGTTGCGATACCTCTTGCGCAGCACGCGTGGCGATGAGTCTCGTCGGAAAGAGGTGCAGGTTCCCATCGACCGTATCCGCGAGTCGCTCCGCAAACTCCCGCTTGCACGTTCGATCGATACGCTGCGCGGCCTGGAAGGCATCGCGGCGAAAGGCTACTTCGCCGCGCTGCCGTCGATGCTGACTCCATCGGTTCCGCCGGAGCTGCACCCGAACGGCCGATCGAAGCACCCGCCCCGCGACCGCTTCAATTGCCTGCTGAGCTTCGGCTACGCCCTCGTGCATTCGCTGCTGCATCGCACGATCGCAGCGGTCGGACTGGAACCGGCGTTCGGCTTCTTCCATACGCCGCGTTCGGCGGCTCCGCCGCTCGTACTCGATCTGATGGAGTTGTTCCGCACGCCGTTGTGGGAGATGCCGCTCGTCGGCAGCGTCAATCGCGGCCAATGGAACGCGGCCGACGACTTCGACGTGGCGAAGGATCACGTGTGGCTGAGCGACGGCGGGCGAAAGAAGGCTATCGGGCTGTTCGAGGAGCGGCTCAAGGAGTCGTATCGCCACCCGCACCTCGGCAAGAGCCTGACTTATGACCGGATGGTCGAACTGGAGGTTCGCCTGCTCGAAAAGGAATGGTCCGGCGCTCCCGACCTGTTCGCTCGCTGGCGTCTCCGCTAACGGCAAGGCTTCGACGTGTCCACTCGATCCTGGCATCTCGTTTCCTATGACGTGCGTGATCCGAAGCGACTGCGTCGCGTCGCGAAGAAGCTCGAAGGCTACGGCGAGCGAGTGCAGTACAGCGTGTTTCGCTGCCGGCTCGATCGCGAGGCTCTCGAGAAGCTCCGCTGGGAGCTCGGCCAGATTCTGGATGCCTCTGACGACCTGTTGGTCATCCCCCTCTGCGGAGGATGCGCTGGCCGTGTTCCAATCCACTCAACAGGCGACCGTTCGGATTGGTCTGAGTCGCCTCCGAGTTTTCGTGTAATCTAAGTGAGTCGGGAACGGCCATTTTGCTTGCACACCTCGATTCAAGCACCTCTGCGTGGTGGGCTCCAACGCCCGCGAAATTGGCGTAAGCCATTGTCAGTAGCGGGGCTATCACCGCAGATTGAACCGGCAATCAATGAGGGTTTCGTTTGACCATCCGAAGTCGAAGTATTGCGGCCACTTGCTTCGCTTCGGCGAGGAGTTGCCGCGGTGTCAATACTTCGACGCGTCGCGTGAAAAACGGCGGGCCTTTGAAGTACATGATTCCCCAAGCTCCAACCTCATGCGTGTGTTACATTTGCGGGAAGTGCGGTGAAACGTTCGATGACGCCGTCAGGCGTTGAGCACTCCGCGAGCTTGTCATAGACGTTCATGCGCAGACGGGTGAAACGTTCGATGACGCCGTCAGGCGTTGAGCACCGCCTGGTTGTTGTAAACACGGCCCGTCCCGCCCCAGTGAAACGTTCGATGACGCCGTCAGGCGTTGAGCACTCGAAAAGCCCGAACCGCCGTCGCCGCGCCTCTCAAGCCGTGAAACGTTCGATGACGCCGTCAGGCGTTGAGCACCTTCACGACTTCGTGATGCTCGCGACCGGACGCATCAGTGAAACGTTCGATGACGCCGTCAGGCGTTGAGCACATTGCGACACTTCTAAGAGGGCCTCACGAAGCCTTCGTGAAACGTTCGATGACGCCGTCAGGCGTTGAGCACCCAAAGGCGGCGTCCGGCATCACGAACGGCTCGCCGGGTGAAACGTTCGATGACGCCGTCAGGCGTTGAGCACATCCAGTCGGCGAGATACGCTTTCCCGCCGTGACGGTGAAACGTTCGATGACGCCGTCAGGCGTTGAGTACCTGCCTCCCAGCTTGTCCCGGAGTGGCGGCAGCGTTCGCCGCTTGGCCGGAATCAAGGGCCAATGCTCGCGGCACAAGTTCTACGGCGACGAGTCCGTCGAGGATGAGCTGGGGCGGTACGAACACCGCCATGCCCTCGCGCTTCGGAAACTTCTCGCGTTCGCTGACGGGACACGCGACGCGGCGAGCATCGCATCGGCTCGGGCGGTCATCCGGGCGACGAGAGCCGATTGCGGCAAGCGGGCGAGCAGGATCTGCTCAAAACATAGAAACTCTCGCGGACCGAACTCGAAGAACTTCGGCGGCTGATCGAAGAACGGCAGCAAGGCTGACACGGCTACTCTCGAACGAGGGGACGGCAATGGCGGAGATACTCCTGACCGGCAACCTTTCCAGCGTCGACGCGGTGTCCGGCTTTGCGGCGACATGGCTCGTCCAGTCGACATTCCTCCTCTCTGCCGGTCTTGCAGCGGGATGGCTCGTACGCTCCACCGGTGCGGCGGTGCAGTCGGCGATCTATCGCGCCACGCTCGCCACAGCACTTCTTTGTCCGCTTGCCGCTGGATTCGTTGGGGCGACTGGTCTTAGTGCGTACCACCCCGGTCTCTAGCGCGATCTAGGCGGGGTGGGTAACCTTCCGTTGTTCATCAAAAACGGAGGGGGAAGGGATGCAGTCGTATTCCTCGGAGATGCGGCGGGACGTGCTGGCGGCCAGCGAACTCGGCGCGACG
>JACCRE010000179.1 GCA_013813775.1 Planctomycetaceae bacterium
ACAGTGCGCCAATCCGCTGACTATAAATGAGAGTTCCTGACAAGACGTGAATCAGGCGACCGGACGCAAGTCCTATCGATCAAAGGGCGAACAGGCGTTTTGCCTTGGTTTCTCAACGGGAGCGAAAACCCCCGTGAGAACCTGACCTACAAGCTATGCCGTTCGATCTCTCGCATCGATGCCGCGTCTTGAAAGATGCTCGACGAGAGTGCGTGCGTCGGTAAAGACCTCGGCATCGAGACCGCAGCCTCGCCCGGCTTCGACGTACGCCGGAATGTCGTCGGTGTAGAACGCCTCCTCGGGCCGGCAGCGAATCGCCTGCAATGCCGCCGCGAACATCGCCGATTCCGGCTTGATGGCGCCGACTTCATACGACAACACCAGTTCGTCGAACGGGTCGAGGAAATCCCAGCGAGCCCGAATGAACTCGTAGTGAGCGATGCTGGTGTTCGACAGCAACACCATCCGATAGCCGGCCGATTTCAGCCCGCGCACGATCGCCGCGACATAATCATTCGGTATGAAGATGTCGCTCGCGGCGTGTCGTAACTCTTCGATCGGAAAAGACTGACAAGTGGCTCTCTCCAGTCGCTCGTGAAACTCCCGCTCGCTGCAACGGCCCCGTTCAAAATCCCACTGCAGGCCGGTTTCAAACAGAATTTCCCGAGTTTCACTGCCGGTGCGTCCACAGAGCCGTCCGATCTGCTCGCACATGCGTTCATGCGAGAAGCGGACGAGCACGTTGCCCATGTCGAACACGAAGGTGCGGATCATGCGGATCTTGTTGACGATTGTGTGAAGGGATGGCTGACGGGTCGCGAAGCGCGGATTGACGCCCCGATCGGCGTACCGTAACGTGACGGGCTGCAACGGGTTGTCGCACCGGCGCAAGAATCGTCCCGGTGCGCGTTGCGTCAGGCGCGTCGTCCGCACGCGTGTTCGACCACGAGGAACGTTCGATGTCAACCGATTTTGGAGGCGGCGGGGCGGCTTCGGTCGATCCGATGACCGCTCGAGGCCGCGGCTGGGCCTGTCTCCGCCAATTCAGCGTGTTCATGGAGAACCGCGTCGGCAATCTCGCCGACCTGATGCGGCACATCGAGAGCGTCGATCTTCGCGTCGTGGCCCTGTCGATCGTGGACAGCGTCGATTGCGTCGTCGCTCGCGTGATCGTGAACAACTACGAGCGCGGACACGAACTGCTGGAACTTTCCGGCCTCGCGGTCTTTGAAACCGATGTCATCGGCGTCGAACTCCCTGACGAACCCCAGCCGCTTGTCGAGGTCTGCCGTCCATTGCTCCGGGCGGAAGTCAACATCCATTACGCTTACCCGCTCATCTACCGCAAAGGCCGCGGCGGTGTCGCGATCTACGTCGATGATATCGATCAGGCGCTGCGTGCCCTCGAGTCGAGCGACCTGAAGATCATCACCGAGCACGACCTGACCGACGATCACTATCTTTGATTTCGACCGCAATGTCGCAAGAGTCGCCAGCGGGTAGTTTTCCTCGGATCGGCTCGCTTCAACAGGCGTAAGAACTTGACCCAGGGATCGGGCGATCAACGTTCTGAGCCGGTGGCCGGCGATGTTTCGCGAAGATCGCCTTCGAGTCGGAAGCGACTCTGGTCGATCTTCAAATGGTCCTTAACGCTGCTCGTGCTGGCGTTCGTGGCTGTGCGGGCGAAGCGGCTATGGGACGAGGGCACGGCGGGCGGCGTCGAGCTTCATGCCGGCTGGCTCGTGCTCTCGGGACTGCTCTATGCGCTGGGATGGTTGCCGAGCGCGTGGTACTACAAAGCCATTCTTTCGCGGATGGGCGACGAGATCGCGTGGCGGCCGATCCTGCGCGCCTATTACTGCGGACTTCTCGGCAAATACGTGCCCGGCAAGGCGCTCGTGCCGATCATCCGCGGCCGGATGGTCGCGGCAGCGGGCGGGCGCTTTCGCGCGGGGGCGCTCGCCGTCGTGTACGACAGCGTCGTCTTCATGGGTGTCGGGGTCGAAGTCTCGGTCGCTCTGCTGGCGTTTCTGATTCCGAAAGACCTGGAGAAAGCGCCGAAGCTCTTCCGCCTCTTCGCCGAACATCCGTGGGGCCAATGGGTGCTCGATCACCCGATCGTGCTGCCGATCAGCGTTCTGATCGTCGTCGTGGCATCGCTGCCGGTCGTGGGCCGGTTGTTCGCGTTCGTCGCCGCGAAGCTCGCCCCGGTCGGCGACGATCAGACTCTCACCCGCCGAATCGATGCATCGCTCATCGGGCAGGGCTTCCTCGTCTTTTCGGCGGCATGGTTCGTTCACGGACTGAGCCTGTGGGCCGTGCTCCGCGGCGTGGGAGCGAATGCCGCGTTGTCCGACCTTCCCACCTGGACCGCGTGCATCGCCCTGCCGATGACCGCCGGCTTCATCGCCCTTTTCGCTCCCGGCGGCGTCGGTGTCCGTGAAGGCGTGCTGATCGAAGTGCTCAAGGCACAACCCGGCATCGATCCGCGGCAGGCGGTGGCCGCGGCGTTCGCGCTCAGGCTCGTGGGACTGCTCACCGAGGTGCTCGTCGCCGTCGTGCTATACTATGGCTTGGCCCCGCGACCTGATCGCGGGGCGAACGTTTCTAGTGAAGTTTGACCGTTGGAGACGGTGATGCGGCAGCCTCTCAAGAGAAACTGCGTTCAAGGGTGCCACTGGCTTTGCCAGTGCCGCGTTCTGGTCGTTTGCACTGGCAAAGCCGGTGGCACCCATTCCTGATTGGCGAACATCAAAGCCAAAATTCATCGGAAAGCTGACGACTCCGATGCTGTCGATCCTGATTCCCGCCTACAACGAAGCCGCGAGCCTGCGCGAGCTGCACCGCGAGGTCACCGCCGTCGGCGCGGCGAACGAACTCGCTTATGAGATCATTTTCATCGACGACGGCTCACGCGATGGCTCGTGGCCGATCATCGAAGAGCTATCGCAGACCGACGATCGCGTTTCCGGCATTCGCTTTCGTCGCAACTTCGGCAAGGCGGCGGCGCTGACGGCCGGCATGCGGGCCGCGGCCGGCGGACTGATCCTGATGATGGACGCCGACCTGCAGGATGACCCGAAAGAAATCCCGCGATTCCTCGCGAAGCACGAGGAGGGATTCGAGGTCGTCAACGGCTGGAAGGAGCGGCGACTCGATCCCTGGCACAAGGTTTATCCGAGCCTTGTCTTCAACTGGCTCGTCGGCTCATTGACCGGTCTGAAGCTGCACGATCATAACTGCGGGCTGAAGCTCTTCACGAAAGACGTCGCCGACGAGATCCGCATCTACGGTGAACTCCATCGTTTCATCGCGGTGCTCGCCCACGCGCGGGGTTTTCGCGTCGCGGAACTGCCGGTCCATCACCGCGAGCGCAAACACGGCTCATCCAAATACGGAGTGCGCCGTTTTCTGCGTGGCTTGCTCGACCTGTTGACCGTCACGTTCCTCACGGGCTACGGTCAGCGACCGCAGCACCTGCTGGGCGGCATCGGACTGACGTTGCTGGGCTTCGGCATGCTGGGGCTGGGTTATCTCACGGCGCTCTGGGTGCTGATGAACATCCTCGGCATCGTCGAGCCGGACCCGATCGGAGACCGGCCGCTGTTGGCCTACTCCGTCGCTGCGGTCCTGCTCGGCGGACAGGCTCTGTCACTCGGCATGCTCGCGGAATTGATCGTGGCGTACACGGGCCGCGATCGGGACAATTACAGCGTGGCTTCGAGAACGAAACGCGATGCTGGTTTGGAGACAGAGCCGCGACCGTCAGGCAGCGCTACCGGACGGGTCGGAAACGCTCCCTGACGGTCGCGGCTCTGGGCGACGTTTCCGAGGCCGAGGCCGTGAACAACGCGCGACCGTCGAAACTTGAGGCAGACCAATGAACCGCCCAACGAAAGACGCCGAGTCCGCTCTCGCCCTCGATGTTCTGGTCAGCGAAGATCTTGTGCGCCGTCCCTGCGGTTCACCGCAGCCCGCGAACGCCGCGATTGAGGTTCCGTTCCAACGGAAACCAACCGTGCGCTGCGACCACGCCGAACGCGAGCTCTACCGGAATCACTTTCCAGCGGAGCGGTAGAAGTGCGGTCGGTGGTCTGGTGACTGGTCGTCTGGTTCGGCCTGGCGTTTTCAGAATCGTGCTCTGGGCCGAGGAATGCCCATTGCCTGACGATCACCAGGGAAACAGGATCGCCGCAGACATTCGCACTCGTGGAACGAGCCACCAGAGGCACCACGAGTAGGCCTGTCGGGGGTGGCATGCTTTCGGCCGAACAGGCCGGAAGAGGCTCGGACAACGCCCCCCTCTCTTTCGGGAGAGGGGCCGGGGGTGAGGGGCGAGGTGGACGTGCCACGTCGCTTGCGTTCGTTCGCACGGTGGTCGTCCACGCTGGAAAATGACGGGGTTGAAACCGCAAGACATCCCCTCACCCCTGACCCCTCTCCCCAAGGAGAGGGGGACTGGATTCGTGAGCCGCATCAAAGAGATGCGGTTTTGTCCCGATCTCTAAGCATGCGAGCCTGAGACGGGTCCACGCCTACCGAAGGCGTGCATCCGACCGGCCCCGCGTTCGCCAACACTCGCGAGCCGGTCTGTTCGCCTGTACCATCGCGGGCCTATGAGCGAACACCGCAAGCAACGCCTCGCCGACTTCGCGACGTGGGTCAAAGACCACATCACGGGCGACGAGAAGGGGCAGGCGCAGATCTTTCTCGATCGCCTGTTTCAGGCCTTCGGGCAGAAGGGCGTGCTCGAAGTCGGCGGCACGCCCGAGTTTCGCATCCGCAAAGGCAAAGAGGACGGCGGCGGCACCAGCTTCGCCGACCTCGTCTGGAAGCCGTGGGTGCTCATCGAAATGAAGCGCCGCGGCGAGAACCTGCAAAAGCACTACCGGCAGGCGTTCGACTACTGGACGCGACTCGTGCCCTCTCACTCTTCCTAAAGAACGCTGACGAAACGATCTCCTCCAAAGGAGTATTTCACGGTCGTCGCCGTCGTGTTACGCGCTGCTTCGCGGTAGTCCGCCAGACGGAGAAACGCGAGTCGAATGTCTGTCACTACGAAGACTCGATCAATCTCGCCAACGATTAGCGCGAGATGAAGGCCGGGATGCGGATGGTGGCAGTCCACCCGAATCTGGCCCCGGCATGTCTTGATCTCTAAGCCGTCCGGCACTCGCGCGGGCCGCCGCGGTGTGCCCTTGAGTGCCGCGCCATACACCGCATCATGACCTCGACGGTGATTTGGAAGACTCGTGTAGTCGGCCGAGCCGAGGAAAAGGTCCGGGTAGTCGCTGCGGCTGTTGCACTGAAAATCGCTGTTATGGTCCAAGAGGAACTTCGCGACGACTTTGCTGATGACCTCGCCGGTGACCGACTCCCGTAGAACGTCGTCAAAGGTGAGTTGGCGGTCGAACGCCTCAATTTGCTCCCTTGGGAGGTCGACGTGCGGGCGAATCTGCGACCACATCCGGCGAAGCTGAACCGGCGCGTTGAGAACGTCTTCGGCGAAGGACTTGAGCGCTGGTGCCTCTCGACAGAGCCAGGGAACGATCTTTCTCGCCGCCTCCTTCGCACGAGAAGTCCAATTGATCGTGTCCGGCTGGTACTGCCCTAGGTCGGACTTGGCGTCGTCGATCTGCCGGAGAATGATCTTGAGAACTTTTTGCGGCATCAGGCGGAGTCCCTTCCATCAGAACAGACTGAGAAGCCCTCGAAGAACTCAGCCAACGAGACTCGCAGCGCCAGCGTGATTCGGCAGATGTTGTCGAGGCTGATGTTCCGTTCACCGCGCTCGACCTGCCCAATGTAGCTCCGGTCTAGTCCGCAAAAGTGCGCGAACTGCTCTTGGCTCCATCCGCGTTCCGCGCGGAGTTCTCGCACCCGCTTGCCGAAGAGATACCTGGCGTCGCCCCGCTGTCCATCCATGCCGCGTGATTCTCAGTGTTGACGACTCCGGGTCCACGGAGTATAGGTACCGACGGCCACAATCTGTTGTGCGATACACATGACTATGACGCCCGCAAAGTCGTTCGCGGAGTTTTTCGCGGGCATCGGCCTTGTAGGTCTGGCCCTACAACGTTCTGGTTGGTTGTGTCAGTACGCTAACGACATCGATCCAAAGAAGACGGCGATCTACGACGCCAACTTCACCGATCATCGGTGCGATCTTCGGGACATCTGGGAGACCGACGCGGTCGTTGAGCGAATGGGCCATCCGTTCCTCGCTACCGCCTCATTCCCGTGTATCGATCTTTCCCTCGCTGGACACTGGCGAGGCTTGAATGGCAAGCACTCTTCCACCTTCTTCGGATTCGCGAAGGTCGCCGAAAAGCTGGGCGCAGCCCGTCCCAAACTTGTGATGGTCGAGAACGTGGTGGGGTTTCTAACCTCCCACGAAGGGAAGGACTTCTCGGCCGTCGCCGCGTTGCTCGCGTCGCTCGGCTATTGGCTCGACGCCTTCGTTCTCGACGCGCGGTACTTCGTCCCGCAGAGTAGGCCAAGGGTCTTCCTGGTCGGCATCCACGACTCAGTCGCCTCTACTCACGTCATTCGTCAGCAAGCATCGACCGCGCTAGACGATGCGTGGCTACATGCGCTTGGTCGCGAGGCGAAGTTGCGCCCACCGTCGCTGCGACGAATTATGCAAACAGTCGAACTTGAAACCGGATGGGCTGCCACGCCGATTACCGCGCCTCCGCAGTCGGCATATACCCTTGACGCCTTCATCGACACCGACGCAGATCAAGATTGGTGGACCGAAGACGAGGTTGAAAAGCACTACAACCGACTGAGTGATCGGCATCGGCGGCAGGTCGACGCTTTGGTGAGGTCACGCGAGCGATTCGTCACGACCGGATATCGCCGAAAGCGAAACGGCTCGACCAAACTGGAGGTCCGGTTCGACGGCATCGCGGGCTGCCTCCGTACTCCACGGGGTGGAAGCGCCCGTCAAATCGTCGTGGTGATCGACGACGGCGAGTTGCGACTGCGGTGGATGTCGGCCGTGGAGTACGGGCGGTTACAGGGGGTCGATCGGTTCGAAATGCACCCGAACGAACGGCAGATGTTGTTCGGCTTTGGCGATGCGGTTTGTGTCCCGGCAATCGAGTGGATCGACCGCTGCGTCCTTAGCCCGATCTTCGAGAGTTGCCACGGAACGGCTCGCCGCAATGGCCGACAATCTAACGCCCGAGCATCGGCGAAAAGCCATGCGGGCGGTCAAAGGTAAAGATACCTGTCTTGAACTTACTGTCGCGGCAGCCATGACCGCTCAGCGGTGGCGCTACGAGCGGAATGTGGGCGAACTTCCCGGCAAACCCGACTTCGTCTTCCGACGCCAACGCACGGTCGTATTCATCGACGGCGACTTCTGGCACGGCTGGCGATTTCCGCGATGGCGGGACAAGTTGCCACCGTATTGGCAGCAGAAGATCGAGCGCAACCGCCGGCGAGACCGCTCGAACTTCCAAAAGCTGCGGCGGACCGGGTGGCGGGTAATCCGGGTCTGGGGTCACGAAATGGATCGAGACCTTGACGCCGTCGTCGCCCGAATCGCGGATGCGACCGGCTTGGTCGTTCGTGTGAGGTAAGCCATGCAAGATGAGCGGCACGTCCTTGCTGATCGTCAGGCCGCGATCCTCTGCGGGGATGCCGCGACGGTCTTGGCAACACTCCCGGCGGACTTCGCCCGCCTGACTGTCACTTCGCCACCATATTACCGACACAAGGATTATCGAATCGAAGGACAAATTGGTCAGGAGCCGTCACTGGCCCTCTATGTCGAGCGGTTGCGTTCCGTCTTGGCGGAACTGTTCAGAGTGACCACACCGGACGGTGCCTGCTTCGTCGTGATCGGTGACAGTTACCGACGCGGAAGCCTGATGCTGGTTCCCCATCGCATTGCCTTGGCAGCTTCTGAGGTCGGATGGGTGGTGCGGAACGACATCATCTGGCGAAAGACCGATCCCGCTCCTGACAGCCCGCGAAACCGATGGAGGACGTGCCACGAGCATGTCCTCTTTCTGACGCGGCAAGCCAAAGGCTATCGCTTCAACGATTCCGCGATCCGACAGCCGTACTCCGACGAGACAATACGCCGTTGGGGCAACGGTCAGCGGTACGGCGGCCCCAAGAGCGAGAAGCGAGCTTCGGAGCGGGACACTCGATTCCGACACGGAAAGTCATTCCTCCTGAACCCGGACGGCGTCATTCCCCCTGACGTTTGGATTCACCCTAGCAGTCGGTCGACGACCCTCCACTACGCGACGTTCCCCGCCGGGTTGGTCCGTCCCGTGATCGCCGCCTGTTCTGATCCCGGTGATCTCGTTACCGATCCCTTTGCCGGCAGCGGAACAACTTGCGTGCTCGCTCGAGAGATGGACCGTCGATGCCTCGGCATCGAACTGAATCCAGAGTATGCCAGCATGGCGCAGGACGCAGTCGGCAAGATCGGCAAGTGAAAAGCAGGTCCGCTACGCCGGACGATCCCCTTCAGAAATGTCAAAGGCGGCTTGCGGGGGCTGTATCGCACGCTGGAACTGCCGGGAAAGAATCCGTTGAAGGACGCGCACGCCGCCCTCGACGCCGCCGTGCTCGCGGCCTATGGCTTTTCGGCGAAGAAAGACCTGCTCGCGCAGTTGCTGGCCCTGAACCTCGACGTCGCCGGCCGCATTGAGCGCGGCGAGGCCGTGACCGCACCGGGCATCCCGCCGGGCTATCCCGACCCAACGAAATTCATCACCGACGACTGCATCCGCCCGCAGTAGGTCTTCGTGGCTCAAGCCATCTCACTCCCCTCTCCTCTGGGGAGAGGGGCCGGGGGTGAGGGGATGTCTCACGCGGTGCTGTGTGATTCCGTCTGTGGTTTCGGCGAAGTGTCGAGGCTTGACTGCGGCGTGAGAGATGTTGCCGCCGCTGCATCCCCTCACCCCTGCCCCTCTCCCGAGAGGAGAGGGGTTCGCGTTGGGCATTCCCAAACATTTTGGTGCCACTGGTGGCAAGTGTGCGATGCAGAGACACGGGTGGGCATCATGGCGTGCCAACCACTTGAAGGCGGTCTTGCGGCTGACGCCGAATCGTCGGGCCGCGTCGGCGACGCTGAGGCCGGCGGATCGGACGGCATGGACCAAAGCCAATCGCAACTCGGACACGGGCGACGTCTCCCAAGGCATCGGCCACCTCCTTTCGGAAGCGACCGTACCACGGCTACGCGCCACCTATGTCCCCGCACTCACCGTCACCCATGTCGCTGCTTCATGCAC
>JACCRE010000221.1 GCA_013813775.1 Planctomycetaceae bacterium
GCCCTCAACCCTCAACCCTCGACCCTCAACCCTCGACCCTCAACCCTCAACCCTCGACCCTCGACCCTCGACCCTCGACGAATCACCGCCCCAGCGGTCTCGCAGCGAACAGGTTCGCGGGCAAGCGGATGCCGGATTGTTCCAGTCGCGCCATGAAGCTCGGTCGCACGCCGGTGGCCTCAAAGTGACCGAACGCCTTGCCGTTCTCGTCGATGCCGTCTTTCACGAACAGGAAGATGTCCTGCATGATGACGGTGTCGCCTTCCATGCCGACGACCTCGGTGATGTGCGTCACCTTTCGCGGACCGCCTTGCAGGCGGTTCGCCTGGATGATCAGGTTCACCGCGCTCGCGAACTGTTGTCGCAAGGCACGGATCGGCAGCTCGATGCCGCCCATGCTGATCATGGTTTCGAGTCGGCTCACGGCGTCGCGCGGCGTGTTCGCGTGGATCGTCGTGAGCGAGCCTTCGTGGCCAGTGTTCATGGCCTGAAGCATGTCGAGGGCCTCCGGCCCGCGACATTCGCCGATGATGATGCGGTCGGGCCGCATACGCAGGGCGTTCTTCACGAGGTCGGTCGCCGTGACCTGCCCCTTGCCTTCGATGTTCGGCGGACGCGTTTCGAGCCGCAGCACGTGCGGCTGCTGCAATTGAAGTTCGGCCGCGTCCTCGATCGTCAGCACGCGCTGGTCGGCGGGAATGAAGCTCGACAGCGTGTTGAGCAGCGTCGTTTTGCCGGAGCCGGTGCCGCCGCTGACGATGATGTTGAGCCGGGCCTTCATCGACCCTTCGAGCAGCATCACCATCTCGGGAGTGAATGCCCCGAACTTCAGCAGGTCTTCGAGCGTCAGCGGGTTCGACCCGAAACGTCGAATCGTGAGGCTCGGGCCGTCGAGGGCCAGCGGCGGAATGATCGCGTTGACGCGGCTTCCATCGGGAAGTCGCGCGTCGCACATGGGACTCGTTTCGTCGATGCGCCGGCCGACCTTCGACACGATGCGATCGAGGATCTGCATCAGGTGCTGATTGTCGCGAAACGTGACGTTCGACTTGATGATGCGTCCCTGCTTTTCGATGAACACGTTCTTCGGGCCGTTGATCATGATGTCGGCCACGCCCTCTTCCTTGAGGAGCATTTCCAGCGGACCGAACCCGAACGTCTCGTCGAGAACCTCTTCGATCAAGCGTTCGCGCTCGCTGCGGTTGAGCAGCGGATTCTCGGTGTCGCACAAATGCTCGACGACGAGACGGATCTCGCGCCGCAGCGTCTGCTGATCGAGCGCGCCCAGCTTGGTGAGGTCGAGCTTGTCGACGAGCTTGCCGTGAATCAGGCGCTTCAAGGCTTCGAAGTCGAAGCCCTGCGAGCTGTCGACTCCGCGTGCCAGTCCGCGGGCGGTCTGACTGGGACTCGGCGTGGCTTTCATCGTTCCGTGCAATCCATGACGAGAGGAAAAACTGTGCGTCGGAAGGGGTTCCGACGTCACGCACCGGTCAGGTCGCGCGGGTGGCATCGAATGGAGGGGCATCCTCCTCGGGACGATCCTCACCCGCTGTCGAAACGTAGTTCACGTTCCGAACTCGCGACGGAGGATTTCCGCAACATGTCGCAAAAGGGCAACGGGGACGCGAAGGGGCGCGGAACGGCCCAGACCGCCAGCTTAGAGCCGGCGGCGTCGATGCGTCTTCAACCGCTCGACGACTCGCTTGCGGTTTCGCCGACCGTCCCGCGTCGCCGTTGGGAACCGATGTTCAGAGTCGCGACGATCGGCAGATGGTCCGAAGAAAATCGCCCCTCGCGCGTTTCATCGAGCGTGCGGTAGCCGCGGACCTCGACGGGAGCGGTCGTGAAGATGAAGTCGATGCGGCGGCCGGGAACGATCTCTTTGAAGCCGTTCCAGGTCGATTCAGGGCCTTCCGGCGTCTTCGCCAGCATTCGCGAATCGCGCAGCGTCGTCGCTCCACTGTCCGCGGTCAGGTTCTTGTACGGAACCGACTTCGCCGTCGTATTGAAGTCCCCGGTCACGATCACGGCATCGTCTTTCGCATGCTTCGCGACCCATTCACGCATCAGCTTCGCGCTTTCTCGCCGCGCTTGCTCGCCTTGATGATCGAAGTGGGTGTTCAGCACGAGGACTTGCTTAGCCGACTGCTTGTCCTTCAGCCGCGCCCAGGTCGAGATACGGTTGAGGTTCGCATCCCAGCCGTTGCTGGGCTCGTCCGGCGTTTCGCTGAGCCAGAAGACGCCTTTCTCGACCGCCTCGAAGCGATCCTGCTTCCATGCGAGCGGCACGTACTCGCCGGCCTCATTGCCGTCGTCGCGACCGACGCCGTAGAACTCGTAGTTCGGCAATCGCTCTTTGAGATCGTCGAGCTGATTCTTCTTCACCTCCTGCATGCCGACGATGTCGGCGTGCTCGCGAATGATCTCCGCCACCCAATCCTTGCGATGCGGCCATGCGTCGGGACCGTCGGCGGGATTGTCGAAACGGATGTTGAACGACATCACGTTCACGCTGGACTGGTCCTCCTGCCCCACGGCCACCGAGGCGATCGAAAACAAGACGGCGAGAGAGACGATCGGTTTCATAGGTTCTCTTTTCGAGTGCAGGCCACGACCGCATTCTTCCGTATCGATGACCGGGGCGAAAGCGTACTTGCCCTCCATTCCCCGTTCGCTGTTCCCCGTTCGCTTCGACCGATAAACTCGCCCGCAAACCACATTCACCACCGTCCCGCGCCCGAGGCGAGCCATGGCTTACTTCCCGGAAGTGCCCAAGCAGATCGAATACGAAGGCCCCAAGACGAAGAATCCGCTGGCCTTCCGGCACTACAACGCCGACGAGAAAATCGAAGGCACGTCGATGCGGGATCTGCTCCGCTTCGGCGTCGCCTACTGGCACACCTTCCGCGGCACGGGCAGCGATCCCTTCGGCCCGGGAACGGCCCATCGTCCGTGGGAAGGCGCGACCGACAACGCCGAGAACGCGAAGAAGCGCGTCGAGGTCGCCTTCGAGTTCATCGAGAAGCTCGGCGCGCCGTTCTATTGCTTCCACGATCGCGACGTCGCTCCGGAAGGCGCGAACCTCAAAGAGACGAATCGGATTCTCGACGAGGTCGTGAAGGTTCTGAAGGACCATCAGCAGAAGACCGGCGTCAAGCTGCTGTGGGGCACGGCGAACCTCTTCTCGAATCCCCGTTTCATGCACGGCGCGGCCACCAGCCCGAACGCCGACGCGTTCGCCTACGCCGCCGCGCAGGTCAAGAAGGCGATCGAGGTCACGCACGAGCTCGGCGGCCAGAACTACGTCTTCTGGGGCGGTCGCGAGGGCTACCAGAACCTCTACAACACCGACATGCAGCGCGAGCTCGACCACCTCGCCCGCTTCATGCATCTCGCGCACGATCACGCCAAGAGCATCGGCTTCAAGGGTCAGTTTCTGTTTGAACCGAAGCCGAAAGAGCCGACGAAGCATCAATACGACTTCGACGCGGCGGCGTGCCTCAACTTCATCGGCCGCAACGGCCTCGACGGCGTCGTGAAGCTCAACATCGAGACGAACCATGCGACGCTCGCCGGTCACACGATGATGCACGAGCTGGAATACGCTCGCATTCACAACGCGCTCGGCAGTATGGACGCCAACACCGGCGACCTGTTGCTCGGCTGGGATACCGACCAGTTCCCCACCGACATCTATCTCACGACGCAGTGCATGCTCGTGATCCTGAAGCAAGGCGGCCTCGCCCCCGGCGGTGTGAACTTCGACGCCAAAGTGCGTCGCGAAAGCTTCGAGCCCGTCGATCTCTTCCACGCTCACATCGGCGGCATGGACGCCTTCGCCCGCGGCGCGAAAATCGCCGCCGCGATCCGCAAAGATGGAGTCCTCAATAACTTCGTGAAGGACCGCTACTCCAGCTACGACAGCGGCATCGGCCAGAAGATCGAAAAAGGCGAAGCCTCATTCGCCGACCTCGAAAAATACATGCTCGACAAGGGCGACGTCGAAAAGAACAAGAGCGGACGGCAGGAGATGCTGGAGAATCTGATCAACGATTATTTGTGATGGCGCATTCCATAGGGTCCGCTATGCGGACCACAGCGTACACAGAATTCTTGCTTGGTCCGCTTCAGTAGTCGTCTGGCTTGGCATTTACCGGCCGCAAGTGTTGCTGTCGCATTCAAATCGCTACCATACTACACAGGTGCTTGATTGCTGGGGTCCACGATCACTCTTTGGGTTGTTGATCCAGGGCGATTGCGCCATGCTAGGTAATCTGCGAGACTGGCGTGGTTGCGTTTCGCAGTGCCGCCGAGCCGTCGCTTGGCGGGCGGGGCGCGGGTTGCCCGGAGGCGGCAGATGTCTCGCAGTTCGT
>JACCRE010000224.1 GCA_013813775.1 Planctomycetaceae bacterium
CCCCCCCATGGAGGCGCCCGAGACGACGCCTCGCACTTCGCTGAGCGCAATCTCGTCGCGTGAGGTGGACGTCCGCCGCCGAGGGATGCCGCTCTCGAGCAAAAGGTGCTCTTGCCGACAAAGGCCCCGGGTTTGGTCATCTGCTCTCGACGCCATGGACCGACGCAAGGCCGGCTACCACGCCGCACAGACTCATCCGGGCCAGCATGATCCGCGAGAGGCATGCATCGCGTCTCAAAACCCGAACACGATCCAACCTCGCTCAGGTCGAGAGGGGTGGGAAGAGCAATCGGGGCTGTTTTCGCTTCGATTCTTGTTTTGTATCGAAATGCGATGTCGGGGAGCGGGAGATCGGGAGAGGCGGGCGAGTGGGGGACGGGGTGAGCGGGAGACAGCACAACCTCACCACATCCCACATCCGATATCCCACATCCCAAGCTCAACCCTCACACCAACGAGATCATGCAATCCCCTTCGTCGTCGATCTCGACGGCGGAAATGGCGAGGACTTCATCCGACGCCTTGCCGTCGCAAAACACCGGCGTCTCCAACTCCAGCGGACTCGCCTCCGCCGCGCGCTTCAGGGCCAGAACAAGTTCGGCGATCGTCATGGGGGAGTCCTTGCAATCTCTCGGCTGCCTCGACGGTCGCTGAAGACCGCCGACGAGCATTACCAGTGATTCGAATCGTCTCTCGGCCGGTCCGTCTTGGATGCCACTGGCTTCGCCAGTGCTCCCGGCGTTCAATGAGCGGCCAAGCAGAGTATGCACGTCACCCACAGGCGCTGGCAAAGCCAGTGGCACACGTCGAGCCGGCAAACCTAAGCTCGCGCTCGACGCCGTCCGCTCGCATACTTGCGCGGACTTTCGAACGTGGCTGGAGGTATGCGACCGTGAATGTTCTCTGGCCCGGAAGAGGCTGCAGTTTGAGTGAGCACGGTGCGGCAAGAGCTTCACCGCGGCTTCCGTCTCGCGAACGTTGTCAGATCGCTGACCCAAACCGACCTTGCGACGTCATCCAGAACGTCGTTTGCGAGACGTTCCTTCGAAAGGAACATTCTCGCTGCCGTTTGATCGTAGAAAGCGTCAACGCCGGACCACACGCCGCACAGCACATCATCGTATTTCTCTGTTCTTCGAGGATCGTCAACGTCGCATTTCACGCGTTTCTTAAGCCCGCAGAAAGCCGCCGTGAAAGATCGGCCTTGCTTTTCGTGCATGGCGACGAGCGAGAAAAGTCGCTCATCGATGCGCTGCGCTTGCCCGCGAAAACTGTTGTTCTTACGGTTCTTGATCGACGCCTCCATAGTGATTCGACGGTCATCGACCACATTGATTGCGGTGAACCTGATCGTCTCCTGGTGCCACCCGACTTCTCCAGTGACATCGTGCGTGTCCCGAAACCAGCCGTATCGAAGGCCGGAAAAAAAATCGACATCTGTCGGGATTCGCGACAAGGTCGGAACGATGAGGTTCTCGACGACCAGTTCCGCTTCAAGCTTCAATGTTGCATTGAGCCGCTGCGCAACGTGGGTCACTAAGCCTCGCTGAACCGCGTGCTTCCCGCTTCTTAAGTTGCGGATCGACGCTGCCGCGATGTCCAGTTTCTGTGCCGCATCCGCAATGGAGTGAAAGCCATGCGCGGGGCTCAGCAGTGCCGAGAGCACGGACGCGTTCGGGACGACATCGTTTCAGTGGTTTCCAACTCGAGAAGTCTTTGATTCGGCCATGAAGAACGGCTCGCGCACTATGAAGAAGGCATGATGACGGCTCGATTACGCGTGCTAGCGTGCATCAGCCGCTTCACTTTGCGGCGACTCTCTGCCACGATGAAAACCCCTCATCGTTCCCGGGGAACGCAGCAGCGGAGAGGAGGGGCGATGGGGGATAGTCGTATCAGAAGTTGGCCGAACGATTCAAATTCAACCGTATCGGACGGAGCGCGTTCTTAGTTCGGAATATCCGTTGGATAGGCACACCACGAGGAGGCGACGATGTCCCAGTTTGAGTCGGCACGATTTATAGAGGCCTATTTCGAGCCGTTCGCTATCGAGGCGAAGATCGGCGGCGGCTCCGACACCGTGGTAGTCGTCTGCACCAAACGCGAAAACACGCCGCGTGGGACGAAACGCGTTCTGAAGATCTGGCCGGCACTTGCATCAGAAGAATATGCCCGAAACGCCGCATGGAAGGCACGGAATGCCGAAGTGCACATGCTCGGCCAAGTCAATGAAGCCGTGGGGCACGATCTTATACTTTGCCCGCAGTCGAGTTTCGACCAGCTCGGCGCAATCGACGCCAAAGGCCAGATCCATGGCGACCGAACAGCCGAAGCCAATGTCAGCGACTGCATTTTCTACTGCATCGAATATCTATATGCATCGGCCGGCAGCCTCGAAGCGGCATCGATCCCTCGAGATGGGCAGGCCATGGACGGAGTTCTCGACCAACTGCTCGGCATGGCACAAGCACTCTTCGCGTTTCACAACGCGTTCAAGCCCGCCGTCGACTCACAGCCTCATGGCGACGTCAAGCGGCACAACTTTTTGCTGTTTCTTGCGAACGACGGTCGATGGACGATCAAGATCGCTGATCCACAGACTTGGGAAGGGTTCGGAGGGACATGGCCGTACAATTCACCTGAGCGCTGCGCTGGCGCCTTCCAATCTGTCGTCGCGGACGTATATGCCCTCGGAGTGACTTTCTACCAGCATTTGACGGGTTCATATCCCGTAAGCCTTGACGGCAAGACACTTGTTGGATGCGACATGGACGCGGCGCTAAGAGCGCACTGGAAGGCGGCGCATCTGAATGCGCAGCGACCGTTCTCCTGGTGCGGTCACGACTGGGTGCACTCCGGCTTATGTTCCCTGGTCGAACGTATGATCGCGATCGATCCGGACGATCGGCCGAGCATGCAGCAGATCATATTGGAGCTGAGGGAGATGCGTGCGGAATCTCGTGGAACGAACCGAAAACGGCGGCTGCCCGCAGGGTTTTTGGAGATCAAGCCATCGAATGCCCACTTTGTACCGAATCAGTTCGGTGAGTTTCGAACGTCGAGTTGGTTTAGGCAGAAAGCCCTCGGTCAGGCGAAGTATTTAGTGAAAGTGGAACGCAAAGGCGCAAATGACGAGAACGTCGCACAAATGTGGCAGCTTGCGGTCGAAGCGTTTGGACGAGGTGGAAGCCTTTTCCAGGTCAGCGGGAAATATGACTATGTGATCAGCGTGACGTCACCCAGCGCGGACCTCGTCGGGCAATTCTCGATGAAGCTGCGGACGATGACCTACTCGAAGGCCGTCAAGGTGATGGGCACCGAGGAGATCCGGCTCGCGAACAAGGAAAAAAGTCGTCCGCTGAGCAGAAATGAGATTTCACCGCACCTGCGCGATTTGTGGCGGCTCATGAACGAATCATTGGGAGAAGTGGACCGCCAAAGTCTCGTCCACCGGCTTGTCAAAGCGAATGTCGTGATCGGGAGGGCGCCAAAAGCGATTGGTGCGAAGCATGTCGTAGCCTTCTCACAAATCTGGCTGGACGGCAACAAGAATGAGCAGGAGATGCAACTGGAGTCGCTGCTAAAGGCGATCCGCAGCCGGGCACTCTTCCGATCGTGGGATGTGGTGGCCTATAGGAATGTCGATCGACACTTATTCGGAGATCGAACGTGGACGCACGACTTGGTCTTGGAATTCATCGCACCTTCGTACGACTCCGTTCGGCATATGAACGATCTGATTTTTGAAGTGCTCGGACAGCAGCCGAACACGATGATCGAGTCCAAGAAGTGGCACGTTCGAGATTTCGCACTCGAGATCGGTAATAGTCCTGCGGAAGTGCTCCCGGACGACCCCGACCCTGTCGTGTAACCGCCCAGGAAGACTTCGCGCGCCTTGGAAATCATTATGAATCTCGTTGGGCAGATTCTTGGATGGTGCGGCGGAGCAGCGCTTTTGCTGGCGTACGTACTCAATTCACGGGGTGTGATTCAAAAACGATGGCTATATCATGGCCTTAACCTCGCCGGCGCGATTGGCATTGCGGCGGTGTCGCTCGCCGAAGGTGCATGGCCTCCGATGGTGCTCAACGTCGTGTGGGCTTCGATCGCGAGCGGTGAGCTTTATCAACTCGGCGCGAGTCGGCGCAGGGCCTCGGCATAGCCAATACGGGAGCGGAGTCCAGCGCTCAGCCGCAAAACGTCCCGCTCAACTCTGTACTCGCGGCAATTGCTTATTCCTGCCCCTCACCCCTCCCGCTGATCCCGTCTCACCGCCACCTTCTTCCCGCGAATCGTTCCCGCTCGCAGCGCCTTGATGACCTTCTCGGCGTCGGCTTCGGGGACTTCGACCAAGGAGAACCGGTCGGCGATTTCGATGGCGCCCACGTCGCGGCCTTTCAGGCCCGCTTCGGCGGCGATGGCGCCCACGAGATCCTGTGGGCGGACGCCGGCGTCGCGGCCGGCGGCGACGTAGAGGCGGGCGGCTCCCGCGCTCGGGCCGCGGGGCTTGCCGCTGAACTTGCCGCCGAACTTCTTGCCGCCGCCGCCATCACGCGGCGCGCCGCGGCGGACGACAGCGTCGGATGACGAGTCCGGGGCCGGGGCGGGGATCTCCTCGGCGTCGTCGCCGTCGGCACCCGTCGCGGTGTGGGCGATCTTGATGGCGGCCAGTGCGATCTCGACGAGGTCGAACTCGTCGCAGAGCGACTCGACGACGGGCCGGTACGAATCGAGATTGTCCGACAGCAACGCTTCGCGAATCGAGGCGCGCGTCAGTTCCAGTCGCTTGGCGTGCAGGTCGGCGACGGTGGGTACGCGGGCGGTTTCGATCTTCTGCTTCGTCACACGTTCGAAGTCGCGCAGCATGCGATGCTCGCGAGGGGCCATGAGCGTGATCGCCACGCCTTCGCGGCCCGCCCGGCCCACGCGGCCGATGCGATGCACGTACGACTCGGGGGCGTTGGGCACGTCGTAATTGATCACGTGCGACAACTGCGGGATGTCGAGGCCGCGGGCGGCGACGTCGGTGGCGACGATCAGGTCGGCGGCTCCGGCCCGCAGCTTCTTCATCACGCGGGTGCGCTGATCCTGCGACATGCCGCCGTGCAGCGGCTCGGACCGATAGCCGCGCGAGGTGAGCGTTTCGCTGAGTTCATCGACCTCGGTCCTGGTGCGGCAGAAGACGATCGTCGAGGTCGGGTTTTCGACGTCGAGGATGCGTCCCAGCGCGGCGGGCTTGTGAGACCGATGGACGATGTACGCCATCTGCCGGATGCGCGGCAGCTCACCGTCACCGGTCTGCTCGCCGGCGATCCTGATGCGCACCGGGTCTTTGAGATGCCGTTCGGCGATGGACGAGATCCGCGGGGGCAGCGTCGCCGAGACGAGCACCGTCTGGCGTTCGGCGGGAGTCTCCGACAGGACCGATTCGATGTCGTCGGCGAAGCCCATGTCGAGCATTTCGTCGGCTTCGTCGAGCACGACGATGCGAATGCCGGCCAGCGGCATCGTTTTGCGGCGGATGTGATCGAGGGCGCGTCCCGGCGTCGCCACGACGATATCGACGCCCTGCTTCAGGGCGCGAAGCTGTGGACCGTAGGCCTGTCCGCCGTAAATCGGCAGCACGTTGACGCCCAGCGGACGACCGTATTTGTGCATCGCCTCGGCGACCTGCGTCGCGAGTTCACGCGTGGGCACGAGCACGAGCACGGTCGGTTTGCCGCGCTTGTCGCCGAAGCCGACGATGCGTTGCAGGATCGGCAGGGCGAAGGCGGCGGTCTTGCCGGTGCCGGTGGCGGCCTGTCCGATCACGTCGCTGCCGGCGAGGATCGGCGGGATCGCTTCCCGCTGAATGGGTGTCGGCTCTTCGTAACCGAGAACCGTGAGCATTTCGATGAGCCGCGCGTCGAGTTCGAGCGACGTAAAACCGCCGTCTGATTGCGGCGGAGCCTTCCGAGCCATGGGAAACCTTAGCGACTGCGTATGTGACCGGATCCGGGGGGCACGCCTTCACGACAGGAAGGCCGTGGCAACGCGTTCGGTCACGCTCGACCGGTAGGTCTGAGAGTGCCACATGAACGCATCCCGCTGAGCCGGACTCGGAATCGCACACGAACGCCGGCGAGCCGCATCATACTCAACAAGCGACGCGGCGTCGTGTGACGGAAGACGAGGACCACGGAACGCACGGAAAAATACGGAAAGGAAAGGTCGCAGCCGATCTCGCATCAATTTCGCGCGTTCCATCTCTTCCGCGTCTCCCTCGACCGGAGAGACGTTGTGAGACCCGGGAAATCGACCACGAAAGACGCGAACCACACGAAACGAACACAGTCATTGGCAGATTCCACGTCAACTTTCGTGTGTTCCGTGTGTTCCATGGTTTCCACCCCGGGCATTCCGCGGCTCGATTTGGCTCGACATCGCCCACCGGCGGCGTTGGAATGGCATCGGGCCGCGCACGCAACGGGAATCTCGCACGTGACAACGATAACGATGCGACTCATCGCCGGTTTAGCGTTCTGCGTCGCTGTGTTGGCCACTGCCCCCGCCAACGCCGGGCTGCTCGGCATGCAGCCGACGGGCACGATTCGCGATGATCGACCGGATGCGAGCTATCTGAGCCTCGCCACGAATTACCCGAGCGTCGGGCTGATTCAGAACCCGCTGTTTCTGGCTTCGGGAACACTGATCGGGGCCGATTGGGTGCTGACGGCGGCGCATGTGATCGTCGGCGTGCCGGCGAATCAGTACAGCTTCACCGTCGGCGGAGCGACCTACTTTGGGGCGGAAGTCTTCGTCGAACCGACGTGGACCGGCAGCCTGTACGCCGGCAACGACGTTGCGTTGATTCGGCTCGCCTCTTCGGTGACGAACGTCGCGCCGGCCCGCTACAGCGGTGCGACGAGCGAGGTCGGCCGCGTGGGAACGTACGTCGGCTACGGCGCGACCGGCACCGGCACGACGGGCGCGACGATCCCCGGCGGCGTTCAGCGGGCCGGTCAGAACGTGCTCGACGTCACGGCCGACTTCTTCAACGGTCCGGGCACGCCCGCCAATCGGACTTACAGCGACCGCATTCTGATGAGCGACTTCGACAGCCCGTTCGATCCGTCGGAGAGCTCGATCGGCTCGCCGAACCCGCTCGACCTGGAGTTCAACGTCGCTTCGGGCGACAGCGGCGGCGGGCTGTTCATCGACTTCGGCTTCGGCGATCTGCTCGCGGGCGTCACGTCGTTTCTCGCCTTCGGAGACGACACGGCGAACGCCGACTACGGCGACTTTTCGGGCGCGACGCGCACGTCGAGCCACGTCGCGTTCATCCAGAACACGACCGGCATCGCGCCGGCGAGCGTGCCGGAACCGTCATCGACGGTGCTCCTGCTGACGATCGCCGTCGCTGGCGGCGCGTGGCGAAGTCGTCGCCGCTTCGTCACGGCGACGGAGCGATCAGCATAGACCTCTCGGAGCCGCGACCGTCGGGCAGCGATTTCAATAAGCGGCATGACGTCGTCAATCGCTCCCTGACGGTCGTGGCCCCGCCATTTCATGGGCCGGCTGACGCAGAGAGAGAGTGTGCCCGGGAGGATTCGAACCTCCAACCTTCGGCTTCGGAGGCCGACGCTCTATCCGATTGCGCTACGGGCACATAGCACGTCACGAGCCTGTGAAGCGAGTCTAACGCGGTGCGGGAAGACGGTCAACGAGGCTCGTTCGTCGGACACGTGAGACGTTGCGAATGTTCGGCAGGTGAGGGCAGGCACCCTCTTGCCGGTGCGTCCGATGCGCCCTGTCGCCTCAACCGCCTTCGAGATCCGTCCGAAAGCGGTAACCGATGCCGCGAACGGTTTCGACGAGGTCGGCCTTGTCGCCGAGCTTCTGGCGCAGCGATCGCACATGGACGTCGATCGTGCGTTCGAGGGCGTTGGCGTCTTCGCCGCGGGAGGTGTCCATCAGCTCGTTGCGGCTGTAAGGCCGGCCCGGCTGACGGATGAGCGTCCAGAGCAAACGGAACTCGGTGGGCGTGAGCGAAAGCTCCTGCCCGTCGAGGCGACACGTATGGTGGACGCGGTCGATCTCGATGCCGTGCATGGCGGCGCGGTCGGCCGACGCGGGCGCGTCGGGCGCGCGTCGCAGCAGCGCCTTGATGCGATGGATGAGCGGCTTGAGCTTGAAGGGCTTCGTGACGTAATCGTCGGCCCCCATGTTGAAGCCGACGATCTCATCGACCTCTTCGCTGCGGGCCGTGAGCATCAGGATGCGAAGATGCTGTGTCCGCGAATCGGCCCGCAATTGCCGACAAACCTGAAGACCGTCGAGCACGGGCAGCATCAGGTCGAGCACGATCAGATCGGGCACGAGCGACTGCGCTTTGCGCAGCCCGTCCTGCCCGTCGGACGCCGTGACGACGCGAAAGCCCTCTTTCTCGAGGTTGTAGGTCAGCACCTCGCTGAGAGAGCGCTCGTCTTCGACGATGAGCAGGGTCTGTTGTTTCATGTGCTGCGAGTGAAGGTCACGGTGAGCGTTTTCACGTCAGCTCCCCTCTCCCTGGGGAGCGGGGTCGGGGGTGAGGGGAGTTCTGACACTCGCTTTGTGCCAGTGTTCGTATCGCCTCAAGGTCGCCAAAAGGCCTCGGCTGCGGCTTCATCTTCGTTTCCGCCGCTTGATCCCCTCACCCTGCCCCTCTCCCCTGAGGAGAGGGGATCCCATCGGGCTTCGCAAGACTCGCACTGCCGGTTCAGCCCTCCGCGGCCTTCGCACGGCCTCCGTTGACGACGCCGAAGCGAAGTTCGGCGGTTTCGCCGGGCAGGCGGTCGGGGAACTTCTTCTGATGTCGAATGATCGCGCCCTCGACCATGTACACGGCCTCCTCGGCGATGTTGGTCGCGTGGTCGGCGACGCGTTCGAGATGCCGCGAGGCCGAGAACAGGCTCAGCGACGGCTCGATCTTGTCGGGACTGCTGCGCATCTGCTCGACGAGCTCGCGGATGACCTCGCGGTTGAGCTCGTCGACGATGTCGTCGTCTTCGCAGACCGCGCGGGCCTTCTCGGTGTCGAGTTCGACGTAGGCGTCGATGCTGCGGCGGAGCATGTCGAGCGCGATGCCGGCCATCTGGGTCATTCGCTTCGGGATCTTGATCTCGGTCGTGGACCTCGACAGGCCGCCGACGCGCTCGGCGATATGCACGCCGATGTCGGCGCAGCGTTCGAGTTCCTTGCTGATCTTGAGGGCCGCGATCGTCCGCCGCAGGTCGATGGCGACCGGCTGGTGCAGGGCGAGGATCTTAAGGCACTTCTCCTCGATCTGCACGTCGTACCAGTCGACCTTGCGGTCTTCTTCGGCGAGCCGTTCGGCGCGGTCGTCGGAGGGTTTTCCGAGTTCTTCAACGGCTCGACCGACGAGTTCCTCAGTCATGCCGCACATCGTGACGATGTCGCGATGCAGGCTGTCGAGATCGCGGATGAGATGCAGTGACATGGCGACAGGAACCCTGGCCGAGCGTAACCGCCGGACCGCGAGCCGATCGCCGGACCGGGCGCATCGCGACGGAACTTCAACTCATCCAGTATAGCTTGCGCACGGACGTCTCGCAGCGCGGGACGCCACTGAAGGCTCACCGCCGCATGATCTTACGGCCGCCGTATGAGCATTCGACTCGATTGGCATGAAGTTTTTATGAACACGGATTCACAGCGACGAGCGTCATGCAGTCAGAGCCGCGACTGTCAGGGAGCGTTTCCAGCCAGCTTGAAGTCGCTCCCTCACGGTCGCGGCTCCGTTTGCTTCAAACATGAACGATGTCTCGCTCGACGGTCGGCTTGTCGGCGAGAGGCAGGCGGATGCGGAAGGTGCTGCCGCAATCGACTTCGCTTTCGACCTCGACCTGACCCTCGAACACTCCTGCGAGGTGCTTGACGATCGCCAGGCCCAGGCCAGTGCCGCCCCGATCGCGATCGCGAGCTTTGTCGACACGATGAAATCGCTCGAACACGCGCGACAGGTGCTCGGGCGGAATGCCGATGCCGGTGTCGGCCACCTCGATGACGGCGGAGTCGCCTCGTCGGCCCCAACGCACGGTCACACGGCCCCCCGAGGGCGTGTAGTTGATCGCGTTGTCGAGCAGGTTGTCGAGAATCGTGCGCATGCCGTCGGGATCGACGCGCAGCCGCACCGGTTCGTCGGGCGGTTCCATCATCAGCGTCACGCCCTTCGCCGCCGCGACGGCGGCGTGCTCATCACAGGACTGCATGATGATCTTGCTCGCCGAGAGCTTCTGGATCTCGAACACGTCGGTGCCGGCCTCGATGCGGGCGAGCCTGAGCAGATCGAGGATCAGGCTGTGCAGACGGTCGGCCTGTTCCGAGATGCGATTCAGGAAGCGGACGTTATTCTCGTGGTCGTCGATCGCACCGTTGAGCAGCGTGTCGGTGTAGGCCTGGATCGACGCGAGCGGCGTCTTGAGCTCATGCGAGACGTTGCTCACGAACTCGCGACGCAGGTTCTCGAGCCGCCGCAGCTCGGTGACGTCGTGCAGCACAAGCACGACGCCCGGTGCGGGTTCGCCCGGCAGACGACTGGCGCGCAAAGCGATCGCGATCTGCGTGCGCGGCAGTTCAATTTCCATTTGCGACGTGTCGCGGCCCTCGAAGGCGGCGCGCGCCGCTTCACGGATCGCCGGAACGCGAACGGCCTCCCAGAGACGCCGGCCGACAAGGGGCACGTCCGACAGGTCGAGCAGGTTCGCCGCCGCCGGATTCGCGACGAGAATGCGTTCGTCGCGGTCGATGGCGAGCACGCCCTCGGCCATGCTCGACAGCACCGTCGAAAGCCGTTCGGCATTCGTTTTGAGCCGGGCGGTTTCGCGGCGGGAGCGGTCGGAGTGGGTGTCGAGGTCGGCTGCGTACGCGGCAAGCTCGGTGGAGATCGATTCGGCCGGCGGCGAACGCTTGGGTTCCGATCCGGCAGGCGTTTCTGAGGCAGCCTCGACTCCCGCGGCGGCGGATCTGGCCGAGCGGGTGATCGTTCCAATCGCCGCGTCCAACCGATGCACCGTGCGCGCGGCGAGAAGAAGACCGATCAGGCCGGCCGTCGCGAAGATCACAACGGCCCACAGTCGCCAACGACGAACGGTGTGCGTCACGGTCGCCGGTGATCCCTGCGCTAAGATGTAACCTAAAATCTGCGTCCGCTGCGTCCGCTGCGTCGCGGCGTTCGCCGCGTTGGATCGACTTCGTTCGACGATCGGCACGACCACGACAAGGCGGCCGTCGTCGGCGACCACCTGCTCAACCTTTTCGGAAGATCGTGCCTGCCGCACCTCGGGCAGGTTTCGCAAGTCGCCGAGCAGTGACGGATCGCGTTCGGTGTCGGCGATCGCCGTTCCCAGGCCGTCGATGACCGTCAGCCGCACTCCGGTGGACTCGGCGACGCGTCGTAGGCCGTCTGTCCAGGAGTCGGACGAAACGCGCAGCACGTCGTCGCGCTCGGCCACGGTCTGCGCGACCATGCGGACACGACTTAAAGCCCCGTCGCGAACGACACGGTCGTGAATCGCGCCACCGATCCATACCGACAGGCTTCCCGCGAGCAGCACGAACGCCCCATACGGAAGCACGATCTCGGCGAACAGCCGCGAACGGAACATAGTCACAGAGTGAGTGCGAAGAACCGCGGAAATATCCGCAGCGATCATCGCCGGCCGATGAGCCGGATGGAAGACTCCCCGCCGAGCGGATATCGTGTGACGCCCGCCCGCGTTTCTCACTCCCGTCGTCGCTTTCCAGGGATGGTCGTGTCCGCTTCCGCTGCCGAGACGCTGTCGGTCGCCGACGGTCCGCCGTCCGCTTCAGAGAGGGCGGCGGCGTCCGAACGGGCTCGCGTCGCCGATCTCGCCCAACGCCAGGTGCTGTGGGGCGTGGTGCTGGGGATCGTTTCCGCGATTTGCTACACCGCCACCAACATCGCGCTGCGCGGAGTCACCCGCGACGGCGACGCTGATTGGGCCTTGTGGGTGACAGCCATGAAGTCGCTGCCCAGCGCCCTGTCGGCGTGGGTGTTGCTTGGCGGCCGTGCTGTCGGCGGCCTCTCGACGCTGCCTCCGCTGCGAACCATCCTCATCCTGATGGCGGTCGGTTTCGCCGTGCAGGGCGGCGGCAACGTGCTTTTTCAATGGTCTCTCGCGCGCTGCGGGCTGGCGTTGTCGGTGCCCACGGTCTTCGCGACCTTGATGCTGACGGGCGCGGTTCTGGGACGGGCGTGGCTCGGCGAGTCGGTCACGATCCGCTCGACGATCGCGATGGGCCTGTTGATCGGCGCGATCGGCATTCTGAGCTACGGAGCCGAAGGCGCCGCCGCGGCGTTGCCCGCAGGACCCTCCGACTTTTCGCCCAAGTTCTGGGTGCTGTCGGGAATTGCCTTCGCGGCGATCGCGGGTGTCTTTTACGGCGTTCTGGGAGTCGTGATCCGGCAGACGACGCGGGACAGCGTGCCGTTGCCGGCGACGCTGGCGATCGTCAGCTCGACTGGCGTGCTCGGCGTCGGAGTGCCCGCCGTCGTGCGGCTCGGGCCGGAAATCCTGCAAGCGACGTCGCAGGAATGGGGGCTGATGGTGCTCGCCGGTGTGCTGAACGCGATCGCCTTCTTCGCCATCGGGGGTTCGCTCCGCCGCATCCCGGTCGTTCAGGTGAATTTGCTGAACGCGTCGCAGGCGGCGATGTGCGCCATCGGCGGCGTGCTCGTCTATCGGGAGCCGCTGACAGCGGCGCTCATCGGCGGCACGCTGCTGACGATCGTGGGGCTGACGCTCATGAGCCGACGCAGCGGCGGCACCAGGGGCATCGCCCCGGCCGTCTCTCAGGGCTCTCCCCGTGAATAGCCGCGAAAGTTTGCCCTGCGTAGAAATTCCGCAGCCGACTTGAATGTTTCTAGCTGAAACGTCCCGGTTGTCGGGAATATCGCGTGGTCGGGGCGCATCCTCTTTCCGACGAACACGGCGGCGGAACAAGTGTCGCCATCCGGTGCACCACGATCGCGCGGTGCACGCACCGCACAACCTTCTTGACGGAGTTGAAACGATGAAAAAGCTGGCATCATTGCTCGCAGTTCTGTCTCTTGGCCTTTTCGCCGTTGGCTGTAACGATGCCGATGTCGACACGGTCGATCCGATCCCGGCCGATACCGGGATGGGCGACGGCGACACCGGCATGGGTACCGAAGGCAGTTCGTCCTACGGAGATGACCCCGCGATCGTCGACGACGCGCCTCCGATCACCGACGACACCCCGCCGGCCTTCACGCCGGAACCGATCGCGCCGGAAACCGAAGACACCCCGGCCTTGGAACCGACGCCCGAGACCGAAACCGACCCGGCTCTCGAGACCGACCCGGCTCCTGAGACCGACCCGGCTCCTGCCGAGGAAGAAACCGCTCCGGAGTAATCTCTTCTGCGATTCGCTTTCTGAGTACAAACACCCCGACCCGCCTCTGCGGGCCGGGGTGTTTCGTTGACGGTGCCGTCCGTGCGACGGATCGTTGACGTTTGATGCGTTCCGGTGGTATCCTGCTTTCACAGATGCACCTCGCGCCGGCCGCGCATGCGCGGTCCCACCCTGCCAGGAGACTCGTCGATGCTCGTCATTCCGCAGGCCACCAGCCGCGACCTTTGCGACGGCGTCACCCGACGCGACCTGCTGCGAGTCGGCGGCTCGGCGATGTTCGGGCTTTCGCTCTCGACGATGCTGCGGTCGCAGGCCGTGGCCGCTGAAGAAGACGCCCGTTACGGCGGACCCGGCTTTGGCAAGGCCAAGAGCGTCATTCTGGTCTATCTGCAAGGCGGGCCTAGCCATCTCGACCTGTGGGATCCGAAAGAGAACGTTCCCGACAACGTCAAGAGCGTCTTCAATCCCATCGCGTCGGTGAATCCCGACGCACGTCTCACCGAGCTGATGCCGAAGTTCGCCGGCGTGACCGACAAGGTCACGATGATTCGTGCGATGAGCTACACCCCGAACGGACTGTTCAATCACACGGCGGCGATCTACCAGATGCTCACGGGCTACACGGCCGACAAAGTCAGCCCGTCGGGTCAACTCGAGCCGCCCAGCCCGAAGGACTTTCCGAACTTCGGCTGCAACATCGTGAAGCTGCGTCCGCCGGAAGGGCCGATGCTGCCCTTCGTAATGATGCCTCGGCCGCTGCAAGAGAGCAACGTGGTCGGCAAGGCGGGGACGGCGGGCTTTCTCGGACGGGCGTACGATCCGTACTACCTGTATCCGTCCGGCGACGACATGGACATGGCGAAGATGGACCGCATCGGCGCCGACGACCTCGCCCTGCGCCCCGAAGTCTCGCTCGCCCGCATGGAACGTCGCGCGAGCCTGCGCGACACGATCAATGAAGGCATGAAAGGCCTCGATAAGGCCGTCGCCAGCTACGCCCTCGATGAATACTACGACAAGGCCCTGGGGCTCGTGCTCAGCGGCAAGGCGCGCGAAGCCTTCAACATCTCCGCCGAAGACGACGCGACCCGCGACCTCTACGGCCGGAACACGTTCGGGCAAAGCTGCCTGCTCGCCCGGCGGCTCATCGAAGCCGGCACGCGCGTCGTCGAGGTCAACTGGCCCAAGGTCGCCAACAGCGACAATCACAGCTTCGACGTGCATACCGGCTTGAGCGCGCGGATGAAGGAC
Source organism: Planctomycetaceae bacterium (assembly GCA_013813775.1). Taxonomy (GTDB): domain Bacteria; phylum Planctomycetota; class Planctomycetia; order Planctomycetales; family Planctomycetaceae; genus JACCRE01. The sequence continues at coordinate 14,689 of JACCRE010000224.1, forward strand.
CAGGCGGCACCGATGCTCGATCTGGGTCTCTCGGGCCTCATCGCCGATCTCGATCAGCGAGGCCTGCTCGAAGACACGCTCGTCGTCGCCGTCGGCGAGTTCGGCCGCAGCCCCAAACGGGGCGTCTCGACCTCGGGCAACGGCAACAGCGACGACGGACGCGATCACTGGCCCTATTGCTACACCGCCGTCGTCGCTGGGGCCGGCATCAAGCGCGGCTATGTGCACGGCGAGAGCGACGCGACGGCTTCCAGCCCGAAATCGAATCCGGTCCATCCCGGCGAACTGCTGGCGACCATCTATCACGCCGTCGGCCTCAACCCGCGACGTATGGTCTTCAACCATCTCAACCAACCTCGCGAGATGGTCAAGTCCGACGCCGTCACAGCGTTGTTTGCGTAACGTCGACGCCCGCCGGCTGCGCCCGGCGGGACCGCCTTCGTAGTCTCCCCACGCGCATTGACAAAGGGTGACGCGATGCCTGCTTCTTCACGTCGTGGGTTTCTCGCCGACGTCGGCCGCGGCATGTTCGTGGCCAGTCTCGGCCCCATGGTCGCTTACGACCTGGGCCTCTCCTCGACGTTCGCCGCCGAGTTGGAAAGCGAACCGGCCCGGCTGACGTTCGGGCCGCTCGAACCGCTCGTCGGAGTGCTGCAAGACACACCGCCCGACAAGCTGCTGCCGGAACTCGTGAAGCGGCTTCAAGGCGGCACCGATTTGCGTCAGCTCACCGCCGCGGCGGCTCTCGCGAACGCCCGCAGCTTCGGCGGCGAGCACTACCGCGGCTACCACACCTTCATGGCGCTCACGCCGGCCTTTCAGATCGCACAGGAGTGCGATGACGCCACGCGGCCGCTGCCCGTGTTGAAGGTGCTGTATCGCAACAGCGAGTTCATTCAGACGGTCGGCAAGCAGGAGATCCTGCACCCGATCGAACCGCTGCCCGAAGCGATCTCCTCCGACGCCGGCACTCTGCTGCGCGAGGCGTACAACCAAAAAGACGCCGACCGCGCCGACCGCATCTTCGCGGCGATGTCGCGGCAGTCTCCCGAGGCGGCCTTTAACGACTTGCTGCAATACAACGTCGACGACCACGCCGGCGTGCATGAAACCGTGCTCGTCTGGCGGGCCTGGAGCCTGCTCGACTTCACCGGTCGCGAGCATGCCCACACGCTGCTGCGTCAGTCGGTGCGGCAATGCATCAGCCACGTCGCCAACTCGGCGGACCGTCCTGCCGATCCTCGTATCGCATTGCTGGCACGATTGCTCGACGAACATCATCTGCCGGAAGCGGCCAAAGGCGATCGCACCGGCGACGACGCCTGGGTTGCGGAACTGTGCGAGACGATTCTTGCGTCGTCCGCCTCCGACGCCGCCGCGGCCGTCGCTGCGGCGCTCGCCGAAGGCTTCGCAGTCGAACATGTCGGCGAAGCGATCTCGATGGCCGCGAACCAGCTCGTGTTGCGGCAGGTTCCGAAGTGGGAAGGCGTTCGCGGAAGCCGCGCGCACGGCGACTCGCCGGGCGTGCATGCCTCCGACGCCGTCAACGCCTGGCGGAACATCGCCCGCATCAGCAACCCGCGGAACGCCGTCGCCGCGATGATCCTCGCCGGCTATTTCGTCGCGGACAGCCATTTTCCCACCGACGCCCGCCTGCCGAAGGGGCATGAGAAAGAACCGTTCCCCCGGCCCGAGCAGCTCGCCGAGATTCGCGCGACCGAACCTTCGGAACTGCTCTCCGAGCTCGACCGGGCCATCCGCGAGAATGACCAGTTCCGCGCCTGCGCGATCGTGGCGAAGTACGGCGAGTCGAAGCCGGCTCCGCAGCCGGTGTTCGATCTCTTGCGGCGTTACGCGATCAGCGAAGACGGTCGCCTGCACGGCGAGAAGTACTACCGCACCGCCGCCGAAGAGTTCGCGACGACCCGCCCCGCCTTCCGCTGGAACCAACTCACCGCCCTCGCCCGCGTGACGGCGAGCGCCTACGGCTACACCCTCGACGACGGTCGCACGGAGAGCCACGCGCCGGGGTATGAGGAGGCGTGTGGGTTGTTGGGGGTGGAGGTTTGAGGGAAAAGCGACCGTCAGCGGCGAGAAGCGCGGGTCAGCCGTCGCGGTCGTCGAGCAGCGATCGGTTCATCTATCGGCATTCGTCGGGTAACGACATGTTTCTCGATGGACCGCACGCCTCGGCTCGCGACGCGGTGCATCTTGTATTCGCCAACGAGAAAGTACGCCCCGACTACGTGCTCGCCACGGCGGACATCACGGAGTCGGACAGGGCGATTGCACCGTAAGTTATTCGCCGAGCAGGACTTTCTCGAGGTAGGTTTCGTCCCAAGCGGCGGTGAGGCGTTTGTTCTTGATGCCGACTTTGGCGGTGGTTTCGTTTTTGAGCAGGCTCAAGGCGG
>JACCRE010000225.1 GCA_013813775.1 Planctomycetaceae bacterium
TCTTCCGTTCTTCCGTTCTTCCGTTCTTCCGTTCTTCCGTTCTTCCGTTCTTCCGTTCTTCCGTTCTTCCGTTCTTCCGTTCTTCATCCGTCACGCCGCCTTCGGCACCGCGACCCGCCGCACGAAATCGTCGAGCCGGCCGAAGAGCACCGTATCGTTGGCGACGACGTCGCAGCCCGTCTCCACGGCCCAGATCGGCACGCCGCTCGGCTGCGGCAGCGACTTCGCGCAAATCTTGACGAGATCCTTGAGCGTCGTCACCGCCGCCGCGACGCCGAAGGCGTCGGCCCGGCGTGCGAGCCTCGCCAGATCGTCCTGCGTGTAATGGTGATGATCCGGAAAGGAGACGACCTCGACGGGACCGACGTTCGCCGCCTTGAGCGTCCCTGCAAAGCCAGCAGGGTTGCCAATGCCGCAGAAGGCGAGCGTCGGCACTTCTTCAAGCGATTCAAGCGGAGAACTCTCGCCCGCCGAGTTCACCAATCGACTCGCGGGGAATGTGACATCAATGATGGGAACGCACGGCGCGACGCGGGCGATCGTTTCCCGGATCGTCAGCAAGTTTTGGCGCGATACGCTGTCGGCACGCGTCAGCAGAATCAGGTCCGCGCGACGCAGATTCTCGATCGGCTCACGCAGCAGCCCGCGCGGCAACAGGTGTCCATAACCGAACGGGTTCGTGGCGTCGATCAGCACGATGTCAAGATCACGGGCCAGCCGACGATGTTGGAAGCCGTCGTCGAGAATCAACACCTCGCTGCCGAAGCGCGCGACGGCCGCAGCGACTCCGGCGACGCGGTCGGCCTGTTGCACATGCGGCACGCCGGGGCACAGATGCTCGAGCACGAGGGCCTCGTCGTTCACGTCTTGGCGGCGATCGTGACGCTTGAGCGCGTGATAACCCCGGCTCAGTAGTGCGACGTTCACTCCCCAGCGACGGAAGTAGTTCGCGATCAGCGCGACGACGGGCGTCTTGCCGGTTCCGCCCGCCGTGAGGTTGCCGACGCTAATCACCGGCACGCTGGCGTGAAATACGCCGATCCCACGGTCGAAGCGTCGGTTCCGATGCCCGATCGCGACCCCATAACCGGCCGCCGCGATGCGCAGCCCGGCTCGCGCCGCCGACGGTGCAAGCCCGCGGCAGCGGCCGGACATCAGATCGCGAAGTCGGTCGTTCATCGGGAGTCGCCAGGCATGCCGAGTGCTTTGTCACAGCCAAGAAGAGGAGTGGGTGCCACTGGCTTTGCCAGTGCTTCTCGGGAATGGCGTCCGAAATCGACACTGGCGGAGCCAGTGGCACCCTAGAATCAGGCTGTGACGAAGCGCTAGGGAGCCGCACGTTGTATGTCGCCAAGCCGGAACGCGGCAACGCCGATCGTGAGGCGGAAGCGAGGAGATACAAGTGAAGAACACCCTGTCGCCGCGGGGAACCGCTCATTCTTCCCACCGACCACCTACTTCGCGACAAATGCGAGGTAGTAAAACGCAAGCCCCGTCGCGGTGGTCAGCAGGAGATCGACGACGCTGAGCCAGCCGAGCGTCTTGTGCCGTTTGCTATGGGAGTTCGGCCGGGGCGGGTCGGGATAGCGCCGCAACGCGAGCACCGTCGTGACCGCCCACAGGATCGGCGTCGAGATCGCGAAGACCAGATGAACTCGCAGCGCGAGCCGGGCCTGTTCGAGACGTTCGCCGACGAGACGGGGACTTTCGGGATTCTTGTTGGCCACGTTGAGCCAGCCGCCGTGCACGATCTGCAGGTCGTACTCGAAGGCTCCGACCGTGAGCAGCAGTACGATGCCGAGAGCGATCTGCAGCCGCTTGTGGTTGAGGTAGTCGCCGCGCAGCTTCACGAGCGACAGGCTATACCCCAGCACGGGCACGATCAGCACGAGCGCGCACACGACCACGTCGAGCATGAACGACGCGTCGTAACCGAGAAATCCTCGCGACATTCCGCGTGTCCCCCTGAATCGTCGGCTTGTAACAGGTTCGGGTTATCAAGGGAACGGTGGCGAACGACGGCGGTTTTAGCCAAACCCGCGGATGCACACGGATCAGCGAGAATGGAACCACGGATCGCACAGACGGCACGAATTTCAAGAGAGCGGCTCGACCCTGATTCCTTCATCTGCGTTTATCCGCGGCTCCATTCAATTCGGAGGCTCGTTGTGTGTTCACCTTACAAGCTCCGCCAAACTCCCCTCTCCCCAGAGGAGAGGGGGACCGGATTCGGAAGCCACATCAGACGAATGACGGCTTTGTCAGAGCCTCTTACACGAACAGGGCGTCTTGACAGGGTTTGCGTCGTGTGGGACATCACTCCGGCACAGGGAGGTCTAGCATGCTGAACGCCGTGGGTGTGATTCCGGCTCGTCTGGCTTCGACGCGGCTGCCGCGGAAGCTGTTGCTGGCTGAAACCGGCAAAACGTTGCTGCAGGCGACGTGGGAGAACGCCTGCCGGGCGACCTCTTTATCGGATGTCATCATCGCCGCCGACGGTCCCGAGATCGCTGCGGCCGCGAAGGCCTTCGGAGCACGCTGCGTGCTCACCGGCGAGCATCCCAGCGGCGCCGATCGCATCGCGGAGGTCGCCCGCACTCACCTTCCCGACGCAGACCTGCTGGTGAACATCCAGGGCGACGAACCCGAGCTCGACCCGGCACAGATTGATCTGTTGGTGCGGGCGATTTCCGATTCCGGATCGGAGATAGCGACTTTAGGCACGCCGATCCGCAGCCGTGGTGAACTCGACAGCCCCAACTGCGTCAAAATCGCCTTGGGCGACGACGGCCGCGCGATTTACTTCAGCCGCTCGCCGATCCCGTTCGTCCGCGATGCCAATATCGACGAACTGCTCGCCGGTGAGACGCCCTGGCTGCTGCATCTGGGCGTGTACGCCTACCGCCGGGATTTTCTGTTGCGTCTGACGCAACTTCCGCCGTCGCGGCTCGAGAAGCTGGAAAAGCTCGAGCAATTGCGGGCGCTGGAAGCCGGTGCCGCCATTCAAGTCGCCATCGTCGAGCACCGCGCCGTCGGTATCGATACGCCCGAGGATTACGCGCAGTTCGTCGCGCGACAGCGGCGAGCGGCGTAGTTCAGGCCCCTGCCGGTCGTGCAGACAACCGCGTCAGGCGGCAGCCCGACCTACGGTCCCTGCATTGTCAGCGCCGCGCCAATGACAGTGTAGAGTGCAACGAACCATGCCAACCCAATACAGATTCGTTTCCGAATGCCGTCGCCCTCGCCCAGCCAAGCCGCTGGCGATACACCGACGATGATCGCCACTAGGACCGTGACGGCTGCGAACGCCAGAAGCGTAGTCCCCAGCAACGAATCCGCTGCACCAAAGCCATGATTCGCCGCAATCAGCCATACTGTGGGTACCGGGCCCGCAAGTAGGATAACTGCGACCATCTTCGCCATGGCGCTGAGTCGTATTTCTCCGGAAGATCTATCGTTCGACATTCGAATTCCACTGTCTTAAGGCCAACGTCGCGGATCAGACTTCTCTCTGAAGCGGACTTTACGCCACGTCCGTTCTCAAGAATGTGGCGTAGAGCGACCTTTTCTGAACATGAACCAGCTCCGCCCCGATTTTCGGTCTGAATTCGCGTCGTTCTTTCATTGACGAATTTGTTCACTGGACCAGAACCCCTAAATGCAGCGCCGCCGGATGCCCGATTCGGATCGTGTGCGTCAGCCGATCCGCATGCCTTTCCAAAGCGGCGTTCACCGCCTCGTCGAACGTATCGCCGAGAAAATAGTCGCCAGAAATTGGCTCGATCGCCGCGTACCGGCCGAACTGGGCGTCTTCCAAACGGATTCGCAGGCGCTGCTCGTAGATCCGCTTCGCGTCGGCGGAAACGGCTTGGCTTTCCTTGGAGATCATCGTCCCTCCTGCCGCGTCGACTGGGGATGCTCGCCCTCTCATCATCCAATCCTTTGGAAGCAAAGGCGAGTGTCTCCATCCAGCGGCTTGTGGTGACCTACGGACCTGATGGATAGCGAGAGATCAAAGCGATCCGACCGAGCGGCAATGAGGAGGTTTTGGCGATTTCAGCGGCGTTTTACGGTCATCTCCCCCTCTCCCGCTCCCCTCGTCCCCCGCTCCCTTTCGTCTCGGTTCCCGCTCGGCGGAATTCGGTTATCATGACCCCCCATGACCAAACATATTTTCGTCACGGGTGGCGTCGTCAGCTCGCTGGGTAAGGGGCTGACGAGCGCTTCGATCGGTTTGCTGCTCGAACGGCGCGGCCTGCGGGTCCGCATGCAGAAGCTCGACCCCTATCTCAACGTCGATCCGGGGACGATGAGTCCCTATCAGCACGGCGAAGTCTACGTGCTCGACGACGGCAGCGAGACCGATCTCGACCTCGGCCACTACGAGCGGTTCACCAGCGGGCCACTCTCACGCCAGTCGAACTATACGAGCGGCCAGATCTATCAACGCGTGCTCGACAAAGAGCGGCGAGGCGAGTACCTCGGCCGAACCGTGCAGGTGATTCCGCACGTCACCGACGAGATCAAGAACGCCGTGCTCGGTCTCACGGGGCCGGACGTCGATGTCGTGATCACCGAACTCGGCGGCACCGTCGGCGACATCGAAGGGCTGCCCTTCACCGAAGCCATCCGACAGATTCCGCTCGACGTCGGCAAAGAGAACTGCCTGTTCATCCACCTCACGCTCGTGCCCTATTTGAAGGCCGCTCGCGAAGCGAAGACGAAACCCACGCAGCACAGCGTCGGCCAGCTTCGTCAGATCGGCATCCAGCCCGACATCCTGATCGTACGCTGCGAGCGACCGCTGCCCCGCGAACATACCGACAAGATCGCGCTTTTCTGCAACCTCGAAAAGCACTGCGTGCTCGTCGAAGTCGATAAGGAGTATTCGATCTACGAGGTTCCGATGAGCCTCGCGGAAGACAACCTCGACCAGATCATCGTCAATAAGCTGCGCCTCAACGCCGGTCGCTTGCAGATCGACGAGTGGCAGGAGTTGATGCACCGGGTCCGCAACCCAGAGAACGAAGTCACGATCGCCGTGGTCGGCAAGTACATCGACCATCGCGACGCCTACAAAAGCATCTACGAGGCGCTCGATCACGCCGGCTTCGCGCATGGGGCGCGCGTGCTCGTGAAGCGGATCGAAGCCGAGGAGCTTGAGAAGACGGACCCCGATCAACTCCTCCGCGGCGTCGACGGCATCCTCGTGCCGGGCGGATTCGGTATGCGGGGCATCGAAGGCAAGATTCACGCGGTGCGCTACGCCCGCGAGAACGGGGTGCCCTATTTCGGCATCTGTCTCGGCATGCAGTGCGCCGTGATCGAGTATGCCCGCAACGTGATCGGCTGGACCGACGCCAACAGCACCGAGTTCGCGACCGACACGCCGCACCCGGTGATCTGCATGCTCGAAGAGCAGAAGTCGGTCACTTACAAGGGCGGCACGATGCGGCTGGGGGCGCAGCCCTGCGTGCTCACGGAAGACAGCAAGGCCGCGGCGTGCTACGGCTCGAACAAGATCAGCGAGCGGCACCGCCATCGTTACGAATTCAACCCGCGTTACCGGCCGGAGTTCGTCGAGGCGGGCCTGATCCCGACCGGCGAGCACGCCCACGGACCGCTCGTGGAAGTCGTCGAGATCCCCGACCATCCCTGGTTCGTGGCGGTGCAATACCACCCGGAGTTCAAGAGCAAACCCGACCGCCCGCACCCGCTGTTCCACGGCTTCGTGGAGGCGTCACTCAAACGTCACGGCCAGCGTGCTGAAGTGCTGGTGTAAGTTCCTCCCGCGAAGCCGACCGGTTGCAAC
>JACCRE010000243.1 GCA_013813775.1 Planctomycetaceae bacterium
GTCGCACCGCGTGCGAGGCTTGCACCGCGTCGAGCATCTCCAGGGCGGCTGTCCGCTCCGCCGTCCCGTTCGCCTCGGTCGCGGTGACGGCCATGATCAGACCGTTCCGATTCTCGCCCAACGCGTGTCCCATGTGACTGAGTTCGCTTCCTTCCCCGGGCCTTTGCGATGCTCGTCGCCGTTCTCGTCGCCGTTCTCGTCGCCATTCTCTTTAGGCTGGAAACTTTTGGCCGAGGCGTAGCTCTCGATCATCGTGCCGTCAACCATCGTGCCGTCCACGCTGAAGTGCTCGCTGCACAGGCCCGCCGCGATCGCCTCGGCCACGACGGCCGCGAAGAACGTCTTCGTCAGCTCGTGGTCGTCCAGCCGCTTCCGATTGTGCGTCAGGGTCGTCGGGTCGAAGGCGTCGTCGCCGGGGTGCAGGTCGAGGAACCAGCGGAACAGCAGGTCGGTGTCGATCCGCTCGCGCAGCTGCACCGTCGAACGAGCCACGTGAGCACCTCCAGTCCAGGCATTTCCTATTCGCCCGAGCGTTCCACCCACGTCGAAATCGGGAAGCTAAACATCTCACTAGATCCTCCGGAGCGCGCACTCACCAGCACGTGGCCTCTCTGTAGCGAGTCGCGGTCTTCACTATTATCCAATCTGACGCTAATTGTAACGACGGTTTTGCCCTCCTCAACGCCCATATCTTCTACGGAAAGCAGACGGCCTACCTCACCGTCGATCTCCACAGAGATGACGTCGACCGGGCTATCAGTTCGGTGAGCAATTTCGACTGTTCGGCGAAAGCGGTCAGCCTTAACAGCACTAGGCCTGAATATAGACACCTCGGGCGCCGATACGAAGAACTGACTCTGCTCGTCGAACTGGACTCCCACGGCACCATCGACGAGTCCGTTTTTGTCGGCCACATGAATTACGCTGCTATAGGTGCCAGTCAGTCTATCTTCCGAAGGCCACACCACTATGCTAACGCGCATCTTCTCGCTATCTGGAACCACAAGCGTATTTATCAGGTTCGAGGCCGAGGTAGCAATTATCTCGTTTCCTCCATTAAGGAGATCCCCCCGCGACGCAGAAACGAGTACCTCCTGCGAGGACGGCCCATTAAGGTAAATCTTCCGAGGCACAATATCCACGCCCCATGGCTTCCTCGCCTTTACGACTATTTGGGACATCTTGTGCGCCGGGTCATTTGTTGCTATTGAGACTGTCGCCTGAGAATATGGCGAGTCGCCTGCATTGAAGGTAACCTTCAGAACCGCTTCGCCGCCGGGAGCCAAGCGTCTCACCGGAAGCTCGGCCGCTGTACAGGAACAAGATGTCCGTACTCGCAGAATTTCGAGCACTTCGCCACCGGTGTTTCGCAGCGCCACTGCTCGTGATACAGTCGCGAGCGGTGGCAATTCGCCAAAATCGATTACTTCCTCAGAAAGCACTAACCGTGGCGGCGAGCGGTGCCCGAACCATGAGAACGCCTTCGTTCCAGCATACGACCCGAAAAGAGCGACGATGGCGAGGCCGATGAAAGCAAGGCGTGGACGCCTTCGGTTCGGCTGACTGCTATCGATCATAACTCCAGCCTGGTCTTTCACGAGTACCTCCGACGAATTTGACGGATGACTACGAACGCGACGATGAAAAGGACGGCGCAGATGTTGGCCACCAAAAAGGATTTCTTAAAAAGCGATCCATCTCCGGAGCTTTCCAACGAATTCCTGTCTTGCTCGACGCGAGCTCTGTCCATGCCATGTCGGTTCATTTGATCAATATCGTAGATTTGAAATCCTGCTGGCAATGGAATATTGAACTTGGCTGCATCGACGTCACTATTCACTTTCACGGTGTTTTCATCGACGGATATCGTGCTTGTCCGCGGTCGCGTAACCTTATCTGCACCAGTGATTTCTGTCCGAAGCTGTAGCGGGAAAACTATTGAGACACCATCGCGCTCTAACGCAACATACTTTGTAACCTCTACCACCGCAGCAACTTCCTGAGTTGACTCGACTCGACGAATCCACTTCAAAGGAAAGAGATGTAGGTCGTCAGCAAAAAACACCGTAAAGATACAAGGGGTTTTGACGCCTTCGCGTTGCGGGAACTCGACCGTCTGGAACGTGCGCTCGCCTTCTTTGATTTGACCCGCGTAAGTCCCTTGCTTAAATCGCTGTGTCCAAAGGGTGCCATCTCGAATTGAGTCCCAGCGGAGTTGCTGGCCAGGTGACGCAAGCCAGCCATATAGCGTAATCTGCGGAGTGTCGATCGTGTAACGTGCGTTGGCGTTTCCGTCCTCTAAGCGTAGTATCGATTCGCTGTCATGCCGCAGTTGATATCTTGTTCCGTCGAAGGCAGCAGCAAAAGATGCTGCCGGAGTCTGGCGGCCGTCGATCGGCATGCCCGAAATGTCCTGGCGATCCACTCGAAAAAGGTTTCCATCCGCAATGAAAGAAGCCTTCGAACGCCAGCCATCGCTGCTATCTATCTCGAAATCCAACTGAAGTGTCCGTATGGCGCCAACATGGAAATAAGACTGACTTCGGATGTCATTAATGGGCACTTCGTCGCCGCAACTCGTCGACGGAGCGACAAACAGCCCAGTCAGCACGAAATGGAAGACACGGTGCAGCTTGAAGGGACCACAATCACCTGTTCGGCGAGAAAACATCTTCACAATTCGGATCCGTTGCTGAGGGACCATTGAAGTAACCACTCCGCCTTGCACGAGGCCGGCAACGCGGGCAGGAGTGTTGGGGGCGCTGGTGCAAAAACAGTGGTCAGCGAAATACCGCAATGGCCGCGAAACCACTCGTCCCCGCGTACGTTGGACGCAATACGAGGACGAGCAATTACGTGCCCCTGCCGTTGCCTCTTTCGCGGGTTCACATCTAAAAAACGAAATCTGCAACCATTTGGAAGCAAAACATGTCGCGAGGACTCAACCTCCACAGTTGCCAGTAGTGCATCCAATTACCGCAGCTAGTTGGCCGCAGGTGGTCTCGGTGTTGCTGCCACACTGCTGACTCTCGTTCACAGGCGCCAGAACGCCGCAGTTGAGCGACTCACTCACTCCCGCATCTTTAACGCCGGAGGAGCATTCCACCGGAATTTCATACAGACTAACACAACAATTGCCATTGATAGCATTATCCGCATCATAGCCGGGGCATGCCGCGGTGCTTTTATGAGTGCAAGTGGCGCCGGATGCGTAACCCGCGCCCACAATAAACGAGACTGCGAACGCGGCCACATAGTAGGCGGCCAGTAACGCTCTCATGGTTGTGCTCCCGAATTTTGACAGTGTGTTCGGCGGGGCCGAGGAGCCGATCCAGGCCCCATTTAACTCTCAAGATGACGACGCCATTAAGCGCCGCAACTACTGCTTTCGCAGCCGACGCATCCGGCTAGTTGGCCGCAGGTGGTCTCGGTATTGCTGCCACATTGCTGACTCTCGTTCACAGGCGCCAGAACGCCGCAGTTGGTCGAGTTACAAACCGTAACATTTTTGACGGAGTGACCCACGAATCCTGTGCATTCCACCGGAATCTGGTACAGAACGACACAACAATTGCCATTGATGGCATTATCAGCACCATAGCCGGGGCATGTATTGCTGGCTTCGTGAGTGCAAGTGGCGCCGGATGCGTATCCTATTCCAACGACGAACGACGCCGCAAACACCACGGCATAACAGACAGCAAAATGTGTTTTCAATGTTGGGTTCCTTAGTGAACGATAGTAGCTGTGGTCCACGGTGGCGACTCTCGCTTCTTGCGCTGCGCAGCCCTATGATTTGGGAGGATCCCTACAGAACATGTTGATCCCGGTCATTTGTTCTCCGTGACGTGAAATACATAAAGCGAGTACCCGATGCGCGCCACCGGCGCTCGGTCCCTGAGCGTCGCCGATAATTTGTCTTCGACTAGTCCTTTACTTTCGAGTGACACCGGCCCGAGGAGCCCCTTGCGTTGCAGTTTCATGGTGCTCACGGCATACCAGCTTGTTGCGGTATTTACCTCTAGATCCTCTCTGAAGGAAGTGGCGTGGATGCCTAGATTCTTCGTGTCATACATCGTGTTGCAGTGAATGAATAACGGATTAGCCTCCGGGTGAGCACGACTCCATTGCTTCAAAAATAAAAGATCCTCGCCCCAGTTCTGGCTGCTATGCAGCATATGTCGCCATCCGTTCTCCGGCCCACCTGCAAGCTCATTGAAATATGCAAGCGAGTGCAGACGCACGCGCCAACTGCTGATGACCGAACTGGCCAGGCAGAGGAGCAGAAGAAAGGCGAGCGCAAATTGCGCGAGAGTGCATCGCGAACCTGAAATGACGACCACACATCCCTTGAGGTGTTGCTCTCTAAGTATGCTCCGAATCCCATATGTCATCGATGAAATTGTCTTTCCTAGAAAGACGAGCAACAGACCAAGGCTAGGCAGCACGTAGCGGAAGTGGTGATTGAACTCCGTCTGGATACTGACAAGCGTGAAGAGGGCGAATGCCGGGGCGAGAAGTACAAGTTCGTCTCGCCACGAAGCTGACCATCGTGGTCGACCTGGTTCTCGGCGACTGTGTTCTAAAAGAGGCGTCCGACGTGCTGTCAGGCCGAAGGCCAAAAGAAGCAGAGCCTGCGTTCCGTGCGGGATCTTGACTAGGCAGCCATAAAGATAATAGTGCCACCAACCGCGGTTTCTCCAATCTCCGCCCAGGTAGCTTGGCTCGCCGTAGTCCTCTAGGTCGCGTTTTTGTGAGTCGAGACCAAGTAGATACTGCTTTGGTAACGGTATCAGCAGTTCGCCAAGCCAGGAAAGAGCGAAGCGATTACCGCCTCGTCCAGCGTCCTGTTCTCCGGCGAGGGTCTCGCTGACGAAGGAGAAATCCTTCAGTGGTGTGAAGCTGCCGTCAAAGAGATAAGCCACATTTAAGATATAGAGGCCCAGAAGCAAACTTCCAGCAAGCTGAAGAAGTTGGTGTCGTCTGCTCGGTTCAGAGGGCTGACGTATTCGATTCGCCTGCCAAGCAAACCATAGAAACGGCCAGAGGCCGAACAGGAACAGCCAGCTCATTTTCGAAAGCTGTGTCAGTCCGAGCAGCAGCCCCGCGGCCAAGGCTCGGCCCCAAGTCGGCTCCTTGAGCCACCGCCAGAAAGCGTAGCTTGCCCCGATCCCGAACGCAGTTGCCGCGGCGTCGGGCGTGATCAGTTCGGCGTGGGCCAAGATATTCGGATCGGTACACCAGAGTGTCAGCGACGCCAGCCCGGCCAGCGTTCCATAAAGTTCTCTTCCCCACAGGAAGCAGAACAGTCCCCCGATCAGACTGATCGGGATACAGGCCCAGCGGGCGATCGTGAACAGCCAGATGGACCGCTCGCCGTTGGCTTTGATGAAGTCCGCGCCAAGAACGAACTCCGGCCGTGCTCCTGGTCCGTTGTAGAACCGCGACCAATCCATCTCGTAGCCCGCGGCGAGTACCGGCAGGGCGGCGACGAGCCGGGTCAGCGGCGGGTTGACGCGATAGACATCGAACCTGCCAAATTCCCAATAGCTCAGACCCGCGACGAGATGCCCAGGCTCGTTGAGTGTCGGGCTGTGGCGGGTCGCCGCATAGGCCAGCAGCACGGCGTGCATCGAGAGCAATATCGTCACCGCTGCCGGAACAGTCCACCCCCGCACCGACCGTCGCAGTGACGTCAGCCGTTCCCAGAGGGCCATCGGCAAACGCCGCCAAAACCCGCCGCCGAAGCCTTCGCGGCTTTCCTCATGACGACGATCGAGGACGGCGGTTTCCATCAATCACCGATCCAGAAAAGTCAGACCGTCCGATGGATGATGTAAGCAAGAGAAAAGCGATGTTGACCGGCAAACATCGCGAGATCAAGAATAACCTGGACATTGGAACAAAAATTCACAAGTGAAGTAAAAGTACGGCTCCCAGATGCGCACTATTCTTTGTCTGTGATCACCTGTGGATAATTGGGGGATTCTTATCGGCGGGGCCGGCCGCGGCCCATTGGGAGGCGTTCACGCCAGCGGGGCGAGCGGGACGCGGGCGCGGCACATCTCGGCGTGGCTCAAGCCCACGGCCTGTCCAGCGAACACCCCCATCTCGACTTTGCCCACCTTGAACGCCGCCAGACGATTCGCCATCAGGTCATGCAGCTGGGCCGATCGACCGCGTCGGGCTGTTCGCCTACCGGACGAGCGTGCTGGAAAGCGAAGTTATGCCGCCGATTCCTGATGCTCAGCTCACCAAGGCGCTGGATTATTTCGAATGCTGGAGGGTACGGCAGATGCTCGTCCGGGCGACGACTACCGGTACTTCTTCTACATCACGAACGACACCCAGGCGACGGCCGCGGACATCGCGTTCTCGGCCAATGACCGCTGCCAGCAGGAGAACGCGCTGGCCCAGCTCAAGGCGGCCCGGGCCCTGCATGCACCGGTCGACAACCT
>JACCRE010000245.1 GCA_013813775.1 Planctomycetaceae bacterium
ACCGACATCGGTCGGGCTTTCGCGCAGGAAGACCGCGGTCACGACGGCGATGACCGCGAGCGTTCCCGCCGCGACGACGAAGACCATCGGCCATGTTTTCAGCATCGCCAATGGCGTGTTCTGCGACAGCTCGCCCAGCCGAATCACACTGCCCAGCACGAGCCGCACGAAGGCGTCGCCCAGCAAAAAGCTCAGCGACAGAACGCCCATCACGGTCGCGTGACGGCCTGCGGGAAACCAGCGGCCGACGACCCGCACAAGAGCCACCCAGCCGATCGATTGCGCGAAGCGATTGAACGCCCATAATGCTCCGAAGAGCATAAAGGCGTTCGCGGTGCCCACCACAATCGCGGCAGTCGCCGTCGCGAACGCCGAGACGATCATCCCGCCCAGAAACAACGTGCGGCCGCCGAAGCGGTCGGCGAGCGGCCCCGCGATCGCCTTCCCGATCGCATAGCAGGCGACGCCGATCGAGACGACGGTGCCCAGCGTCTCTTTGGTCACGCCTTCACTCGCGAACGCGGCCAGAATCAACGGCGTCGCCACCGACAGATGCGACCGACAGAAGTAATAACCGACGTACCCGCCGAACAGCGCGGCGAGCGTCGTCCGCTGCTCGCGTGCGAGGCGAGGGTCGGCGGCGGGATCGGGAGTATTCAATTGTAGAACAGCGACATGGTCATCGTGCGTCTGAGGCCAGGAAGCCCTCGCGCAAAGGGAGGGTAGCGTTTCTACGCCGCAATGCGAGCTTGGGCCGCCACCCGATCGGTACGCGGATCAATCGACGCCCCTGACGGCCGATGAATCGCGGCTTGACTCTCAACCGCTGGGGCGAGACATTTGCTAGAATCCTCTTTCGCATTTTGAGGAACAGTGATGGCGAGTGTGTTCATTCTGAGCGACTACCTGCATCGAGCGATGGCCGCTGCCGAGTACGACAAACTCGACGACGGTTCGTATGCGGGGCGGATCCCGGTTTGCCCCGGCGTGCTGACGTTCGGTCCCACGCTTCCGCGCTGCGAGGATGAGCTTCGCTCCACGCTCGAGGATTGGCTTCTCGTCGGTCTCAAGCTCGGGCATCCGCTTCCCGTGCTCGACGGGATCGATCTCAACGAGGAGCCGCGTCTTGAGCCGCTGGACGCCGTGTAAGCGAGGAGACTTCGTTCGTCGTTTGCGACGCTTGGGTTCGATGGGCCGTTCTCGGGGGCGAAGCATCAGTTCATGGTCATCGGGCAAGGTCGGCTCACCGTCCCCACCAACGCGGAATACTCGGTGCCGCAGCTACGCATGCTGCTCCGCGAAATCGAACCCCTCATCGGCCGGGCTATCACCATCGAAGAATGGAACGACATTGCGTCACGGTGAGGTGTCGCGGTCGAGATCGCAGGTCTTGACGAGTGGTATCAGGTTTATGGTCTCTTCGTAACAAATCGTTCTCTATAAATCTCCGACCCCTGACACCTTGCCCCCATGCGCATCGGCCTCTTCATTCCCTGCTACATCGACCAGATGTATCCGCACGTCGGGATGGCGATGGTGCGGGTGTTGCGTCGGTTCGGCGTGACGGACCTGCACTTTCCGGAAGGCCAGACCTGCTGCGGCCAGCCGATGGCCAACACCGGCTGCACCGACGCCGCGGCACCGCTCGCCAAGCGATTTCTCGACGTGTTCGAGCCGTACGACTACGTCGTCGGTCCGTCGGGAAGCTGCGTCGCGATGGTCCGGCACCATTACGACGACCTCCTGGGCGACCGCGCGCGACTCGAAGCCACGAAGAAAAAAACCTTCGAGTTGTGCGAGTTTCTGACCGATGTGATCGGGGTCGAAACGGTCGAGGGCCGCTTTCCACACCGCGTGGGACTGCACAACGGTTGCCACGGACTGCGGGAGTTGCGACTCGGCCAAGACACCGAACGCGTCGGCCCCGCCTTCAATAAGACTCGAAAACTGCTGGAAGGGCTGGACGGGATCACCCTTTGTGAACTATCACGCCCCGACGAGTGTTGCGGGTTCGGCGGAACGTTCGCCGTCAGCGAAGAGGCGGTGAGCTGCCTGATGGGGCTCGACCGTCTCGCCGACCACAGTCAGGCCGGCGTCGAAGTGCTGACGGCGGGCGACATGTCGTGCCTCATGCACTTGGACGGCCTGATCCGGCGGCAAAAAATGCCGATCCGCATCATGCACATTGCCGAAATCCTCGACGCGGCGACGACGGAAGCGGCAGCGAAGCCCGTTGGCGAAGCCGCTGTCGGAATAGGTGGTAGGAGATAGGCGGTAGGTGGTGGAAGCTCGCCACGAAGCCCCTCTCCCTCGGGAGAGGGGCAGGGGTGAGGGGACACGGCGGCGGCAACATCCAGCAGGCCGCGCTCAATCCCCTATGCACCCCTACCGAGATATCCAAAAGCGAAATCATTGCGTCAGAGCACCCCTCACCCCCGACCCCTCTCCCCAGAGGAGAGGGGAGTTGGTTGCGTGAGGAATTCGAGAACGACCTATTCCACGGAAGGAGATAAGGATGTTTCCGCACCGAGCATGGGGGCCCGCGTTTGCGGTATTGGTGCTGAGCGCCGCCGCACAGGCCCAGCAGGCCGCCCCGGCCACCGTTGAAAATGACCTGCCGAAGTTCGCCGGCCTCTGGTCGGTGACCGCCGCCGAGTTGGGCGGCGAGGCCGCGCCCGAACTCGTCGGCGCGACCTTCTCGTTCGATTCCAGCACCGCGAAGTTCACGCAGATCGGTGAAGACGGCAAGCCGATCACCGACGTGCATCCCTTCAAGGCCGACGTGAAGACGAAGCGGCTCGTGCTGTACCAGCAGCCCGACCCGATGGACCCGATGCGCGACCCCAAGGCCGGCATGCAGAAGGGCATCTACAAATTCGGCGCGACGGCGCTGTTCCTGTGCCTCACGGCTCCGGACGCCCCCGAGTTCCCGACCGAGTTCACGTCGAAGCCCGAGTTCCTGATGCTCCGCCTCGAAAAAGCGAAGCCGGGCACCCCCGCCAGGACCGCCGCGGCACCGCAGGCGCCCGTCAAGAAGTAGCAATCGCGGCCCGCAAGGCCTATCATTCGAATCGCGGTGCCGAGCCGACGGCCTTCCGTCGGCTCGGCTCGTTTTTGCGCCGCTCACTAAGGGATATTGCATCGGGTGCCACTGGCTCCGCCAGTGCAAGCGGGGAGACGCGGCACCGGCGAAGCCAGTGGCACCCGAATGAGGTCGATGGTTCGATCGATGAAGATCACTACCAGCCTTTCGATGTTTCGCGCACGACTGCGGGCAGCCAACACTTTTCATCGACTTCGCGACACCCGTGATGAAGCGATCTCGGTGGATGTCTCCGTACCAGGAGAGCGCTGGGAAGTCGAGTTTCTCGACGATGGTTCGGTCGAAACCGAGGTCTTCCGCAGCGACGGTCACCTGCACGACGAATCCAAGCTCGACGAACTTTTCGAACGCTTCTGCAATTGATTTGCTGGATTCTACCTCCTCGATTCTCACTTCTCTTTCAATGCCCTCCGCCACCGCTCATCCCCACCAGGCCGCGAAGTTCGTCGCGAACACCGAGCGGGCGCACTGGCACGATCAGTCGCTCTGGTTCGTGCGCGTGAAGCGCGATCGCATGGCGCATGCGGTGCCGGAATGGGAAACGCTGCGAGAACTCGCGTCGCAGATCAAGCAGCACACGCTCTCGCGCTGGCCCGAGTATCTCGAAGAGTTCGAACGCAACGCGACGCGGCTCGGTGCCGTCGTGCACTGGGCACGCGACGCCGCCGAGCACAACCGGATCGTGCTCGAACTCCTCCAGAAGCACGGCGCGAAGCAGGTCGTCAAAAGCAAGTCGATGCTCACCGAGGAGTGTCACCTCAATCCATTCCTCGAACGGCACGGCATCGAGGTCGTCGACACCGATCTCGGCGAGCGGATCGTTCAGCTTCGCGGCGAGCACCCGAGTCACATTGTCCTTCCGGCCATTCATATCCGGAAGGAGGAAGTCGGCGAGTGCTTCCACGAGCATCTGGGCACGCCCGCCGGTGAAAGCGATCCGAAGCGGCTGACGGAAGCCGCCCGGCAGCACCTGCGCGAGAAGTTCCTCGCCGCCGACGCCGGCATCACGGGCGTGAACTTCGCTGTCGCCGAAACGGGCGGCATCGTCGTCTGCACGAACGAGGGCAACGCCGACCTGGGGGCGAGCTTGCCCAAGCTGCACATCGCCTGCATGGGCATCGAGAAGTTCATTCCGCGGCTCGCCGACCTGGGCGTCTTCACGCGGCTGCTCGCCCGCAGCGCGACGGGTCAGCCGATCACGACTTACACGTCGCACTTCCACGGCCCCGCGCCCGGCGGCGAGTTGCACATCGTGCTTGTGGACAACGGCCGCAGCGACATCGCGAACGACGCCGAGTTCCGTTCATCGCTGAACTGCATTCGTTGCGGGGCCTGCATGAATACGTGCCCCGTCTATCGACGCAGCGGCGGGCACAGCTATCACGCGACCGTGCCCGGCCCCATCGGCAGCATTCTGAATCCGCTGCACGACGCACCGAAGTACGACAGCCTGCCCTTCGCGTGCAGCCTGTGCGGAAGCTGCACCGACGTCTGCCCGGTGAAGATCCCGCTGCATCACCAACTGCTGGCGTTCCGCCGGGTGATCCGCTTCCGCAACCTGCTGCCGCGCTCGAAGCAACTCAGCATGCACCTCGGCAGCGCGCTCCTCAACCGCCCCCGCCTGTTCGCCTTCGCCGGCAAAGTCGGCCGCACGGTGTATCCGTGGATGCCCCGCTGGGTCGTCTACAACCGCTTGAACCCTTGGGGCAAACAACGCGACCTACCGCCGATGCCGAAGCAGAGCTTTCGGGAGATGTGGCGGGAGGAGAATGGCCGGCAATAGTATAGATCAGCGCACCTGCATCATTCTTGCGGCTCACAACTCAATTCATCTCGCCAGTTGTGTCAGCGGCTTTGGAAACTGCTTCGCTTTCGACTATCGCAACTAAACGCGCTGCAAAGTGAACAGAATCACAAGCCCGTATGATCATTTGTCCGCGATCACCCCAATCAGTATCTGAGTTGTCAGTGCAAATGACACATAGCCACACGTTCTCGCCCAGTGATAGGGTGCGAACTCGCCTGAGGAGGTACTCAGGGCGATTGCACGTTAACGCGTTATCCCAGCAGGACTTGTTCGAGGTAGGCTTGGTCCCAGCCGGCGGTGAGGCGTTTGTTCTTGATGCCGACCTTCAGCGTCGTTTCGTTCTTGAGCAGGCTTA
>JACCRE010000252.1 GCA_013813775.1 Planctomycetaceae bacterium
ATCTCGGACAACTGCGTAGCAGAATTTGAACTCAATCTTCGAGCCGCAACTCCCGTCCCGCAAATGAGAAAGCCCTTCGACGTTCTCGCCGAAGGGCTTCTTTCTGCAAGTAGTCGGGGCGACAAGACACCGTTAGAACTTTTCTTGGCCGGTGTTCAAGCTTGGAACCCGACGCAATGTCTTGCGGCTGAAGCTCTTGTGCGTCCCTTTACCACATAAGTGCGAGCATCGGTGACTTGGGTAACCCTGAGCATCAGTTGCATCGTGGGGAATGTTTGCAGCGGGCGTTGACGTGGCTCTGGCCCGCTCCAACGACGAGTTGGAGTTCAGATCATAGTCGAACTGATCGACATATGGGAAGCTGAAGAGAATGCGGCGTGGGAGAGTCGGTGGGTTCAGAAGTACATACACGGGAGCGCGACGGCAGTCGGTCGTCTTTCGTGACTCATTTCGGCCAGCGGAGTAGGCTAGCGGCATCGAGGAAAACCACCCCATCTTCGAAATCGAATGTCGGCAGTTCGTCGGGCTTCCCGGTCCATTCAAAACGCCCCGTCAGCCATCGTCCGTCCCGGTAGAGTTCGAGGATGCCGCCGCAGTGAACCGCTTGGTCTTCGAGGTAATGCCGATATGTGTGGGGGATCGTTCGACCGACCTCCCGCTCAAGGGCTTCGATGATCGGCCCCCGAGGAATCGTCTCCTGACGAAGCTCAAGCGTATTGATGGGATGCACTGCCATGAAATTCTATATGCCACGGATGGAACGGGAAGTCACGGACGATGGCAGCGATCAGGCCGCAACTTGAGGTCTTCAGCACACCCGCTACCTTCCCACTTCCGGATCATGTTCTCGTTCGATCCGTAGGCGTCCCTTGTCGGTCAGCCGCAGCTTCTGATTCCTACTCTGCGGTTTGTCGGGGATCGTCAGTTCGGCGAGTTCCTGCTTGCGAAGCTGCTCCATCGCGCGCAGCACATGGCCGCTACGCCGCGTCTTGATGCCCAGGAAGTCCGATATCTCCGCACGGCTTTTTGCACCGGACACCAAGAATGTGAGGATTCGCGCCTCCGTCTCGTTCAGATCCTCATCATGTGCCTCATCATGTGCCTGCCCGAAGCCCGGCAACTCTGGATGGACGGGCAATTCCACTAGAAAATACGTCCGTCCGTCATCCGTCGAGAACCTCGGTGGCGGCGACCCATTTTCGGACATCGCCTCCCGAATCGTCGGGATGCCGGTGCAGCGGCCTTCCGTCAGGTCCAATTCCTTCAGAAACTCGCCAATCCGGCGATTCCGATACCGCCGAGCCACGATCCGCTCGCCGTTCAGGGCCTCGACTTTGATGGAGGCATCGGGGCCGGGGTAACTGACGATCTCAATCCGCTCCGGGTTGACTCGCACTTCGACCGGCTCGCGCTGTTCGTAGCTGCGGTGGTAAACGGCGTTCACCAGCGCCTCTTCGACGGCGGCGAACGGATAGTTCACGAGGCGCGTGGCCTCGGCCCGATCCCGGTGCTTCGAGACCTTTTCGCGAATCACGTTGTTCTGGAGATACCGCAGGGCATCCCGCACCTGTTCGTGGAGCGGGCCTTGAAACGTCTTCTCGACGAGTTCACCGCCACCCGGCCCTTTCGGGAAAATCACCACATCGATTTGAGCGCCCGGCAGAAACTTCTTGGGTTCGTCGTGGAAGAACAAAAGCCCGACGTTTCGCGGCTTCACGTATTCGTCAGAGCCTTCGACGATATTCATCTGCCGGCATCTTGCTCGCGACGCGATGCAGGTCGCTGCCGACTTCCTTCAGGTAGGACTGGATCAACGGGAGCCGCAGGTCGTCCACTTCGGCATTACGGCACTGCCGGTCATCGAAGGGGATCGTGGCTGTTAGCCGCAAGAGTTCCTGTTCATCCTCGCTGTTGGCTTTCAACTCGACGGTGCTGGCGAAGCGGCGAATGTAGTAGTGGTGTTCTTTGCGCTTGGCGGTGACGGCACGGGGGCATTTGTAAGGCCGGTTTTGCCCACCGGGAGCCCACAGCACGATCAGGTTCCGACCTTCATACTGCTCGACGCTCAGGATCGGAAAGTACGACGGCTGGATCAGGTTGCAGTACCCCAGCAGTTCTTGCTGGATTCGGTCAAGCCGGTTCGCCGGTAGACCGACCGGGGGAAATACCGGTTGGACATCGCGTCGTGGCAGTTCTGCCCGATCACGAGATAGCCGCCGCCCAGATTCTCGAAGTCATTGGCGAAGGCGCACAGCGTCTTCAGGATGGCATCGGGATTCCAGCCCTGCTTATATTCAATCCGGTCTCCTTCGACCGTTCGCTGGCGCAGCAGGTCGTCGAGATTGAGCGGCAGCTTACTACTCACGAAGCAACCTCCCCGACATATGCTCGATTTGGAAACGAGTGGACGAGACGAACATCTCGCCGTCCGCCCCGCGGTGGATCTTTCTGTTGTTGTGCGATGGCCATCCCGGCCTCCTCCCATACTCAGTGCTCAATCAATTCAGACAGCAATCGCTCAGCGGCATCCTCGATCAGGAGCGCGGCGACCTGTATCGGACTCACGCGCCGCTCTTCGTCACGATCAACCCGCAGGCGGCAACAACTCGGTCAGCAGTTTCGTGAGGGCGGCGTGGTCCACCGGCTTGACCATGTGGCCGTTGAACCCGGCGTCTCTCGATTTTTGCCGGTCTTCGTCCTGACCCCAGCCAGTCAAGGCCACCAGCACCATCTTCTTGCCCCACGGCTCTTCTCGAATCTGCCGGGCCGCTTCGTAGCCGTTCAGCTTCGGCAGGCCGATGTCGAGCAGCACCACGTCCGGCTGCAACTTCGCCGCCGCTTCCACCGCTTCGAGGCCGTCATAGGCGGTGTGCGTCTCATGGCCGCTGAACTTCAACAACAGTGCCAGAGTGCTCGCCGAGTCCCGATTATCATCGACCACGAGAATGCGGCGGGCGGTCGTGGTCGTCGGCTCGCTGGTCGGCTCTGGCGGCACGAGTTCGGGCGTTTCAACGAGGATCATCGGCAGACGCGCGACGAATTCACTCGCATGACCGACACCGGCACTGCGGACCTCGATTGTGCCGCCGTGCATCTCCTCCAGGGTTTTCACCAGCGCCAGGCCGGTGCCCACCCGCTGTCGGGCGCTCTTGGTCCGCTGCGAGCTGAAGACGGCCAATCACCTCGGCCTGCTTCAGCTCGCCTGCGGCCTGCTCTGGTGGAGACGACTCCATAAAAAAACTCAAGGGGCTGGCCTATCGAGAAAGTGTACGCAGTGCGTTCACTCCAGCCATTCGGTTCAAGGACCGACCGCACGCCAGCACGGTGCGAAGGATCGACCGTCTCGGCGACAAAGGCGATGGAGGAGACGCCGCCTACTTGATCCGGCGGAGCCGCCATCTCACCGTCAGTTGTCGGTTCCAGCTCTCATTGCCCAATCCGTGCCGCCCCGACGCCGGAGCGAAGCCTCGACGGGAGAATCCGGAGCCGCTTACACTATGTCTCCGGTGAGCGGTGAAGGGACCGAAGCGGCCTGACGGAGGATGCCGTCCCGGTCGGCCCTTTGAGTGCCCCTGATGAAGGAACGCCGTCGCCGGCGTCCCTACAAGTTTCGAGAAAGCGAGTCCGAATGTTGGTGGCCCACTCGGATGATCTGAAGAGCGCAGTCGATCGATGTTCCGAGACGATCGCCGACACCATCCCCGGATTGTCCATCCACTTCGTCCATTACCTGTCGGGACTGTCGACTTATCCGTACTCACTGCGGCGCACCGCGATGTGGGTGAACCAAGAATCTTGGTTTGCTGGTCTCGACGAGGGCACGCGGGCCGGAGCCGCAAAGCAAGTCCACGAGAGCACCCTGATCGACTACATACGGTATTTCGATCGCAAGAACACCTTCCTGAACCTCGCCATCGGGATGCTGTCGCGCCATGCCGAGCAGCGGCGGCTCATCGGCACCGTACGCGTCAACCGCGAAACCGACGCCGGATCGCCCCTGCTCGTCATCAAGCCGGCGGCCGTCGGACAGACGGAGATGGACGGAATCGAATGGACTTTGGATCAAGGCGCGGCGGACCTACTCGCACCGGCGGAATGCGTCCGCAAGTTCTTCCTCGACCTCTACGGCGGTGCGGGCGGCGTGATCGACTGGAGACAGGTCTTCGAGCTGACCAAGGCCGAGCTGTTCGGGAGGTGCGCCGCCGGGCCGGCGCATCCGGCTCCGGACACCCTTGAGCGATTCCCCGACCTGCTCGACCTGTGGAACGCCATCGCCTCGATCCAATCGTCCTTGCTGTACTTCCGCGCGGCCGCCACACGGAAGACGGAGGGCGGGGCGGAGACCGAAGAATCCCCGCCGTCCGGGTCGGTCATCGCGATCCAGTCGCGTCGGACGGAACCGCGAAGGGGCGCCGCGACCGAAGAGGAGGTCGAGTTCGCGGTGGCGATCGTCTCGCCCGCGCTGGACGACCTGCCCGAGGCGGCGGGGGGCCGCGACAAGCTCGTCAACATCATCGACCTGTCGCTCAGGCAGATGCTGGTGCAAGTCGGCCTCCTGCGGAAGTCCGGCGAAGGGGCCGTCGACCGCATCGGGCAATGCCTCAATCTGTCCGGGGGTCTCCGAAAGAACCTTTCGCAGTCGCTGTCCAGGTCGCTCGGCCGCGCCGAGACCTACGACCGCTACCTCCAGTACTACAGCCATTGGGCCCTCCTCGTCATGCACCAGCTGAAGGAGCAGGTGCATGAAGGTCAGCTTCTGAGTTTCTACATCGTGTGCGGCGAGCTCAGCGAATTTCAGGATTGTCCCAACACCTGGTTCCGGGAACTGCCCGCGGACGACCTGAAACGATTGCGGCTCCTCGATTCGGAGGAAATCGATCGAGAGGCCGCCGCCCTGTCGGATCGGGACGATTACGAGAAGGCGGTCCTTCAGGTCATCACGCGGCAAGCCGGAAAGGTGGCGGACGTCATCGCCAAAGAGCACTATCCTTGGTTCGAGCGAGGCCGGCACGCCCTGCTTTGGAACGTCGCGGCCTGCGACCCGAAACCGGCCGGTCTCGTTTCGTTCCTCACGTCGAGCTGGGCCAGCGTCGTCGACGAACGTCTCAGAGGACGAACGGCCGTTGACGTCCCGGATTGCGCCATCGCGTTCGCGAGCGGGGATCCTCAGGACGTGGGCCTGCTGACGGTCAGCCGGCTTGACGCCATCGCAGCGGCGGGCGGGGACGTCGCGAACGTCGAATTCCTGGTCCAGGCGAACCGTGGCTTCCGGGGGAACTACGCCCTCGGGAGCCGCGTCAGCGAGATCGTCCGGTGGCGCGGCAACAACTGGGTGCTGATCAGCAGCGATCTCCGCAGGAAGGCGCTCAAAGACGATCTCATCGACATACTCGCCACTGACGCCGCCGAAAGCTCGGCGCTGGACAAGGTCATCAACATCATCATGCGTGTCGCGGACGACCCCAGGAAGGGCGGAACGATCGTGTTCCTGAACGAGGGGTACGAGGCGCGGTTCGAGCCCATGGGCACGCCGTGGCGTCCCGCCGGAACGCTGACGGACGACGACCTCATCGCCTTGATCGGCCAGGACGGGGCGACGCTACACCCGCTGCCGACGGGCGAATGGGAACATCGGCGGCTGCTGACGCCGGACCCGGCGTCGCTCGATAAGCTCAAACGTCTCGCGGAGCAGGTGGCGGGTAGTCCCGAGAAGAGGTGGCCGCTCGAGCACAAAGGCTCGAGACGCTGGAGCGCCGCACTCACCGCATTCCAGCCGTCCGTGGCGGCTGTCATCGTGATTTCCCAGGACGGCGACGTCCAGATCTGGCACGAGGCGACGAGCCGGGACGGCGACGGCGATCTCGTCGAGGTCCGCGTCATCGAGATTCCGATGCACGACAGTCCGAGGATGATTCTTCACGAGAAGCTGCTCGTGAGCCGTTCGTAGAGATCCCAGTACGCGCCGCCCCGCGCGAACTCCTCCGTCCTCGGATGCGGGAACGGAACCCGGATCTCGGAGCGGACGGCGGCCGGACTTGAAAGGACGAGAATCCTGTCCGCAAGCCTCAGCGCCTCCGCCGGGTCATGGCTGACGGCGATGATCGGGATTCCCACGGACCGGACGTTCCTCTCGATGAAGTCCCAGGCGTCGATCCGGGCCATTCCGTCAAGGAACGTCGTGGGCTCGTCGAGCAGCAGAATCCTCGGCTCATTGAGCAGCGCCACCGCCAGGGCCACCCGCTGTTTCTGCCCGCCGCTGAGCTGGTACGGATAGCGGCGTTCGAGGCCGGAGAGTCCGAACCGATCCAGCGTGTGAACGATCCGGCGGTGTCTCTCCGCCGACGGCAACGAACCGATGTTGCAGCCGATGCGGCACAGGTCGTAGACCGTAAGCCACGCCGGGAGCACAGGACCCTGAAAGACCATCCCGACCGCCCCCGCCTCGCAGCCGATCGGCTGCCCGCCGAGCAGGATCGATCCCTGCGTCTCGACGCCGGAGCCGGTCACGCCGAGTATCGCCTTAAGGACCGTCGTCTTGCCGCAGCCGCTCGGCCCGAAGAGCACCACCGTCTCGTCGTTAACGGTGAAGCTCAGCGAATCTACCGCGAGCGCCTGGCCGTACCGCACCGCGAGATTCTCCACGACGAGGCCTCCGCCCATCGCTTTAGCCCTCGACTCTGTAGAAGTCGATGCCCGTCAAGCGCCGCAGGCCCCGTTTGACGAACTGCACCAGCAGAAAATCGAGAGCGATGCCGAGCAAGCCGAGCGTGATGATGCAGGACACGTTGATATCGTTGCGATTGGTCTCGACGGCTCGTGAAATCCTGTAACCGAGTCCGTCCCTGAAAAAACCCTCCTGGAACGTGCCGCTGAACTCGGCGGCGACGACGACGATCATCGCCACGGCCAAGGCCACGCGGGCTCCGCCGACGAGCGTCGGAGCGACGGCCGGGGCGTACACCTTCCAAAATCTCGCGATCACGGAAAGGCCGAGGCTATCGGACCACCACACGTACGCCGGGTTCAAGCCGGCCACCGCGACGTGGGTGTACGTCCAAGAGATGAAGTAGCACGCCCAGGCGATGAGGAAGATTTTCGGACCCTCGCCGATTCCCGCCACCCGGACGGTGATGGGCAGTAAAGCAAGCACCGGCGTCCAGCGCAGAAAGAGGAGCAACCCTCCCACCGCCAGAAAGAACCTGACGTATCGCCCCGTCAGCATGCCCGTCAGCGAACCGAGCCCGAAGCCGACGAAGAATCCCGCCAGCCCGCGGATCGAACTCACCAAGATGTCGTGAAGGTAGGTTCCGCTGCGGACCATCTCGGCGATCGCGCCGGCGAGTTCCGCGACGGACGGAAGGTTGTACGCCCGACTCACGAGCGACCATGCGAGCGCAAACACGAGCGGAGTGACCGACACCTGGGCGGCCAGACCCATCAACCGCCGTCTATCGGGTTCAAGGTTCGGCACAGGCTCGTTTCACCTCTTCACGCGGTCCGGAGCGACCGCTTCCAAGATCGACGGATCGACGAGGCGACGGAAGTCGGCAGGCATCTCGGCTCGCCCGTTGAACACGGCTTCCTGCGCCCACTCCGCCTCCTCCTCCAGCCCGCTCACCAGCCCCGGGATGTCGAGTTCGACGACGAAGGTCGAAGCGTCGAACACTTCGGACAGCGTCCCCTCAGGCCGCTGAAGCCACGACTCCAGCGCCTCACGGACCTCGGCGGGACGCTCCTTGATCAGTCGCTCGCCGCAGAGGAGAGCCCTCACGAGCTTCTCGGCGTCCGCCCGCTTCTCCTTCAAAACCTGCGGACGTGCGACGAGGTTGATCCTGCCGGTGTACAGCGTCCGATCGACGTCGATGAAAACGTCGGATGCGTCAACCTGCGGGTCGGCGAGTATGTCCTGAACGACCGGCTCCCAAATGACGACCGCCTCCACTTGCTCCCCCAGGAAGAGGTCACGAAGCTGGGCCGGCCCGGCGCTGGTAAGGCTGATGTCCTCGCGCTTCAGGCCGTGCTTTTCGAGGTATCGGTTGAGGTAGATCTCCCCGAAGGTGCCCCCCACGTAGCCGACGCGTTTGCCGCGTAGGGACGGGCCGGAATCGATCCCCGCCGAGCGGCGTCCTACGACCTTGATGTCTCTATCGGTCGTCTGAATGGTCGCGAAAATCACGAGGTCCGAACCCTGAAGAGCCTGAAAGACGACGGGAGTGACCGCGAGCGTGCCGAAATCCGCCGAGCCGCCGATCAGGGCGTCGACGATCTCGGGTCCCTTGCTCGCCTTGATCACGGTCGGCGCGAGGCCCGCGTCGGCGAAGCAGTCGGTCCGCGCCCCGATCCGTTCGGACTGGTCAGCGGCGACGACGACGGCCGAGACGTATAGATTGAAGACGGCGAGCGTCGGGCGGGCGGGGACCACCGCTTTCTCTCGACATCCCAGAGTCGCCAGCGCGCAGATCGCCACGGCTGTGGTTATCAGTCGAGTGACCCCCTGACGAGCGAGCTTGGCTGTCGAGGGCGTCATCAGGTCGAGTCTTCTGGATTGCTGCATTTAGACCTTGTCGTACGGCAGAGAGGGTTCCCGCAGGATACAGACGTTGGGCCGCACCATCGGCCGACGCGCCCCGCACACCACAGGGCGCGCTGCCTATCGTAGCGCGGCAAGTCCGACGACGCAACGACGGTGCGCACCCCGTCCACGCGAGATCCCGATGCTGAAGCTTTGGCTCCCGTCGCGAAGACGGGAGCCATCATGCGATCCGGGATCCCGAACGACCGTCGGCAAGGCGGTCGCCCGCTTCTCGTGACGTGAGTGTCCGATTGCATCACGGCGAGGGGGCGGGCCGCATCGTCAGGGTACACGCTCGGCATCGCCCGGTATGCCGCGTAGGCGATCTCCGTCGTCTTGCTTGTTACCCGCCGTACGCTCTGCCTTGGATTGGGCTTCAAGAACGCATCCCGTAATTTCGTCCTTGCAAGCGTCCTTCGTCCCTCCCCCCGTTGATCAAAAAGTCAAGAATGGCGCGGTTTCGCGGCGGCTACCGAAGAATTCCCTCGCGATCGTAGCGCCGCACGTTTCCGACGTTCACGGTTCGTCGAGCGACTTCAGCCGTGCATGTGACTCCTCGGTTGAGTCTCATTTCCGAACGTGTTTTCGCTCAGAGACGACCCCAGCAGCAATGTACCGGGTCAAGCAGCGCTGCGGACGGCACAGGCGACGAGGCCTCCTCGGGAATCGAACAACGAAGCCTCCGGGAAGCGGCGGCGGATGAATGACACAAGAGACTGAATGCGGAGAAACTCTCCCGCCGGCTTCGTCGTCCGTCATCCGTCGGGGCCAAGGGCCTATCGGCCTCCGC
>JACCRE010000334.1 GCA_013813775.1 Planctomycetaceae bacterium
TCTGACCGCGCGCGCCGACCGGTACGGCGTGCAATGGCAGGAGTACCTCGACGCTTTCCAATCACTTTGGGACTCGCCGCCAAGACCGGTGCAGTGGGAAGTTGCCTTCGGCAACGCGCCCGACGAGTGCGGTCTCTGGGACAGCGCTCCCAGCAACCCCGCACGGCCCTCGAGCGCCTCCGACATTGCGAAGATCCGCAGTTCCGCTTCCGACGCACACTGCGACGCGTTCTTCGGAACGGGATCAAGCTCGCCGGAGACTTCGACCACCTCCTCGTGTCGGTCGAACAGTTCCAGAACCGCACCCACGTAAGGGCTGGGATTCAGCGGCTCGCCGCTGTCATCCACGCTTGGATACGAGAGCGTCAGGGACTTTCTAGCCCGGGTGACGACGCCGTAGAAGAGCAGCATCTCTTCGCGGCTGTGTCGAGCGCGGTGACTGAGCGGCAGCCCCTGCTCGGTGAGTCGATGTCGTTCCGCATCGTTGAAGAGGCAATCGTCGCCCCGCGATCGCGGAAAGGCCGACTCGCTCATCCCGCACACGAACAGATGCGGCACGTCGAGATTACGCACCTGATCGGCCGACAGCACTCGCACCCGGCCGATCTGCGATTCCGGCTCGCCGCACGTTTGGCCGCTCAAAAGTTCGAGAAGCTGCTTGCGAAAGCCGGCCAGATCCAAGGTTCGCGGCGCCGAGCCGCAAAGCGGCTCGGCGTTCTTCGCCTCTTCGATGAGTCGAACGAATGCGTCCCACGCCTGCGTCTCAAAGGATGCGACGGCGTCATCCAGATTCGCCGTCGCATCCTGCAACGCCGTCGTGAGTCCCAGATTCGATGCCAGCACGAGCAGGCGATCGACCCAATTCGAGAACGGCGCCGGATGCCGCAACACTTCCATCTCGTCGGAAAGTAATCGTAGAGAGCCTTTGGCGAGATCGAGCGTCTGGTCGATCGTCTCTCCAGATCGTTCCGAGCGGCGCGTCAACGCCGCAAGGATCACCTCGCGCCCTCCATCGAGATTCATCGCTCGCAAGATGGCCGAGACGCAGCGCGCGGCGAGTTCTCGATCGAAATCAGCGGAAGGCCGATAGAGGGCTGAGTTGAGGATGCCGGCCAACTTCTGAAACGGCCAATCTTCCAGTTCCAGATCGAGCACCGACAGCAGAAAGCGAACTGTTCCCGCTGCGAGCAGCGAGCAACCGCAATCCACGGCCGTCGGTACGCCGGCGTCGTCGAACACGGCGCGTGCCCGATCGCCGTTACCTTCGAGCGAGCGGAACGCGACGACGACGTCTTCCGCCGGCACTCCGTCGAGCAGCAGTTTCTTGACCCGTTTTGCGACGGCTTCCAACTCTCCTGTCTGACGCACGCAGGACATCACGGCCAAGCCGTTCGCCGTCTCAAGCCGCACCAAATCGCGCGGGTTGTCGAACAGGTGCGCCGCGAGGTGCCCGAACGTGGTGCTTTTCGCCGTCTCGTCGAGATCGAGTTCGATGTCGATGACCTCGTGAGCCACGAAAGCATTCCGTAGCGCCGCCCGAGATGCGTTCGTTTTCGTGAACAGGTCGCAGCGACGTTCACCATCGCGATCGTCAGCGTCACCGGGCAAAGTCACCAACAGCCGGTCGGTCCAGCGGGCCAACGTGTCGAGGATTTCGTACTGGGTGTGCGTGAAATCCGTGAAACCGTCCACGACGACGCAGGTCAAATCGCGATACGGCCCGCAGTGGCCGTCGTTCATCAGAGTTCTGGCCGACCAGAATCGACCTTCGGCGTCGTAGAGGCCCGATGTGACCCCGTCGCTCGCCGTCGGGCCGTCCGCCGCTTGCAGCCGCCGTTGATAGGCGTCGTAGATCAGCGCGAGTTCCTGGCTCTTGCGATCGGCCGCTTTCGCGGATTCGCCGTCGCGTTCGACGATTCGTTCGAGCATCTCGACGAGGTCTTCCGGCCAGACCTCGGCTCGCTTCAGTTCGGAAATGAACGAGATGCACAGGTCGAGAAATCCAGTCGTGCCCGCCACGCGTGCGAAATACTTCAATCGTCGACGACGCTGAAGTTCATCGATAAGATCTCGCAGCAGCTTCCGCTTCGCGACCCGGCTGAGCGGGCGGACGGCGACGGGTGCCGATTGCAGAATATGCTCGGCGAACTCCTCGAAAGTCGCCACGCGCGGACCGAAGCAAACGGCGAGCTCGCCGTCGAGCAGCGATCTCAACACTTGCCGCCGCGAACGCTGCGTCGGTGAAATCCAGAGCGTCGTGCCGAAGCTTCCGACGGCCTGCTGTCGCGCAATTTCAGCACGCAAAGCGGCTCGGACATATCGCGTCTTGCCAGAACCGGCGGGACCGATGATCAATTCAACGTTGGCCACCGAGCCTCTTCCGACACCCTGAGCGGTCGATCTGAAACGCAAGAAGAACTATGCTAGCCGCGTGTTCATAGGCCGACCAGCCAGCGTCTTGTCGCGTTGACTACATTTTCCATAGGATGAGACGGTCGTGCCCCGTGAGGCGCGAGCGACTTCGAGATCGCGTCATTTGGCCGGCCCGCACCGGAGGGGGGATCGATGTCTTTGTTTTGTGGGGTCGGACGAGCGATCGCGCTCGTCGCCATCGTAATCACCGTATGCGGCTCTTCATGGGCGACCGCTCAGGCTCCCGCCGAAGCGGCCAAGGCCGACGCGCCGCCCGCTCAGTCCACTGAACCGCAGCCGGGCGACCTTCCGGACGATCAGTACTTCGAGTTGTTCCGCGAGTTCGTGGACACGTTCGAGCAGATCGACCGCAATTACGTGAAGGAGGTCGATCGCAAGGAGCTCATGCGGGCGGCGATCACGGGAATGCTCACCGAGCTCGATCCCTACTCGTCTTACATTCCGCCCGCCGACCTTGCCGATTTCACGCAAGGCATCGAGCAGGAGTTCGGCGGCATCGGAATTCAGGTCCAGATCGATCCCGAGACCCGCCGGCTGACCGTCGTCACGCCTTTGCCGGGCACTCCCGCTTACCGGAGCGGTGTGTTGTCGGGTGACGTGATCATGGAAGTCGGCGGCGAAAGCACCGAAGGCTTCACCGTCGAAGACGCCGTCAAGAAACTCAAGGGCAAGCCGGGCGAAGCCGTGACCATCGGCGTGCTGCACAAGGGCAGCGAATCGGTCGAACAGATCGAACTCGTTCGCGAGGTGATCCAGGTCGCGACCGTCCTCGGGGATCGCTACAAGACCGACGGAACCTGGGATTTCATGATCGACGACGCCGACAAAGTCGGCTACGTGCGGCTCACGCATTTTTCCCGCCGGACGGGCGAGGAACTCCGCGACGCGCTCGAGCAGTTGCAAAGCAAGGGCATGAAGGGCCTGGTCCTCGACCTGCGTTTCAATCCCGGCGGCTTGCTTTCCGAAGCGGTCGAAGTCTGCGATCTGTTTCTGGAGAAGGGAACGATCGTCAGCACCAAGGGGCGGAACGTTCCCGAGCGAAGCTGGGAGGCCCATCAACCGGGAACGTACAGCGGCTTTCCGATCGCCGTGCTCGTCAACCGTTACAGCGCCAGCGCCAGCGAAATCGTGAGCGCGTGCCTGCAGGACAACGACCGCGCGGTCGTTGTCGGCGAAAGAACGTGGGGCAAGGGCAGCGTGCAAAACGTGATCGACATCGGCGGCGGCGCCAGCGCGCTCAAGCTGACGACGGCGAGTTATCTGCGTCCGAACGGGCACAACATCCATCGTTTTCCCGATTCGAAAGAGGAAGACGAATGGGGCGTCAAGCCGGACGACTCGTTTGAGATCAAGCTCAGCGACGACGAACTCCGCGACTATTTGATCGGTCGTCGGAAACGAGACGTGATCGGCAGCGGCGACGAGAATCGTCCCAAGGATCGCCAACTCGACGCGGCACTGGCCCGTCTTCGGGAGAAAATCACCGGCAAGCCGGCCCAGGAACCGGCGAAACCGGCTCAAGAGGCTCAGAAGACCGGCAGCACGCACCGGCTCGACGTCCGCGCTTTGCCGGCGTAGTCGGAGATCGGAACTGCGGAGATCAGAGGTCGGTCGTCGGGAAATCTGCTGTGGCTCCGACCTCTGCGGTTCCGCGGCTCGGTAAGAACCTGCCATGTCCGACGTGCTACTCGCGATCGAGACTTCGTGCGACGAAACGTCGGCGGCCGTCATCGATCGATCGCTGACGATTCTTTCGAACGTCGTCGCTTCACAAAACGAGTTGCATGAACGCTTCGGCGGAGTGGTGCCGGAGATCGCCTCGCGGGCTCACGTCCGCCGCATCGTGCCGGTGATCGATGAGGCTCTCGAGTCGGCCGGTTTCGGCATGGCGGACTTGGCCGCGATCGCGGCCGTCACCGAACCAGGCCTCGTTGGTTCGCTGCTCGTGGGCCTCACGGCGGCGAAGACTCTCGCGGCGGTCTGGGAGAAGCCGTTGGTCGCGGTCAACCACCTTGAGGCTCATCTGTATGCCTGCCGCATGGCGGCGGGACGCGACGTCTTCCCCGCGGTCGGCTTCGTCGTCAGCGGCGGCCACTCGAACCTTTATGATTGCGTCGGTCCCAGTGAGTTTCGCCCGTTAGGTGGCACGATCGACGACGCCGCGGGCGAGGCGTTCGATAAGGTCGCGCAGATTCTCGGCCTGCCTTATCCGGGCGGTCCGAGCATCCAGAAGGCCGCCGAAGACGGGGATCCGAAGGCGGTCGCGCTGCCGCGTCCCATGTTGAACTCGTCGCGTCTTGCGTTCAGCTTCAGCGGTTTGAAGACCGCGCTGCTGTACGAGGTCCGCGGCATTCCGGGATCGGGCAGCGTGCCGCCGCCGCTCACGCCACAACGCGTCGCAGACCTCGCAGCGAGCTTTCAGGCCGCGGCCGTCGATGTGCTCGTCGCCAAATGCCGCCAGGCTTTGAAGGAAACGGGACGAAAGCGACTGCTCATCGGCGGCGGCGTCGCCGCGAACGCGGTTTTTCGGTCTCAGGTCGCCGCGACGTGCGATCGCTCGCAGACGGAGCTTGTGCTCGCGCCGCCGTCACTTTGCACCGACAACGCGGCGATGGCGGGACTCGCCTGGGAGCACGTCGCGGCCGGCCGTTTCGCCTCTCTCGAATGCGACGTCATGCCGGGACTCGTCCGAATCTGAAGTTCCGCGTTCTTACTGGCCGGTCGAAAACGTGAAGTTCAGCACGTCGATCACCTCGTTGAACGACGGATTGAGCGTCAACCTGACGTACCGACGGTCGGCGGAGACCACGGCTTGCGCGCTGAGGGTGATGCCGTCGGGAATGATGACGACCGTCGGCTGATAACCAACGGCGCCGACGCCGACTCCCGGCGTCAGTCCGCCGACGCCTCCGCCGACCTGGCGAAACAAAGAGTCACGAAAGCGATCGGCCGCCGCCTGCGCCGCGGGATCGAGACGGTTCACCAGTCGCGGAGCCGGTTTGGCGACCGACGTCGCGTCGTGCTCTTCGGTGAGCGTCAGCAACTCTTCACGTCGGCCGCTGGTCACCGTGACTCGAAGAACCGATCCTTCCACAGTGACGGGAACAGTCATGACACGCACCGATTCGTGAGGCGTGCCGCGATGATGCATGACGGTGACCTTCGCCCGCTTGCCGACGATGTCGCCCCAGGCGTGGCGAACCTCCAGCCGATAGACGCCGGGGAAGGCCGCGGCACACACATAATCATCGAAGCAGTTTTGTTGTTTCGGTCCGTGACCGTCATGCGTGAGGACGCCTCCCGCGGTCGTTCGAGGATTCTCGAACGAGCAGACGGTTCCCGCCGGCTCACGAACCGACAGGTCGAGGTCGCCGTCTCCGCTCCATTCCAGTCGAACATGCAAGTCGATCTGGCGGGCGGCCGCGAGGGACGCTTCGAGGCCATCCGCCTCGCTGGCCTTCCCGGCGTCTCGCAACTCTTTTGAACGATCGGCGACGGCATTGGCCGCATCTTGATGCTGGCGCTCGTGGTCGTCGCCCCACGCGGATGCGAAGATCCCGCGAACCGCCCAGGCGAGGGCGTCGTCGTCGCGCATCCGCCGCGCGATCTTCAAGCCGAGCAGATACGGCTCCGCACGTTCGGGCGAGAGTTCCGACGCCTGCCGGTAGAGCCGCAAGGCGGGGCCGTCGGCCTTGAATCGGGTCAAATACGCGGCGGACATCATCAGGCTCGCGGCGTCCGTCGCGGAGAAATCGACCTGTGACAGCAACGCCCGTTCGACTTCCGCTCGCGGCGCGCCTTCAATCTCGAGTGAAAGGGCCAGCACCTCGTACATCCAGGGCTGAACCTGTCCGGAACGAATCGCCGCACGGATCACGGCGACGACATGGTCGTGCTTTCGCGCTTCGTGAAGCTGCGCGACGAGAGACCGAACCGTTTCGGCACTTGGCCGGCGCTTGGCAAAAGAGTCATTCCAGATCTCGTCGGGCGACTTCACGTCGATCGGCAAAGGCTCGGCTTCCTGGGCCGGAAATGAAGCCGCGGGGTCGGAC
>JACCRE010000318.1 GCA_013813775.1 Planctomycetaceae bacterium
CCACACGACGAGCGTGCTGTCGAGCAGACCGCGATCCTTCAGGTCGCCGATCAACGCCGCGAAGCCCGGATCGACCTGGCCGGCGAGGGTCGCCGTGCGATCGAAGTTCTCGAAGTGCGTGTCCCAGCCGTTGCTGCGGACTTCGATGAACGTGACGCCCGCTTCGACGAGCCGCCTGGCCAACAGGCAGCCCCGGCCGAACTGCGACGAGCCGTATCGCTCGCGAAGCGATTCCGGCTCCTGCGAGAGGTCGAACGCCTGCAACTGCGGACTCAGCACCAGATCGGCGGCTTTCTCATAGAAGCCGCGGTGCGTCGCCACGGTCGCAGCGGCTCCTTGCGAGGCGAACTGGCCGTTCATCCGATCGAGCAAGTCGCGACGGCGATCGAAGCGGTCCTCGCGCGCGAGCAGCGACGTGTTATCAGGGCGCCGGTTCGGATCGTTGATGATAAACGGCTCGTAACCGACCCCCAGATATCCCGAACCGTCGGTCCGTCCCACCGACACGACCGACGGAAGATCGAGATCGGCGGAGGCGATGCGTTCGGCGACGGCCGCGCCGACATGCGGGTGCTTCAAGCCTCCCGTGGGCAAGTAGCCCGTATGAAGCTGATAGCTCGCCCGCTGGTGATTGCCCTCTTTGTTCGTCATCGAGCGGATAAGCGCGATGTCGTCCATCGCCGTCGCGGTCTGCTCCCAGCCGCGCGCGATCTGAATGCCGGGAACCGACGTGTCGATCGCTTCGGTCGGTCCACCCGTTTCGACGCCGGGCTTGGGATCGAAAGTTTCGAACTGACTCGGTCCTCCCGCCATCCACAGCAGGATCATCGCTTTGTTGCGCTTGCGCAGCTCGCTCGCTTCGAGACCGATGACGTCTCGAAAGCTCAGCGTTCCCGCCGCGACTGCCGCTGCGGAGACACCATGAATGAAACTCCGGCGGCTGAAGCCGCGGCGAGTCTCAACGACGTGCTGATGGTGAGAGAGGTGCATGGCCGGGAAGTGGTCAGTGGTCAGTGGTCAGTGGTCGACTGCTGATGGCGAATGGCTGATGGCGAATGGCTGATGGCTGATGGCTACCACCTATCTCCGCGTCACGAACTCCGCTGAGTTCATGATCGACCACGCCAGGTCTTCGTAGGCGTCGAGCCGGCTTGGTGCGCTTTTCACGTAGTCGACGCAGAAGGACGTCTCAGCGGAGGTCGGATGCCGCGACAGCGCGAGCAGATAGAGTTGATCGACGAGCTCTTCTGTCGTACCCGATTCCTTCACGATCGTCGCCAGCGGGCCGTCGCCTTCGGCTCGGATGCGCCCCTGCACGATCGAGCCGTTCATTAGAAACAGCGACTGCGTCACGTCGCCGGCGACCTCGTCGTGCGGCGTCGAAGGATCGAAACCGAACAGTTCGACGATCTGCCGACGCGGCGAACGATCGGCGTAGCGGCCCTTGCCTTTTTCGCCGCGATTGAAGAACGGCAATCGGGGAGGGGTTGGCTCGCCGACAACTTGCACGATCGCCGCGTAAACGTGATCGGCCCGCATGCGTGTGGGCGTTGCGGTGAGAAACGGTGCGTCGGATGCCGTCGAAACGAGTTGCGAAGTGGCGACCGAGCGTTGATACGCCTGCGTGTTCGCGATCGTGGCGAGCAGCCACTTCAGGTCATAGCCCCTGTCGGTGAAGCCCGTCGCGAGCAGGTCGAGCACGTCGGACGCGACGGCGTCTCGCTCGGGACCGATGTCATCCACCGGCGCGTAGAATCCGCTGCCGACAAGCTCGTTCCAGACTCGATTCACCGTCGCGCGGGCGAACCAGACGTTGCCGGGATCGGTGATCGCGACGGCGAGCAGCCGGCGACGATTGAGGTCGTTGGTCCCAAGCTGTGCGCCGACGCCGTCGAGAAAGAATCGCGGACGCGTGACCTCGCCCGGCGTCGAGGGATCGGAAAGATCGGACTTGTACCACTCGGTGCGGCGGTTCTCGTTCATCGGCATCGGCGCGGCCTTCAGTTCTTCCAGCGAGATCGCACCGTCCTTGTTCTTGTCGCCGTACAGCATCAGCAGGCCGAAGTTCTTGCCGAGATCGGTCTCGGCGACTTCGTCTTTCGAGATCGAGCCGTCGCCGTTCTTGTCGAGCCGATTGAAGATGAACTTGGGGTTGCTGCGAAACATTGAACCGCCAAGCGCCTGCCCCAGATCGAACGAGACGACCTCCGCCGTCGGCGGAACCGACATCGGCTGCGGCCGGACGCGCACCCGCGGAAAGAACGCCGCGAGCGTGTGGAAGTCGTCGCGCTTCCAACTGTCATACGGATGGTCGTGGCAGTTCGCGCACTGAATCTGAATCCCCAGAAAGATGCGGCTCACTTCGCCGGCGAGTTCTTCGGCGTTGCCGTCGTGCGCGAAGATGAAGCCGGTCGCGCCATTCTCGCGAACGTCTCCCGTCGCGGTGAGCAGTTCGGTGGTGACGTCGTCCCAGCCGGCACCGTCGGCGAGGCGCGAGGCGAGCCATTCCTCAAAACTGTTGGAGCCTTGTGCGGCACGCTGATTCGTCGCGCGGCTGAAGATGACCTCGCGCCAGTATGACGCCCAGTTCGCGGCCCATTCGTCGCGTTCGAGATAGATTTCAATTGCGCGGGAACGCTTGCCCGGCTCGTTCGACTTCGCGAACTTGACGACGCCGTGAGCTTTCGGCGGCCGTCCGGCGAGGTCGAAGGCGACCCGGCGCAGGAAGTCTTCGTCGGAGCACGCCGGAGCAGCCGTCACGCCGAGGGACTCATAACGGGCGTTCAGAAGCTGATCGACCTCGCGTGCGACCGTGATCGGTTCAGCCGCGGCGGACGATCCAACGAGGGCCGCGAACGCAAGCGGGAGGAACTCGAGACGCATGGTGATCTCCGGACACGACAAAACCCGCTTGCAGTTTCGCCGCGGCGAAAGCGCAAGCGGGTTCTCACCGCTGCAAATCAAAAGTGGAAACGCGGGCGGCGGGTGGACCGAGCCGTCACTCTCGGTGACCCACCCGCCGCCATGCGGGCTTCCGACATCTTTAACACTGAATCGCCGGGCTGGTATCGAAAATTGTTGCAAAGATTTTTTAATGCAGGCTGTCGGCTCGGCCTCGGCAATGGTTGATATCGAAGTGATATCTTTCCGATGTCGTTGCGTCGGCCTGAAGCGGGCGACCCGCTGAACCGTTCTGACGACGAGGCGATCCATGGATCAACGACCGTCGATGCCGCTGCCGCTACAATCGCGTGCTCCGATTCGTGCCGGTTCCGACGACGTTGGATGACGGAGTCAGGACGATCGGAGGAACAGAGCCGCGACCGTCAGGGAGCGTTGAGCGACGCCGAGCCGCCGGGAATCGTTCCCTGACGGTCGCGGCTCGGAAATTTGAGACTTCATACCCGGAGGCCGCGTGTCGCCGACGCTGCAAACGCTTGTCCCGGTCGCCGCCGGCATCGCGGTCGTGCTGGTCGCGATTCTTGTCTTCCGTCTGCACGCCTTTTTTGCGTTATTGCTCGCGGCGGCGACGACGGCGGCGCTGACGCCGCGTGAGGCTTTGTTTCGCTACGAGCTTGAGCAGCGATCGGCTGACGTGTTACGCCTCACCTATGAAGAGTGGGCTGGCCAGCATGGGTGGTTGTTCCCCGACGCAGAGGACGGAGGCTACGAGGTTTTTCGCACAAACTCGGACAATGCACGAATGGAAGAGGTGAGCACAATGGTGCCT
Source organism: Planctomycetaceae bacterium (assembly GCA_013813775.1). GTDB lineage: Bacteria > Planctomycetota > Planctomycetia > Planctomycetales > Planctomycetaceae > JACCRE01. The sequence continues at coordinate 3,731 of JACCRE010000318.1, forward strand.
CATCGCTTCAAGATGGGCGGCGGTTTTGAACTCTTTCCAGAGGCACCGGAGGACTTTCGGAACGGCAACTTGTTCACTGATGGCGAACACGTCTTAGACGCCTCAAATGATTATCGACCGGTGCCGGGTGACATCGTCATTCGCCCACATGCGCGTGAAGAGGCCTTTGCCGCGTCGAATCACACCGTCCCCACCCGCATCGCTTCCGCCTTCGGCGACACCGTCGGTTCCATCGGCCTGTTGATCGCCTTCGCGAGCGTCATCGGCATCTGTTTGCTCGACAGCGGGGCGGCGGATCGGATTGTGCGGAGCGCGCTCACGCTCGTCGGCGAAAGAGGGGCGCCGGTCGCCTTCACCGGCTGCGGGTTCATGCTCGGCGTGCCGGTCTTCTTCGACACGGTGTTTCTGCTGATGATTCCGCTCGCGAAGGCGCTGCGACTGCGAACGGGGCGGAACTACATCCTGTATGTGCTGACAGTCGTGTGCGGGGCGACGATGGCACATAGCCTCGTGCCGCCGACTCCCGGTCCGCTGCTCGTCGCCGAAGCGCTCAACGTCGATATCGGCATGATGATTCTCGTCGGCACTGCCGTGGGGCTCATCACCGCGGCATACGGCATTCTGCACGCCCTCGTCGTGAACCGGTTGATGACCGTGCCGCTCCGTGACACGCCGGAGATGCCGCTGAAGGATCTCGAACAGCTTGCCGCCCGCCCCGATCACGAATTGCCGCCGCTCTGGTTCAGCCTGCTGCCGATCGTGGTTCCCGTGTGGTTGATCGCACAGCAGACGGCACTGAAGATCCTCGAAAAGAACGGCATGCAGATCTTCGGCGACGTCGTCGCGATGGCTGGCTGGCAGAAGACGCTGATCAACACGCTTGGCGACAAGAACGTCGCCGTCGGCATCGGCGTCGCCATTGGATTGCTGTTGCTCGTCTGGCAGACGCGTCAATCGCTCGCGCAGGTTCGTAACCGCGTCGGTGCGGCCCTCGCGGCGGGTGGAGCGATCATCCTGATCACCGCCGCGGGCGGAGCCTTCGGCGAGATGCTCGAACAGACCGGGGTGGCCTCGATCCTCAAGCAGATGCCCACGCTCGGGCCTTCGATGCTGCTCACGGTCGCATTTCTGGTGACCGTCGCCATCCGCACGGCTCAGGGTTCGGCGACCGTGGCGATGATCACCGCCGTCGGCTTGTTCGCGGGCATCGAGACGCCGTTCCATCCCGTGTGGCTGGCGCTCGCCATCGGCTGCGGATCGAAGCCGATCAGTTGGATGACCGACAGCGGCTTCTGGGTCATCTGCAAGATGAGCGGCATGACGGAAGCCGAAACACTGAAGACGCTCACGCCGATGACCTCGATGATGGGCGTCGTGGGGCTGGTGACGGTGATCCTGGGGGCGATGGTGTTGCCGATGCAGTAGTGGTCAGTGGTCAGTGGTCAGTGGTCGGAAACTTGGAGGAGGCTCCAATGCCGGAGCGGGTTCGAAGTTATCGTGAGCTGATCGTCTGGCAGAAGGCGATGGCATTCGTCACGCTGTGCTATCGGCTCTCGCAGTCTTTTCCGAGTGACGAGCGATTCGGTTTGACCTCGCAACTTCGGCGAGCCGCCGTTTCGATTCCTGCAAACATCGCCGAGGGTCAAGGGCGGGCGACGTCCGCCGATTTCAAGCGGCATCTGACGATCGCCTACGGATCACTCATGGAAGTCGAAACTCATGTGCTGATCGCTCAGGATCTGGGCTATGCCTCGGTTGAGGAATGCGCTCAGACGCTCGACAAGGCTGGCGAGGTCGGTCGACTCCTCAACGCCCTTCGTCGCTCACTGCCCGAGGCACGAAACCGTTCCCGTGACGAGCTTCCTGACCACTGACCACCGACCACCCATGCTGACTGTTGAAGAGGCTCTAAAGGCGATCGTCCGCCATTCGTCGCCGTTGGACGCCGAAGCGGTGCCGCTTCTCTCGGCTCTCGGTCGCATTCTGGCTGGCGAAGTCGTCAGCGATTGCGACTCGCCGCCGTTCGATAAGTCGCTGATGGACGGCTACGCCGTGCGGTCGGAGGATACGGCCCGTGGATCGGCGACGCTGAAAGTCGTCGAGTCGGTGATGGCCGGGCAGGTGCCTTCTCATGCCGTCGGAACAGGTCAGGCGACCCGGATCATGACGGGAGCACCGTTGCCGCCGGGTGCCGACGCGGTCGTGCCCGTCGAGAAGACGATGGCCGCTCCTCAGTACGACGACGTGCATGTCGGCATCGCCGTGAAGCCCGGCGCGAACGTGCTGCATCGCGGCGAGAGCATGAGAACCGGCGAACGGATTTTCGACGCTGGTCATCTGCTGCGACCGCAGGATCTGGGCGTGCTCGCGGAACTTGGTGTTGCGAATGTGTCGGTTCGCCGGCGTCCCCGCGTGGCGATTCTCGCCACGGGCGACGAACTCGTTCCGCCCGACAGGCCACCCGGTCCCGGCCAGATTCGCAACTCGAACGAAACGCTCCTGATTGGCCTCGTCGCCGCCGCGGGATGCGAACCTGTGCCGCTGGGCATCGCGCGCGACGAGAAGGAAGAGTTGCGGGCGAAGATCGACGTCGGCCTGCAATGCGACATGCTGTTGCTCTCGGGCGGAGTCTCAGCCGGCCTGCTCGACCTCGTACCGTCGGTGCTGCAAGAGGCGGGCGTGGAGCAGGTGTTTCATAAGGTGAGCGTCAAACCCGGCAAGCCGGTCTGGTTTGGACGGAAGGGGTCGGGGGTCAGGGGTCAGGGGTCAGGCAATCAGGAACAGGGAACAGGGGACGGGGAACGGAGAGCAGAACGTGATCATGTGGCCCCGATCCCTG
>JACCRE010000359.1 GCA_013813775.1 Planctomycetaceae bacterium
TCGCCGGACCTCAATCCGATCGAGCTCGCCTCGGCAGGTTCAAGAAGCTGCTGCGCGACGCCGCGGCCCGCACGACCGAGACGCTGTGGGAGCTCTGCGGCCGCGTGCTCGACCTGTTCCCCGAACACGAATGCCGCAGCTACCTCCGGCACTGCGGCTACCGCTACACGTAAGGGTGGGGCGCACTAAAGGTGATCACTCAGGCCGCCTCCATCGCTGATTCATCTTTCTCCTTTGTTGACGATGGCTCGGCGGCGTCGATCAGGCTGACGAGCTTCTGACCGGCCACCGGCACGCTCGTGTCGTCCGCCGTGCGGATTTTCAGATCGCCGGTCTTGCTGACGATGAACAGCACGATCGCGCGGTCTCCGTGCTGCTTCTGAAACGCCTCGTAGTCGAACTCCGGCGTGAGCAGCGTTTTCTTGATCACCGCACCCGCTTTGACCCGCCGCGTGAGTTCGTTGTAAGTCGCGTCGGGTGCGAAGAGACGCCGGGCGGTCGGGCGATTCTCGCCGCCTTGTCCCTTCGTTTTCTTGTCGGCCTGCGGGGTGGGAAGCTGGAACACGCCGGCCCGCTCGAAGGTGTGCGTGAAGGCGATCGCCGCCAGGGCGTTGACCTCGTCGCTCGAGGTCATGGCCAGCAGCCGGCCGAGTCCGCTCAGGTCGAGATCTTCTTGCAGCGATTCCGACAAGATGTTGCCGTGCCGCGTGCGTAACCCGTCGAGCTTGGCGGCGGTCACGTTCTCACGATTGCTGTCGATCAACTTCACCACGTAGCCGTCTTCCTGAAGAGCCTTGGCGACCTCGCGTTCGAACTCTCCGGCGCCGATGATCAACACTCCTTGCGGGTCCGGCTCTGCGACCCCGAGCCGCAGGGCGAGGTGTCGGGCCGTCAAACCGTAGATCGCGACGGTGGTGATGATCACGAGGAACGTCAGGGGCACCAGCCGGTCCGCATCGGCACGGATGGCCTCCGACGGGCCGAAGCGGCTCAAAGCGATCGCGAACACGCTGGCGACGGCCGCCGCGACGATGCCGCGCGGCGCGAGCCAGGCGATGAAGATGCGCTCCCGCCACGTCAGAGTCGATCGTACCGTCGCGGCGAGCACCGCAGCGGGGCGGATCAGAAGAATCAGCGCGACGATGAACAGTACGCCTCCCCAGCCGAGCGCCGTCAGATTTTCCGGCTGCAATCGGCCTGCGAGAACGACGAACAGAGCTCCGATCAGCAGGATGCCCAGGTTTTCCTTGAAGGTCATCACGTGCTCGATCGACACGAGCTTCTGGTTCGCGAACGCGATGCCCATCACGGTCACCGCGGCGAGCCCCGACTCGTGCTGCAACTCGTTCGCCAGCGTAAAGCCGCCGAGAACGACGCCGAGGATGATCGGCGCCTGCAAGTAATCTGGAATCAGGTGCCGTCGCAAAAGCAGCACGATGAGGGCCGCGCCGCCTCCGCCGACGATCAGGCTCGCCGCGGCGGTTTTCAGGACCGCCGATGTCAGCATCATCGCAGCGGCTTCCGGTCCTTCCGCGGGAATGGTTTCGTAGACGAGCACGGCGAGGATCGCCCCGATCGGATCGACGACGATGCCCTCCCACTTCGCGACCGCGGAAGGTCGCCGATGCGGTCGGATATGCCGCAGCAACGGACCGATCACCGTCGGTCCCGTCACGGTAAAGATGGCCCCGGCCAGGGCGGCGACTCGCAGCGTGTCGAAGACCAGCAGCCGTCCGAAGGCTGTCGCGAGGATCCACGTCACGATGCAGCCGACCGTGATCAGCCGGAAGATCGCAGGGCCGGTCTCCGCAAGTTCACGAAAACGCAGGCTCAGCCCGCCCTCGAACAGGATCACGGCGACCGAAAGCGACACCACCGACGCCAGCAAGGATTGGCCGATGATCTCGTCGGGATCGGCCCAGCGCCCGAGCGCGAAACCGAGCACGAGCAACAACAGAATCGCCGGGAAGCGAAACCGCCAGGCGAACCATTGCGCTGCGACGCCGATGACGAGAACAAGCGTCAGATAAACCAGTGGCGACGGCACGAACGCTCCGGCGGCCGAGGACGAACGAGGGCGAGCGTGCCCTATTGTTCGCGTCTGCGGAATCGTCGCAAGACCTGCCGCGATAGGCCGCCGTCCGGGAATCGCGGCATTCGAGCGTCGGGAACGCTCTTGTCGCAGCGAGCGACTACCGCGCCCGCGTTGCGAGAACGATCTTCTGGTATTCCTGCATCGGAACCTGCCGCGTTGATTCAGACTTCAACTGGGATTCCCACTGGTAAATCCAGCCCTCTTCCTGAGGGTTCAAATCGAAATAGATGGCATGTTCGGCCCGCAGATGCATCGCGTGCCCAGAAACACATTTCAGCTCCACGGTCTCCGGCAAACGATCCTTCGCCCGCAAACTGCGATTGAGCGCCATCCGCGGCTCTGGAAGCACGGGGCCTGGGTGCAACAGGTAATTCAACTGGCACACCCAGTCGGCGTAGTCGAGATACTCTGACGGCACCCCCGGACGTTTCGGGTCAGCAGTCCGAACCATATACGCGAGCGGTCCCCCATCGAGCGTCAGAGTGCCGTCGGCCGGATTGAAGGTTTCTTCGAAGCGCGGATCGAGCTGAAAAGCCAGCGAAGCGGCGGCATTGGCCGATCGGGGGTCGCTCCCCGTCAGTGTGGCGGCATGACGACGCGTTTCCTCGCGGGCGATATTGAGACGCGTCTTGATCTCGTCGAACGCCACCGTCGCGACGAGGCCACGGGCCGGATTCAGCACTCTGAAACGCCGCTCCGTCGGCTCCAGCACGATGACCTCGTTCGCCGCATCGACGTAGTCATAGACCTTGCCGGCGTGAAACAAAGTCGCCGCGCGGGCCACAACCGGCGGCTTTTCTCCCGGTTTTTGCTTCGCCGACAGGTCGTAAACGACAGTGAAGACTCGAAATTCCTCGGCCAGAACTGTCCGGCACGCGAGGCTGATAGCGACCACGACCAAGGCGGCGGACAACTGGCGGGCGAGACGACGCATGGCACGACTTCCGCACAAGAAACAAGCTGAGAGTGACCGCCATAACCATCCGCACCGACGGATATGGCGCACGAGAACGACGGAACCTAGCACTGGTTCATTGGTTCGGACAAGGCCGATCGCCAGTGCTTGACGCTTCCGGCAAGCGTTCAGAAAACGATCTCAACGCTGCCTGCCGGGGAACGGAGCGAGGCGAACCATGACGCAATCGATGCGAAACCGATATGAAATCCACGCCGCGGCAGATTCACTTTGGGACACGAAAAAAGGACCCACGGCGATTCGCCGTAAAGTCCTTTCGTTTCAGTGCCCAGGAAAGGACTCGAACCTTCACGTCCGGTAAAGGACACTAGTATTACAGTTGTATTTCTGCAAACCGTCTGGTTATTCTTGAGCGCATCCCCAGGAGGTCGGGATGGATGCACAGGTGACGGAGCGGGATGTTGTGCGGTGGTCTCGGGAACTGGACCGCGT
>JACCRE010000361.1 GCA_013813775.1 Planctomycetaceae bacterium
GAACTGCGATGGTCCACTATCGAGGTGCATCGCTGTAGGAGCCGGTCGGCCCGACGAGCGCCTCCAGCAGCAGGCCGCGACGCACCTTTCGGGCGAGAACACGAATTCCCTGCTCGCGCACGACGTCGCCCCCGCGGACCCGTCGGCCCAGCCGCTGCTCCATCCAAGCGTGCAGCGGTGTGGTGCCGTCGGTTTCGATGCTCGAAAGCGAAACCCGCGACGCCGCATGCAGGCCTCGCAGCGTGGTTCCGCCGCCGACGATCCAAGCGGCGCCCGAGGCCGTCACGTAAGACGGCAGTCGATCGTACTCGTCGCGAATGTCGCCGATGAACTCTTCGAGGATGTCTTCGAGCGTGATCATTCCGACCACCGAGCCGCTCGCGTCCTTCACCAGGGCGATGTGCGTATGCTTCTGAATGAGCGATTCGAGACATTGCGACAGCGACGTCGCCGTCTCGAAGCTGGGCAGCGGCCGCACGACGCCTCGCAGATTGGGACGGTCGGGGCTCATCCGCAAGCAGGCCACGATGTCTTTGAAGTTCACGTAGCCCACGATCCTCTGCGGGTCGCCCGGCGTCTCGGTCACTGGAAACCGAGTGTGCATATCATTATGGGCGGCGACGAGACTCACGCCCAACGAGTCATCGAGATTCAGCAGGCTGATGTGCTCGGCGGGCAGCATCGCTTCGCTGACGGGCGTGTCGGCCAGTTCGGCGGCGCCGACGATGATGCCTTCTTCCCGCGCTCCGATGAGACGGCTCGTTCGCGCCGTCGAGGCGGCCGCCCGCAGCTCCTGAAGCATCGACGCCTCAGACGCCGCCTTCTCCGCCGCGTCGGTCCTGCGGCCGAGCGACATGATCAGGTTCGTCGCGTGCTCGAGCAGCCAGACGGCGGGCCAGACGGCGAGGGCGAACCATTCCAGCACCGGTGCAAGGGTCATGCAGACCCATTCCCTATTCCGGATCGAGAACACCTTGGGAACCAGCTCGCCGAAGACGATCGTCACGAACGTCAGCGGGACGACCACGAGCGCGATCGCCAGAATCTGCGTCGTGGTTTCGCCGAAGCCGAAGCGTTCGAGAGACGGTTCGATCGACTCTTCGGCCCCGGCTCCGCCGGTCGCCGCGGCGATGACCCCCACCAAGGTGATGCCAAGCTGGACGACGGCCAGGCTGGCCTCCATGTTGCCCTTCATGCGGAATGCCGCGGCGGCTCCCCGTTTGCCCTCCCGGGCGAGCAGGTCGAGCCGTCCCGCAGAGACCGACGCGAGCGCGATTTCGAACCCGGCGAACACGGCGTTGAGCGCGATCATCAACACCATCACCAGCAGCGTCAGTCCGATCACGCGTTGTCGACTCCCTTGCGAACGGAAAGGGCCGGCGCTCCGCCCTTCCTCCGACCCACGTTAGCGTCGAGGGTCTCCCGACGGGAGTGACGCAAGTCGGGCATACCCGGACGGACGGAAAGCCTTGCAGCTTGCTGTTTCACGTGGAACGCCGGCGAAACGGAGCCGCTCACGAAAAAGAGATTGAACCACAAAGAGCACGGAGAGCACGAAGTCAGAAGCATGCAGAGCTTCGACGACAGTCGCTCTCTTTGTGCTCTTGGTGATCTTCGCGGTTCGCCTTCCCGCTCCCGGATGAGTCAGCGTGCCACACAGCGTTTCACGTGGAACGATTTGCGGCGGCTCACGCGTTCGTTGAAGTACGCTGCTCCAAGTTCCAAGCTCGTCGGGCCGATCGCATCAGGTCTTCGCACACCCGCTGCACCGCGACGGCTCGTTCTCCCCACGAGTGATCGGGGCCGTTGCGAACGCACGCGCAGAAGGTCGCGATCAGGCATTGTTCCTGATCGAAGGGTTCGCTGCGATGCTCGGTCGCCTTGCCGAAGTCGCCGTGCACCCAAAATCTCGCCTTCTCGGGCGACCACGGCCGGGTGAAGTCGTCGCAGACGAGCGAGCCGTGCGTGCCGGCGATCTCGACCCACTTCCGCATCGCCGTCTCGAAGCCGCAATCGAAGCTGGCGGCGCCGCTGCCGGTGAAGCACAGGTGGCCGAAGAACGAAACGTCGATCTCGCCGCTCCAAGTCGCGGTGGCTGTCACGGAATCGATGAGGGGGTGAGGAGGAGAGTGGGAGAGGGGGTGACCGTCATGTGCGGAGCTTTCTCTCCCTCTCCCCGTCTCCCCTTCACCCCCTCGCACTGCTCCCTGACTTCGCGCCGCTGCTGCACCGAAGGCCCACAGACTCACGCCGACGCAGTACCAGCCGAGGTCGAGCAGGCAGCCGCCGCCGAGGTCGGACGCGAGCCGGAACTCGTCGCCGAACCAGCCTTCCGCGCGGAAGGTGAAGGCGCTCGTGACGCGCTGAATCTCGCCGAGCGTGCCCGAATCGATCACTGATCGCATCATCGCCGCGCGGGGCGTATGGACCCACATCACGCCGTCCATGAGCTGGACGTTGTGCTCGCGACAGGCCGCCGCCATCGCGACAGCATCGTCGAGCGTCGCCGCGAGCGGCTTCTCGCAGAGAACGTGCAGCCCGCGCTCGGCGGCCTTCACCGTCCACTCGCGGTGCAGGGCAGGGGGCAAGGCGATGTAGACGGCGTCGAGGTCCGGGTCGTCGAGCAGGGCGTCGTAGGAACCGTAATGACGACGAGCGCCATGTTCCCTAGCCCACGCTTCTGCGCGAGCGACATCGCGACTCGCGACCGCGGCGAGTTCCGCGCCGGGAGTTCGCGCGATCGCCGGCCCGACCTTCCGCGTGATCCGGCCGGTGCCGAGGACGCCGAATCGGAGGGGGACGACACTTTTTCGCATGATTCTTAGTCAATTCCGAATCGAGATGTTTCACGTGAAACCGCCAACGCACGACGTGTGCGACTGCGAGGCAGTGTCATCTGTCCTTCAGTCCCAACTGTAGCTGCCGACGCAACTCGCGGAGCAGAATTGGTGCTGTAACGATGCGGCAGCCACGAGATGATTGCAGATCGTCACAGAGTTCCATTTGCGGCAACAAGAACACGAAGACCGCGACGAGCGGCGATTCCTCTGTGATCTGACGCAGCTTGAGGAAAAGCTCGAACAGCTTTTTGTTTGGCAACTCTGCGGCGAACACGATCGCGTCCGGAGGCGCGAAAGATAATCGTTCGAGAGCTTCGGTAGCGTCAGGCAGAAACGTCGGTAGGAAGCCGCGTTTTCCGAAATAACTGCGAAAGACGTCTTGCCGTTGCGGCCGGTGCTCGACGAAGAGCACGCTCGGTCCCGGAGTAACGCGAAGTTCCTCCATTGCGATGATCCTGAGCCGAGCGGTTGCAACCGGTCGGCTTCTCGGGTCTTTCACCCCGTCTCCGGGATCGGCGGCAGCTTGATCACGCGGCTTTGGGTGAGCACTTCCTTCAGGCCGAGTTGGATCTGTCGCCGCAGTTCCCGGAGGATCAGCGGCTGTTCGATGATGCGGCAGGTCGGCGTGCGTTCTAGCTCCTTCTTGCGCGCCGCCTGTGCCTCCGACAGCACGAACACCGCGACGAGGGCGTACTCGTTCGTGATTCCCTGCACCTTGGGATAGACCTCGAAGAGCTCGTCGCCGAGCAGCTCGCCCATGAACACGACCGCGTCCGGCGGGTCCGCGTCGAGCCGCGACAGCGCCCGCGACGGGTCCGACAGGAACATCGGCCGAAACCCCTTCTTGCCGAGGTAGTCGCGGAGCAGATCCTGTCGCTTCGGCCGGCTTTCGACGAACAGCACCGACGGCCCCGGCCGTTCCTTCGTGCGTGGCGGCTCGGGTTCCTCTTCTTCATCCATGCCGGGCCAGGCGCCCGGCTTGGCTGGCTCGCCGAGTTCGCTCATCAGCGCCGTGAGGTCCGTTGCGACCTCGGCCGGCGTCTGATACCGCCGGTTCGGATCCCAGGTCATCAGCTTCTCGACGATGCCGACGACCTTCGGCGGCAACGACGGATCGAGGTCATCCACGGGTGTCACGTCGCGGTAGCGGGTGACCTGCTTGCGTTCATCGCGGCTGCGGGTGTACGGCCAGGGAGGCACGCCCGTCAGCAGTTCGTAGTACATGCCGCCGAGGAAGAAGAGATCGCTCCGCGGGTCGTCGTTCGGCACGCCCGTGGACTTCTCGAGCGTCGCATATTCGACCGCCCGCTGATCGGGACTGCTGCCGGGAACGTCTTCCCCCGCGAGACCGAAGTCAACGAGCTTCGCGACGCCGCTGGTCGTGATCAGCGCGTTCGACAACTTGAGGTCGCGGTGCGTCACGCCGCTCTGCAAGGCGAAGTCGAGTCCTTCGGCGATGTCGAGCGCGTAACGCGAGGCCTCGGCGGGGCTGAGCTTCTTCCGCACGGCGAGGAAGTCGCGAAGGTTCCCCCCCTCGACGAACTCCATCGTGAAGTAGTGGCTTTCGCCCTCGGAGCCAATGTCGTAGATCGGCACGATGTTCTTGTGCTTGAGCGCCTTGACGAGCTTGGCTTCGCGGAAGAACTGCGCGACCTCTTTCGTGTTCGCCGCATGCCGCGCCCGTAAGAGCTTGAGCGCGACGACGCGCCCGGTCGTCAGCGACTCGGCGCGAAAGACCCGCGCGAAGCTGCCGGAAGCGTTCTGATAGGTCAGCCGGTAATCGCCGAGCACCAGGGCGTCGAACTCGTCGGCCCGCAGCTTGCCTGCCTGATAGGGCGTGAGGAACTGCTTGCGTTCCAGCGCGTCGATGAGCGCCGCGGCCGTCTTGTCGGCGGCGATCTCCCGCGCCTGTTCAAGCTGCCCCGCCGAGACGAGCCGCAGCTTGAGGAGTCGATCGCCGAGAGTGCGGGACGGGTCGCGTCGAAAGATCAAGACAGGAATCCGCCGGCGGCCCGGCCGGTGAAAGGACGCACGATGACTGACCGACGAAGCCGCGAAGGGCTTCGAACACGAGTCGATCACCGAACCCGCCGAACGGCGGAGGCGATCGCTCGAATGTCATCGTAGCCGGGCCTCGCGGTGATGCAAGAAGGCTCGGCAGCCGGCGACGGATCGGGAAGAGACCGAGCGGCTCGCCGGCCGCAAGGTCGGCACGACGCGGCGGGTCGGTCAAGTGAGGAGCAAGCGAAATCCGGCCTGCGAGAAATGCCGGTCGCCGGTGAGCGCCTCGCTGACGCCCTGCCGCTCCATCACGACGAACGAGATGCAATCGGTGAGCGACCAATCCTTGTCAGGGCGGGATTCGTAGAGGGACAGGCCGGCGTCGAAGAGTTCGGCGTCAAAAGGAATCACGTCGATGTCGTGCCGGTAGTCGAGGCTACTGATGAACTCTGCCGCGAGATGCCGAGTCCTCCGCCCGCAAAACGCATCCGCGAGTTCAGCCAGCACCCACACGTCGTCAACAGGCGCACGTTGGCCGCCACGAAAGTCCACGCGACGGCTTCCTCATGCGCGGGATCCGATTCATTGAGGAGCGCGATGAAGTAGAACGTGTCTGCAAAGACCATCATCGTTCAGAGCGCTTCGGAGCGCCATGGGCGTAATGGTCATGCTCCGCGGCCATGTCCGCCGGCAGCCCTTTCGCAACGCCTGCGTACCTTCTGAGAAACTCGCCGATCGTCTCATCTTTCGGCGATTCGACGGAAACTCGCACCCGCGTCCCCTCCGGCGGGGGCGCATCGCTCTCAATCACGACCACACCGTTCTTCACCGTGCCTTGATATGTCATGATGTTTCTCCGCCGATGAATTCTTCTTCCATCATACCACGGTGCCGGCCCTCAGGGACGTTGATTTGTACCGCACCTCGCCCGCAACGACGGTCGCGACGACCTCAATTCGTCGATCGGGTTTCACGTGGAACAGGCAGAGATCGGCACGGCTGCCCACTTCGAGTCGAATGCGTTCGGCACCCATCAACCGCTCGGGGTAGTCGGTCGTCATGCGGATCGCCTCCGGCAGGTCGACATCTCCAAGTCGCACGATTTCCGCCACGCATTCCTCGGTCGCTGCGCCTGAGCCGGCGAGGAACTGCCGCTGGCCGGCGACGACGATGCGGCCGTCGTCGAGCACTTCGACCTCGCCACTTTCGCCGTGATAGAGACCCGGTCGACAGCCCGCGTAGCCGGAGGCGTCGCAGGTGAGGATCACACGTCCCGCGGGCTTCGTGCGCAGCACCGTTCGCACGACGCTCGCCGGCAGGTGATGCCCGTCGGCGATGATCGACGCGGCCAGCCGATCGTCGGCGAGCTGTTCCCAAATGTAGTTCGGATGCCGGCGCAGCGTGCCGTGCGCTCCGTTGCCGAGGTGAGTGCTGAGCGTCGCGCCCGCCTCCGCCGCGGCGGCGACGTCACTCGGTTCGGCGGCGGTGTGACCGATCGAGACGACGACTCCCGCCGCGACCGCGCGTCGAATGAAGTCGATCGCTCCGGGCACTTCCGGTGCGAGCGTGACGAGCCTGATACGATCCCCCGATGCTCGCTGCAACGCCTCGAACTCGTTCCAGTCGGCGGCGCGCACGTGCTCTTTCGGATGGGCCCCGCGTGGACCGTCTTCCGCAGAGATGTACGGTCCTTCGAGATGACAACCCGCGACCATGTCGGCGACGAGCGGAAACCGCTCGCACGCCGCCGCGATCGCTTCGAACCCCGCCTTCAGCGACTCGAACGAGTTCGTGATGAGCGTCGGAAAGAGCCGCGTCACGCCGTGCGGCACAAACTCGGCGACCACGCGGGCGACATCCTCGGGCGTCAGATTCGCTTGGCTGAACCACGTGCCGCCCCAGCCGTTGACTTGAATGTCGAACAGACCGGGAGCGACGAAGGACAGAGCGTCGGGATCGGGAACGTCAGCCGGCACGACCTCGATGATGTTGCGTCCGTCGATCGCGATGCGGATGGGTTGCGCGGTGTCGAACCGACGTGCGATCAGAGTGAAGGGCATGCAGAAGAAGCTCCTGGCGAGCCGCGGGCGCAAGCCTGCGGGTCAACCGCACACCATGATGACCCGCGGGCTTACGCCCGCGGCTCGCCTATCGCGTGCAACAGTCCTCACGACCTCTCGCGCTCATAGAGAGCCGCGCACTCTTCCAGCCGCGGTCCGTTCTCGTCGCACACCGCGAATTTCGCGGGGCCCCACATCGAGACGCCGGCATGCCGGCCGTCCTTCGAGAGCAGGTAGAGCTTGAGGTCGTAGTCGGGGCGGCCCTCGGCGTCCTTGAGACGCGGCTCGGTCGTCGCGACCACTCGTCGCAGCACTTCGAGGCCGGCGTCTTTGGGCGACATGCCGCTGCGCATGAGTTCGACGCCGGCGAAGCTGCTGAGGTTCTGCAGGTTCGCCTCGCCGCGACCTGTGCTGCCGCACGAGCCGATGGCGTTGTCGCAGTAGAGACCCGCACCGATGATCGGCGAGTCGCCGACCCTGCCGGGCAGCTTGAAGGCGAGCCCGCTCGTCGTCGTCACGCACGAGACGTCACCCGCGGCGTTGCGAGACGCCAGGTGAATTGTCCCGTTCGGCCGCTCGTAGTTCCAGGTGTGCCGACGTGTCGTCTTCGGCCCAGGCGGTGCGTCGGTAGGCTTGATCTTAAAGAAGCGACGCACGTCGGGATCGATGTCGTCATACACCGGTGGCAGCCAGTCGTCGGACCCGCTGAGCGACTCCTTCCAGTAGAGCCAGATCTTGCGGGCTTTCTCGGTCAGCAGGTTCTCTTCGCCGAAGCCATGCGCCTTCGCGAACTGGAGAGCGCCCTCTCCGACCAGCAATACGTGATCGGTGCGGCGCATGACAAGTCGGGCGACCGCTGCGGGATGCCGGATGTTCTGCAATGAGGCGACGGCACCGGCCTTATGACTTGGACCGTGCATCACCGCCGCGTCAAGCTCGACGACGCCGTTCTCGTTGGGTAGACCGCCGTAACCGACGGTGACGTCGTCGGGATCGTCCTCGACAATCTCGACGCCGGCGATGGCGGCATCGAGCGTGTCGGCGTTGCCGCTCATGAGTTCACAGGCCCGCTCGACGGCCTTGAGTCCGTTCGCCGACGAGATCGCTTTCATACGAGAGACGCCTTCTGCGGGTTGTGCGAAGCCACGGCGAGCGACGGCGGAGGAGGCCGTGATCGCGGCGGCTCCCGCGGCGAGAAACATGCGACGGTCGAGCGGCATCGTGGCGAACCCTTCGACGTTGAGAACACGCGAGCCGCCCGCCGATTCTAACGGCCGGCTCGCCGTCGATGCCAACCCGGGTCATAATGAGCGGCGACAAGGCAACACGTCTAAGCCGGAGCCATGGCTCCGGCTTGGAGACAAAGATGTATCTTCGCTTCGCCAAACGACTCGCCACTCGCTCGACTCCCAAGCAGCTCTGGAAGTCCGCCTGGAATCTCGGACTGGGCGGCGTGCTCAGCGTCGAAAAGCACAAGCGGCGAATGAAGCGGGGCGAGTTCTTTCCGCCGTTCCTCTACATCTCGATCATCAACAGTTGCAACCTGCGCTGCCAAGGCTGCTGGGTCGACGTCGCGGCCGAGCGGCAGACGATCGACCTCGCGGCGATGAACCGGCTCATCGACGAGGCGAAGGAGATGGGCAACCGCTTCTTCGGGATCGTCGGCGGCGAGCCGTTCATGCACCCCGAGTTGTTCGAGATTCTGGAGGCGCATCCAGACTGCTACTTCCAGATCTTCACCAACGGACAGTTCATCACGCCCGAGAAGGCGACACGACTTCGCAAGCTCGGCAACGTCACGCCGCTGATCAGCGTTGAAGGCACAGAGATCGTCAGCGACGAGCGACGCGGGCGGACGGGCGTCTTCAGCAAGACGATGCGCGGCGTGCAGAACTGTCTCGACGCCAAGGTCATGACCGGCGTGTGCACGAGCGTCGCGAAGTCGAACTTCGACGATCTCGTCACCGAGAAGTGGCTCGACAACCTCATCGAGATGGGCGTGCTCTACACCTGGTTCCACGTTTACAGGCCGATGGGACCGGAAGCGTGCCCAGATCTTTGCCTGACGCCGGAACAGCAGCGTGCCTTGCGCAAGTTCGTCGTCGAGATGCGCACCAAGAAACCGATCGCGATCGTCGACGCCTACTACGACGGCGAAGGGAAGGCGTTGTGCCCGGCAGCCACGGGCATCAGCCACCACATCAATCCGTGGGGCGACATCGAGCCGTGCCCGATCGTGCAGTTCAGCACCGAAGCGATCCATCGCGACGGACCGCACCACGGCACCGACGACCGGCCGCTTCGCGAGAAGTTCCTGAAGAGCGAATTTCTCGCCGACTTCCGTAAGCTCGCGCAAAGCACCACGCGCGGCTGCATCGTGCTCGAGCGCCCCGACCTCTTAACCGCGCTCGTCGATAAGCACGAAGCGAAAGACAGCACCGCCCGCGGCACCGCACACGCGGAGTTGGAAGCGATGCTCGTCCGCACAAGTCAATACCACCCCGGCGACGAGATTCCCGAGCAAAGCCTCGCCTACCGCCTCGTGAAGCGCTTCTGGTTCAGCGACTTCGGCGTGTACGACGGCCACGACCACTCGACCGTCTCGGCCCCGGCCGTGCTGGCGAGCGGAGGGCAGACGCGCTTTGAGCAACAGCGGGAACCGGATGTGGTAGAATTGACGATGAATTGAGGTCTCGACATGGAACCAATTGAACCGTCTGCGGATCAATTCTTGGACCCTGAATGGGACGAGTGGTACCGTTTGACCCCGCAGCAGCGATGGGCCGAATCACAAGAATTATGGGCTACCTATCTGGCCTTGGGAGGATCGCTTGAGCCCGACGCCGATCCTCAAAGCCCTTTCTACGATCAGACAATGGATCAGCCCAAAAACCTTCTCGGCCTTGCGGACGCACAGATCACCCGCCGCTGGGCGGCCGAGGTGAATCGGACGACACGATGAAGGTCGAACGATGGCTACTCGCTCGGCAACGACGGATCGACTGCCGATGCGAATCTGTTTGACGCTCGCTGGCTCCAAATCATCGGCGGAGCGGCTTTGCAGGCCAGACGCTACGCAACGGATCCGCAAGTGTGAGACAGCCTCGCTCAGCGATGTAGCACCCACCGCAGTGTCTGCCTGTCTCCTTCTCGCAGGACGTGCCGCAGCGCCTTGTCGCTAAATAACGGATCGGCCTCGATGGAAATCGTCGGCACGGCGACTTCCAGCGCCGGCGTCTTGAACGGCCACGGCTCTACGGTGAACTCTCGCGCGTTCAACGGCGTGAAGCGCACAGCAAACTTCGATGACAACACCGTGTCCCACGGCTCGTCGCGCTCGGCCATGCACAGCCACAGGCTGATGCGGTCGAAGAATTGCACGTAGCGAAAGCCGGTGTCGGCGACGCGGTCGAGATCGTCGCCCGCAAACTCCTTCTCCGCTTTGAGCCACCTTGACTCCGACCATGCCTGATCGCGAAGAAAGCGGCGGAGCGGAGCGACCGCGGTGGCGTCTTCGCCTTTTGATTCGCAGGCATGCTCCGCCAGCGCCGTGAAGTGCCGACTCACCCACACGCCGCCGAGCGGTGATGCCCCGAGCGCGGGCACAAGAATGCCGTAAGCGGAACCGCCGATCATCTGCTCGCTTGACTCAATCAGCGACCGGCTTTCGAGGCGTCGCAGCGCGGCGTCGGTCACCGGCTCCGTCAGGTCGCACTCCCGCGAAAGTTTCGACCTCAAGCGTTCGAGGGGAGCGAAGCCGCGATACGCGATGATCGCGTCGAGCGCCGCGGCATCATCCGGGCTCACTTCGCCGCCACCCGCACGCAGCCGCCGCAACGCTTCCGCCAAAGAGGGAAACCCGCCGGCACAGGTCGCAATGCTCGATGTCCAGATCGTCGTCGCCTCGTCCGCCGACATTTCGGTGAACTGTCGCGGCAGTCCTTTCTCGGTGATCGTGGGCGTCGCTTCCCAGGCGCGCCAGCCGGCGTCGTGGTCGCGGATCGCGGGCAGCAGCCAGTCGGCGAGCGGCAGCGGCGCGACTTCGTCGTTGCCCCAGGCGGCCGCGAGATCGGCGGCGAGATGCGCGTGATCGACCTGCGAGATCAGCAGCCAAGCGTCGTCGCTTTCGCGTCGAATCATGCGATTACCGAAATGCGTGACGGCAGCTTCAGCATCAAAACCATACGAATACGCCGCTCGCCGCACTCAGAATGGCCATGAACATGATCGCTCCGTACATCGCGCCGAGGGTTATTGCGTAGACAACCCGCTTCACTGCTTGGCCGCGCACGAAGAACAACGTGGCGACAATGCTGCCGATAATGGCCAAGCTCAGATTTCCAAGGATGACGGCAACGGCGCTTGAGTCTGGCGGCAGCGATCTCTGATGGTTCACCCATGCGAAGGCCAGAGTGGCTCCGGCTGCAAAAAACGGCGATGCGAAGCCCGCAACTGCTACGGCCCATCGATAGGATCGCTGAGGCGGCTCGGACATGTCTGAATCGTTCCCTCCGCGCCAGGATGCGAACAATAGTAGGGTGGCACGCCCAGACCAACGGGATGGGCGTGGCCAACGCGCAGGGATCGTCGCACGTCGTTCGACCACGCCCTTCCTTCGTCAGGGCGTGCCATCCGCCCGCGACACTTCTGCGTCCCATTCATTCGCACACGATCTCACGAATCCGGTCGAGCCGGAATTGCTTCTGCTTGCGGTCGAGGTGGCAATAGGCGAACAGGTAGGCGACTTCGGTCACGGTCACGAGCTTCACCGGCGTGACGTTTCGGCGCTGGCCGGCGTTTCGCCCTCCGTCGTAAACGAGACTGATCGACTTGCCCGCCGCGATCAACGCCGTGATCTGTTGAGCGACGATGCGCGAAGATTCCGTCGGCACAGTGTCCTCACACGAATCATCCGCACCCGAAGAGTTCTCCGGCGGGCTCTGGGGCACCGCATTCCTTCGGTCCCAACGCTCCCGGCGTGGCAGGGAGTCGTCGGTCAAAGACGACGCACGCCACCAGCCTCGCGAGAGCGTTGGCCGTGAGGATCGCCGCAGTGACTGTTCGAGATACGACTTCATTCGCGACGGCCGAGCGAACTGGAACAGCTCGCCGACGGTCTCGATCGCCGGAGGCCGCGCAATGAGCCGCAAATAGATGCGCATCAGGTCGATCGAATCCGAGAGGCCGCGGTGGTCGGTCGTCGAGCCGATGCCGAAGCAGCGCACGAGCGATCGAAGCGAGTGGCTCGGCAGTTCGGGAGCCCGCCGGCGAGACAATCGCACCGTGTCGATGACGTCGTGCTCGGGCGGTTCGATTCCGCAACGTCCGAGCGCGGCACCCACGAACGAGAGATCGAAGGCGGCGTTATGGGCCATTAATACCGTCGTTGCCGGATCGCCGAGAAACCTCAGAAAACGGGGAAGGACGTCCGACTCCGACGGACAGTCGCGCACCATGGCGTCGGTGATGCCGTGAATACGCGTCACTGCCCAGGGGATCGTGCGCAGCGGGTTGATGAGACACTGGAAACGATCCAGCTCGACGCCGTCGCTGCGAAAGCGGACCGCACCGATTTCGACCATCCGACCGGACGCGGCGGTGCAGCCCGTCGTTTCGGTATCAAACGCGACGAAGTCGAGCGCGTCGAGCGGCGTGTCAGAGGAATCGGGCATCCCTGCAAATCGTCAACGGAATTCACGGACCGGGGAAAATCCCGGGAGGCGGGCGGAAATCCCCGCGCCTGCTGGCAGCATCGTTCCCGATGGCCGATCCGTCCGGGCCACGATACGGTCTCATCTTACGATCAATGATTCGCTCGGGAAACTGTTTTGCGCGAAGAGCCGCACGCGGAGACGGCGGCGTTCGTCCGTTTCGTCCATCTGCCGCAGGGGACACGATGATCGCATCGATCGGTAGCCTGATGAGAGGAGCACTCTACGGGGCCGGGGCGATGTATTTTCTCGACCCGGACCGCGGGCGACGACGGCGTGCGGAGGTCGGCAAGCGCATCAGCCGGTTGGGGCATGAGGCCGAAGACTTCTGGCAGAAAGGCTGCCGCGATCTCGCGAATCGCGGAACCGGCTTCGCCGCCGAGGCGCGACGCTTCGTCTCGGCGACTCCGGCTGAGGACATTGTCATCACGGCTCGCGTGCGCGCCGTGCTCGGCCACCACGTCGTCGACGCTCGTGCCGTCGACGTCAGCACCTCGAACGGCAACGTCACCCTGCGAGGCACCGTGCGTCCCGGAGAGCCGGAACGGTTGATTCCGGCCATCGAGAAGATCGGCGGCGTTCGCGACGTTCAAAGCGGCCTCACGACGGCTGGGTCGCCGGTCGGCATGGCGATGCCCGAAGGCGGCCTTTCGCCGGGCACGAAACTGCTGATGACCGCGGGCGGCGGCCTGCTGCTGCTCAACGGGCTCGCCCGCCGCGGCTTCGGCCCGACGCTGCTGGGTACGGCGGGACTCGGCATGTTCGTGCGCGGGCTGACCGACAGGCCCGGGTGTCTCGTCGGAGTCGGCGACGATCGCGCGATCGAGTTCAGAAAATCGATCCGCATCGACGCGCCCGTCGAAAAGGTGTTCGAGTTCGTGTCCGACGTCGAGCAGTCGGGGCGTTTTTTGCCGGAAGTCGTCGACGTCGAGTCGCTCGGCGAGGGACGCATCCGCTGGACCGTCCAAGGCCCCGGCGGCATCGGCCGCATGGAGTGCGAAGAGCGGGTCATCGAGTCGATCGAAAACGAACGCATCGTCTGGGGCAGCACGGCCGACGCGCCGATCCGTTACGTCGGTGAAGCGAAATTCCGCTCCGAAGGCGACAGCACCCGGCTCGACGTTCGTCTCTCCTACGAGCCGCCCGGCGGCATGATCACTCATGCGGCGGCTTCGCTGCTGGGCATCGATCCGAAGACGCAGCTCGACCGCAGCCTGAATCGCATCAAGCGTTATCTCGAAGAAGGCTCCGTGCCTCACGGCGTCGCCGAAGGGGCGGTGAAAGAGCATCGGGGCTAGGAATCCGCGGCGTCGGGCGTTCGTACTTTCACGTGCGGTTCCTTCCGCAGCCATTGCCTTAGGTGGAGCGACTCGAAGATGTCGAAACTGGAGTCTTATAAAGACCGCCTCGCCGCCATGCGCGACCGACTTCGTCGCCAGATCGAGAGCGAAGTGGACGAAGCTCGCGACTCGATCCACAAGCCGGGCGAGTCGAATAACCTGCGCACGCACAACGCCGACATGGACGTCGAGGGCCTCGACGAGGCCGTCGGCATCGGTCACGCGCTGGAACGCCGACTGGCGGACGTCGAACAGATTCTGATGCGGCTCGACAAAGAGGGCGAAAGCGTCCTGAAAGACAAGAAAGAACGCGAACGCATCGACGCCTATCTCGACACCGAAGGCTTCGCGGAGCGCATGCGGGAGAAGCGTCGGTAGGTCGATCGAATCGTCGTACCCGAGGAAAGAAAACGCGGAGCGGAGACTCGTCTCCGCTCCGCGTTTTGCTTGCTTCGAGTCGAACGACTCGCTCGATCAATACTCCCGTCGCCCGATCAATCCCGGCAGGGGCACCGGATACTTGCCGTTTTCGTCGGCGACGAGCGGGGCGGGGCCGCCCAGCGCGAGCTTGTCGACGTCGGGCGCGAGCTCCTGGCCTTCGTTGAGGATCTCGTCGCGAGTGATCGTCTTGCCGGTGTGGCAGGCCATGCGGCCCATCGCCGTGACGAGGCTCGCCTCCATGCCGCGCGGCACTTCGTTGTAGGGCGTGTCGTTGCGGATCGCCTGGAAGAGGTGCTCCCATTCCATGTCGTAAGGATTGTTCTCTTCCTTGCCGAACGACCAGATGCGGTTCTCGCGGCTGATCTTCTGGCCCTTGTAGATCGAAGCCCGCGAGGGCCAGTGGCCGTTCGACGAGATGATCGCCGAGCCTTTGCCGCCGTGGGCGTAGCTGGCGAACTCGTTGTCGCAGCCGGCCATGTTGCGGCCTTCGAGCATCAACTTGGCGCCGTCCTCGAAGGTGTACTCGACGGTGTAGCTGTCGAAGTTCTGATCGACCTCGGGGCCGTCGCCATGCTCGCGGAACATGCGTCCGCCGTAGCCCTTGGCTTCGACAGGGAAAGCGTCCTTCATCCAGCAGCATTCATCGATGTTGTGGATGAAGAAGTCGCTGAAGCTGCCGCCGCCCGACCACAGGAAGGCGTGGAACATCTTGATCTGCCACAGCGTTTCGTCTTCGCCCGGCGGCTTGCGGGTCACGAAGCAATCGGCGATCGGCGGCTGCACGCGGTAGGCCCGCAGCAGCACGAGGTCGCCGATCTCGCCGTTCTGGATGCGGTCGTGCAGCTCCTGTCGCGCCTCGCAATGACGGCACATCAGTCCGACGCCCACCTTGAGGTTCTTTTCGTCGGCGAGCTTCGAGAGATCGAGCATCTTCTTGCTCGTGGGACCGTCGACGCTGATCGGCTTCTCCATGAAGACGTTCAGGCCCTTCTCGATGGCGTATGCGAACATCGGCCAGCGGAACGCGGGGGGCGTCGTCAGCATCGCGACGTCGCCGGGCTTCAGCAGATCCATCGCCTGCTTGTAGCCCTCGTAGCCGATGAACTTCGCGTCTTCCGACACGTCGACCTTGGCGTCGAACTTCTTCTTCAGGCCGGCGTGGCTGTTGCGCAGGTTCTCTTCGCGGACGTCGGCCATCGCGATGAGTTTCGTCGGGCCGACCTTCTCCTCGGCTCGCGACAATGCGTTTTCGGCGGCACCGGTGCCGCGTCCGCCGCAGCCGATGAGGGCGACGTTGATCGTATTGTCTTCCGCCGCGTAAGCGCGGGCGGGCAGAGCGAATGAAGCAAGAGTCGAGGCGGCGGCGACCTGTCCGGTGGTCTTGAGCAGGTCACGTCGCGACAAACGATTGGCGAGCGGTTCGATCATCGGTTCTCCAGAATGGCGAGCAGCCCGCCGGAAGGTGGGAAACGCCGGCGGCACTGGCGGGAAATCACATCACGCCCCAAAGGACACGACGCATTCACGGTATCCGATCCGACACGGCGAACGGAAGCGTTCGCGGGGCACGACGCGCCGGCCCGTGGCATGGTCCGATCGGAAGACCCGTACACCTAAGCATACGGGGTACCGGCGGCCGGGAACACCGCCTCCGGCAGATCCCCTGCAATCGCCGCCAAGAGCAGCAATCGGCCGCGCGCTCGGCCTTGAGATCCTCTACGGCCCGACCACCGGGATCGGGTCGGGCACGTTCGCGATGATGCCGCGCCGAACGAGTTCCTCGGCGACGTGCCGCATGTGGCCGTTCAAGTAGAGCAGCAGCACCTGGTCGGTGTCGGCGTCCCACCCGTATTGGGCGAGTTCGGCGAAAGCGACCTGCGGCGATTCGCCGAGCACGAGCACGCGATAGGCCGCGATCACGCTGCCGGTGCGTTGCGTGCCGGCGTGGCAATGCACGAGCACCGACTTGCCTTCGCGGTGACAGGTCGCGAGTTTCGCGATGGCGTTGACGTAGTTCTCGACGATGCCGGTGCCGTTGCCTTCGAGTTTGAAGCGGTAATTCTCGATGTCGAATTCTTCGTAGGCGGCGATTTCCGCGGCCTGATCGACGTCGGTCGGCTCGATGCCGTTGAGATCGATGACCACGTCGATGCCATGCTTCTGAATCGTGGGCGCGAACTGATGATGCGAAATTTGACCGCTGCGAAAGATTTCGCCGGGCACGACGACGCCGAACCGCTTGGGGATGAAGCGGTATTTGACCGCGTCCCATACGCCGATTCCGCCGCCGACGAGCATCATGCAAGCGATGATGCCGGCCCAGAAACGCCAAGCCTGACGACGTGATCTGGCGTCGGAGGCATCCGTGAATTCATTGGCGTCGCCGGCATCACCTTCCGAATGCGATGCAAGGCCGTGGGCCGAAAGGGTCAAAGCACGGTCACTCACGCGAGGGCATCCATTCCAAAAGCCGCGAAGCCCGCCGAGCCACCCCGCCCGGCAGGCGCGGGATCATAGGCGATCACGGACGACGCGCAAACCGGAAAACCCGCCCGATTCGCGACGGCCACGCCGGGGAGCGAACGGGCACAGGTTGCCGGTCACTCCTCCTTTCTCCGCCTCACACGCTGCCGCTTCTGAAGATTCCGTAGATCAGCCAAAGCCCCAAAAGGCTCGACAGCAGGAAGATCGGGACCGCGAACCAGTGCGAGTCGGGAGCGCTGCGGATCAGCAGGGCCGAAGCCAGCACCAGCGCCGACATCACCATGCCGATCGCGAGGCGGTTGCTCGACCGATCGAGTTCGGTCGCGAGCCGATCGACGTTGCTCATGTCCACCTGAACCGTCAGCTCGTCGTTCGCGAGCTTCTCGAGCGCTCGGTCGATGCGAAACGGCAACCGGCCCGCGACTTCGGCGAGATCGCCGGTCTTGAGCAGAAAGCGGTCGGCGAGGCGGACCGGGTCATACCGCCGCCGCACCAGTTTCTCGATGAACGGAGCGAGATGCTCCGCCAGATTGAAGTGCGGATCGAGTTGCCGGCCCGTCCCTTCGAGAGCGACGACCGCCCGCACGAGCAGCATCAGATCGCCCGGGCAGCGGATGTGATGCGACGACAGGATGCCCAAGAAGTCGTGCAGCAACCGTCCCACGCGCACCTTTTCGAGCGGCGCTCCGTAATAGGTGCCGATGAAGTCGCGCACGTCGGCCATCAGCAGGGCGTCGTCGACGTACCC
Organism: Planctomycetaceae bacterium; assembly: GCA_013813775.1. Taxonomy (GTDB): domain Bacteria; phylum Planctomycetota; class Planctomycetia; order Planctomycetales; family Planctomycetaceae; genus JACCRE01. The sequence continues at coordinate 17,626 of JACCRE010000361.1, forward strand.
GAACGGCTCGCCGATCTCCTTGAGCACACGGCAGGCGGCGTTCGCGTCTTTGCGGGCGACCGAGGCGAACAGATCGACCATCCGTTCGCGGGTCTTGTCGTCGAGCAGCCCGATCATGCCGAAGTCGAACAGGCAGATGGCGCCGCTCGGCAACACGCGGACGTTCCCCGGATGCGGATCGCCGTGGAAGATGCCGAGTTCGAAGGCCATCGCCATGAAGACGCGGGCACCCGCCGCGGCGACGTCCGGGCGATACACGCCGGCGGCGTCGATCGCGGCGGGATCATCGACGGGCAGTCCCTCGAGGTACTCCATGACGAGCACGCTCTCGGAGCAGTGATCGAGATACACGACGGGTACGACCAGCCCGCCTTCCTCGCGAAACAGGCGGGCGAACTCGTCCATCGTTCGCGCTTCACGCAGGTAGCTGACTTCCCGGCGGATCGTGCGAGAAAAATGTCGCACGAGGCCGATCGGATCGAAGATGCGCGATTCCGGAACACGCCGCTCGATCAGGTTCGCCAGATCGAACATCAGCGAGAGATCGCGTTCGACCTCGGTCACGATGCCCGGCCGCCGGACCTTCACCGCCAGCGGGGTTCCGTCGGGAAAGCTCGCGCGATGCACCTGCCCGAGCGAACCCGCGGCGATCGGAGCCGGATCGAACGTCGCGAACAGCTCGTTGACCGGACGGCCGAGCGATCGTTCGATCTCGGCCATCGCTTCCGACGCCGGGAAGGGCGGAACGTGCTCGCGGAGCTTCGACAGCTCGTGCGTCACGTCGGCCGGCACGAGATCGGGCCGCGTGCTGACGACCTGGCCGAACTTGATGAACGTCGGTCCGAGCGCTTCCGCCGCCAATCGCAGTCGAACGGCGACCGTCAGCGGCGGAGTCTCGTAGCGCCGCCAGAAGATCCATCGCCGCACGCCGAGCCGCCCGGCGACGTCGCCGAACCCGTGATTCAGCAACACAGCCGCGATCTCGCGCCCGCGACCAAGATTGCGAAGCACGCGAAGAGGACGGGGGGTCACGGGGGAGGAGGGGAGGAGTGAAGAACGGGAGAACGGAGGAGTGAAGAAGGCGAGCTATGGCTCCAGCACCTAGATATCAGCTCGGAGCCGCCGGACATAAGCATTGAGGAGACGGCTCACTTCTTCAATCGTCGGCTCCAAGTCGTCGGCCACGCAACCTAGTATTACAGTTGTATTTCTGCAAACCGTCTGGTTATTCTTGAGCGCATCCCCAGGAGGTCGGGATGGATGCACAGGTGACGGAGCGGGATGTTGTGCGGTGGTCTCGGGAACTGGACCGCGT
>JACCRE010000362.1 GCA_013813775.1 Planctomycetaceae bacterium
ACGCGGTCCAGTTCCCGAGACCACCGCACAACATCCCGCTCCGTCACCTGTGCATCCATCCCGACCTCCTGGGGATGCGCTCAAGAATAACCAGACGGTTTGCAGAAATACAACTGTAATACTAGGGCGGGCACATCTGCTGCATCTGCCGGGCGAGCTGTTCGTCGAGTACCAGATCGCTGCGCAATCGCTTCTGCCCGACGAACACGTCTGCGTCGCCGCGTACGGCGATTACGCGGCGGGATATATCGGTACGAAGATCGCGTACTCGCAAGGCGGTTACGAAACCGGCCCCGACGCGTCGAACGTGGTGCCCGAGGTCGAGGACGTGCTCACGAGCGCCATCGAGAAGGTTCTGAAGGGCAGGTCGCAAAACTGATAGGGGTCCGTGCAGACACCTCCCCCTCTCCGCGACGGGGAGGGCTTCGGTGATTTCCTCGCACACGAAAAAGAGGCCCGCAAGCGAGCTTGCCGGCCTCTTCGGTTCTGCGTGAGAGCGAATCTCTTACTTGTCGCCGAATGTCTGGCTGGTCGTGCCCGAGGGATTCGGACGGCGGCGGCTCGTGTCGAACAGGCCCGAGGTGTTGCCGGTCGAGCTGCGCTGGGCGGCGGGGCGGGAGCCGGCTTCGAGCGTCCAGGACGGATTCTCGCCGGGTACCCAGCGTCGCTGTTGCGGCACGTAACCGATGTAGTCGAGGAAGGTGTTCAGGTTGATCTTGCGGACGCCGTTGACGTCGGCTTCCTTGATCATCTCGGAGCGATGCTGCCCGATCTGCTTGAGCTGGTCGCGTCGGGCCGCGTCGGCTTCGTCGAGCGGATCGGGGATCGTGCCGATCACGAGGAATCGCGTCTGCTCGTTAATTCGGCCGCCGAGCCGCTCACCGACTTCGTTGACTTCGCTGATGATCTGTGCGCCGTTCGCTTCGACGACCTCGTGCAGCCGCTCGCGGTCGCCGACGTAGCTGCCGTCGTTGTCGATGTCGATCAGCCCGACGAAGGCGAACTTCTCGGTGCGGCCTGCACTCCACAGAGGCGTGTAGATGGGGTCGCCGGGCGAGATCGGGCGAGACGGATCGTCGTAGAGGATGCGGGCTTCCGCCATGTTGTTGTCGTCGACCCGGGTGACCTCGATGGAACCTTTGATGTCCTCCGGTCGCCCGTCGCCTTCCTTCGGACGGCCCTGCCGCCCGATGCCGGCGTTGTTCTGGGCGTAGACGCTGAACGTGGTTCGCGGACGGAGATTTTGAGACTTCCCGAGGTCGATCCAGACGGTTCGGCCGACTTGATCCACGCGAACGATCTTGCCGTCGGCGACTTCGAAGCTCTCGCCGCGGATGTTTTCGAGTTCCTTGCGATGCCGCTCGTTGAGCGCGAAGACCTGCTGGTTCTCTTCACGCAGCTTCGCGATCTCGGCGCCGAGTTGCTGCTTCGTCTGTTCGATCTCGGTGAGCAGGTTGCCGTTCTGCTGGCGGAGCGCGGCGATCTCCTGATCTTTGACGCCCAACGATTCCTCTTTCTCCTGCTGCTGCCCGGCGAGATCGGCCTCAGTGCTTTGTGCCCGTTTGTCGTGCTCGGCGGAGGTCGTCTGGTAGGAAACGTTGAGAGCTTCGAGTTGAGCTTGCAGATCGGCGATCGTCGCCTGTCGCTCCGCGATCTCGATGTTCTTGTTGTCGAGCTCCGTGCGCAAATCCCGCATGGCCGCGGCGAACGAGGGGGCCGAAGGATTGGATCCCAGCGTCTGAATCGCCTGCCGGGCCTGAGTCAGCACGGTGTCGTTGCCGGGCACCGCGACGCCGACTTCCTCGGCCGGAACTCCGACGAGCTTCTTCAGCTCATCGACTTCGCTTTGCGCGCGGTCGTATGCCGTCTTGTTTCCCGTCGAGTCTTTCTTGGCCGCGTCGAGCTGGGCGGTCTGCTCGCGGAAGTCGGCGTAGAACAGGTACGCCACCACGCCCAGAATCACGCTGAGCATCACGAAGAAGATCAGGCTGAAATGGACGGCGGTCGTTTTGCTTTGCGCGGCCATGAGGATCTTTGAAGAAGTGCTCGAGGCGGTGAGGGGACGACATCGGCAGCCGACCGGCCGAAACCAGCCGACTCGAAGCCAGGCGCATTTGACGGCGCCGGTCGAGAGGTGACCTTGTCCTAAGTCTAAAGGGGCTTGAGGGCCAGTCAAGCACCGCCTTCCCGCGCGAAGTGGCGGATCGCACGGCGCGTCCGCTACAACGCCTACAATTCTCGCAGACCGTTGCGACTCGCCGGCCCGGCGAGCGGCGGTCGTCCCTGAACCTTTACCCCCATCGGCCGCGAGCCTGCCCCGCCCGCAGCCGGACTCCCGGATGTCGAAGCTCCTTTATCTGATCGATACCTACTCGCTCGTCTTTCAGGTCTTTCACGGTATTCCCGCGATGACCAGTCCGAAGGGCGAGCCGACGAACGCGATTTTCGGGTTCGTGCGGGATCTGCAGAACATTCTGCGGAATCAGAGCCCGACGCACATGATTCTGGCCCTCGAGGGCGACGGCCCCGGCGAACGGGCGACCGCCTACGCCGACTACAAGGCGAACCGGTCGGAAATGCCCGCCGACCTGCGATCGCAGATTCCGCGGCTGCTCGAAATCGTCGACGCGATGGGCATTCCCACCTTCGCGCACGACGGTTACGAGGCCGACGACGTGATCGCGACGCTGGCCCGGCAAGCCGTCGAAGACGGTTTCGACGTCAGAATCGTCACCAGCGACAAAGACGCCCGACAGTTGATCGGCCCGCAGGTCAAGCTCTTCAACTGTCGGAAGAATCAGTTTCTCGACGAGAAGTTCCTGCTCGAAGACTGGGGGATTCAGCCTCATCAGGTCGTCGATTTCCAGGGACTCGTCGGCGACAGCACCGATAACATTCCCGGCGTTCCCAAAGTCGGTCCCGCCGCGGCCCGCGCGCTGCTCGATCAGTTCGGTTCGCTCGACAAGGTGCTCGCGAGCGTCGCCGAGATCGCCCCGAGCCGCGCGATCAATAAAACGATCCGCGCGAACCTCGAAACCTATGCTGAGCAGGCCCGGCTGAGCCGGCAGCTTGCGACGCTTCGCAACGATCTGCCGCTCGACTTCGATTGGGACAGGGCCGCCGTCTCGGAGCCTGACGCCGTTCGACTCACGACGCTCTATACCGATTGCGGCTTCCGCAGATACGTCGAAGAGCTCAAAACGACCGCCGCCCCGCTTGCGGCGTCCGACGGAACGACTTCGCAAGCGACCATCGAGCGACAGTGGCGGACGATCGACACGCCCGAAAAGTTCGCGGCGTTCGCCGAGGAACTGAAACGGCAGAAGGCCTTCTGCGTCGATCTGGAAACGACCGATCTCGATCCGAATCGGGCGTCGATCGTCGGTTGGGCGATCTGCTGGGAAGCCGACAACGCGGCCTACTTACCCGTCGCCGGTCCTGCCGATGCGAACGTGCTCGACCCGGCGGTCGTGCTCGCGACGCTCAAATCCGTTCTCGAAGACCCGAACGTCGAGATCGGCAATCAGAACATCAAGTACGACATGATCGTGCTGCGTCGGGCCGGAATCGAGATCGCCAACGTCGGCATGGACCCGATGGTCGGCGACTACTTGCTCGACGCCGGCGCGCGCAGCCACGGCCTCGACACGCTGTCGAAGCGCTATCTGAATCACGACATGATTCCGATCACGGAACTGATCGGCAAAGGCAAAGAGCAGAAGCGAATGTTCGAGGTCGAGGTCGAGCGCGTGGCCGAATACGCCGCTGAAGACGCCGACGTCGCCTGGCGGCTCTGCGAGATCATCGCCGACCGGCTTCGCAAAGAGCATCTTTGGGATCTTTATTGGAATCTCGAGCGCCCTTTGATCGCCGTGCTCGCCGAGATGGAGTTCAACGGCGTCCGCATCGATGTCGAAGAGTTGGGGCGACAGAGCATTGAGCTGACGGCGCGGCTGGAGCAGCTCGAAGGCGAGATTCACATGTTGGCCGGCCGGCCGTTCAACATCGGCAGCCCGAAGCAACTCCAGCAGGTCTTGTTCGACGAGTTGAAGCTGCCGGTCGTCAAGCGGACGAAAACCGGCCCCAGCACCGACGTCGAAGTGCTCGAAAAACTTGCTCATCGCCACGAGTTGCCGGCGAAGATCATCGAGCATCGCACGCTCGCGAAACTGAAAGGCACCTACGTCGACGCCTTTCCGAAGCTCGTGAATCCGGCCACCGGCAACGTGCATTGCTCGTTCAACCAAACCGTCGCCGCGACGGGGCGGCTGTCGAGCAGCGATCCGAACCTGCAGAACATCCCGATTCGGACGGAAGAAGGCCGACGCGTCCGCAAGGCGTTCGTCCCCTCGCAACCCGGCTGGATGTTGTTGAGCGCCGATTACTCGCAGATCGAACTGCGGATGCTCGCGCACTTCAGCGGCGACGAAGTGCTGATCGAGGCCTTCCGCGAGGGCCGCGACATTCATGCGACCGTTGCGGCCGACATTTTCAGCGTGCCGCTCGACGCCGTCACGGCCGACATGCGGCGGATCGCGAAGACGGTCAACTTTGGCGTGATCTATGGGCAGAGTCCTTACGGCCTGTCCGCGGTTCTCGGCATTCCGCAAGAGCAGGCCGCCGCGTTCATCGACGAATATCTCGCTCGTTACAAAGGCGTGGCGAAGCTGATTCGGGAAACCCTCTCACAAGTTCGCAATCTCGGTTATGCGACCACGATCCTCGGTCGGCGCCGTGAGATCACCGGCATCCGCCCCTTTCCGACGCCGCAGATGACGTTGCCCGAACGCACGGCCTTCAACGCGGTCATTCAAGGCTCGGCGGCCGATCTCATCAAACGGGCGATGATCAACATTCATGCGAAGCTCCGCGAGACGGGCCATCCGGGACGAATGCTGCTGCAGATCCATGACGAACTCGTGTTCGAAACCCCGGCCGATCGTGCCGAGGATCTCGCCAGCCTCGTCCGCGACGAGATGCAGTCGGCTCTCGAATTGAGCGTCCCGCTCGAAGTCGACACCGGCATCGGAGCGAACTGGCTCGATGCAAAATGATGTTCGTTGAGCATGGAAGAACGGCGGCACTGAAAAGAGGGAAAGATGATACAGCGATCCTCAACTGCGTTCGCGTAGTCGCTTCTGCAGTCAGTCTTGGGGATCTTGGCTTCTGGGCGGTTTGTCAGCTTCTTGCGTCCCCTCGGCGAACGAGGTGACGTGAACGAATTGAATCGGCACATCGTTTTTTTGTTGACTTCTCGCTTGCCGACGGGCAGGATGACGATCGCCGAAGCTTTCTTATTCCCATCTTCTTGACCGTCGGAAGTCGGCGTCCGCCGGTTTTGCTGTGCCTTCGCGTTCGAGTCCCCCCGATTCGGCGTCAACGGCGTTACCGACCGACGGATCGATCGGGCAGTCCCGCCCTTCGTAATTCTCCTTCATTTCGCGTCCGTGTCTGGCCATAGAGCATGCCCCGTCGTGGGTCTGGTCGGTGGAATCGGCTCCGGCAAGAGCACGATCGCCCGCCGGGCCTCTGAACGCTTCGGTTTCGCCCTGATCGATGGCGACGCCGCGGGTCATCGCGCGCTGACGATGAACGACGTGCGGAATCAACTCAAAGAGAGATTCGGCGACGGAATCTTTTCCACCGATGGTTCCGTCGAACGATCGGCGTTGGCCCGTCGCGTCTTCGGTGCCTCAGCGGAGCACGCCGCGGCGAAAGCCGATCTGGAGCGCATCACCCACCCAGTGATCCGACAAGAATTTCGCGAGAAGATCGCCTCGGCGACCGCCAGCGGCGCGCCGGCGGTTCTGCTCGATGCCGCTGTGCTTTTTGAAGCGGGCTGGCAGGAGTTTTGCGACGGCGTGGTCTACGTCGATGCGCCCGATGAGGTGCGGCACTCGCGTATCGCCGAACGCGGCTGGACTGCCGCCGACTGGCGTCGGCGAGAAGCGTCGCAAATGTCACTCGACGAAAAGCGCCGGCGTGCGAACATGGTGATATCGAATGCCGCTTCGCTGGATGAGGCCGTCGATGCGCTCGTCGCGGCCGTCGGTGAGATGTGCGACCGCTCGTTCGTCGAATCGACAAGTGTCGCCGGCTCCACCGTCTGAACCTTCCCCACTACTGTCGTCTCCCATTGGCGTTCATCACCTTTCCGCTCGGCTCGACTTTCAACTCACCACTCCCGTTCGACCGGCGGCGACTGTGCTTGCCGTCGGCCCCGTCCAATCTGTCATCGTTCAGAGCGCGTCGCTCGCGTGATGCGTTCTGCCAAGATCATCGAAAGTGCTGACATGGCTAAGTCTCTTCGTCCGCGTGCCTCAATCGCCTCGCCCTTGGGCGCCGAGGTCGCCGGCAACGGTCACGGCCGCGACGGCAGCGGGCACTCTCGCAGCGCTCATGGCAATGATGGTCATTTGGTCGACGGGCATTCGGGCGGCGTCGCGGTCGCCGGACTGCCGAAATCCGATGACGACGATGACGATTTCGCGTTTCCCGGCGACGAGCGATACGAGGCCGCCAAGCTCGGCGATATCCACATCGCCGAGTTGCAGCGGATGACGATGAAGGAGCTGCTGGAGCTCGCCAAATCCGACGGCGTCACCGAATACTCGGGCCTCAAGAAGCAGGATCTGATCTTCAAGATTCTGAAAGAGCGCACGAAGATCAACGGCCTGATGTTCGGCGAGGGCACGCTCGAGATCCTTCCCGACGGCTTCGGCTTCCTCCGCAGCCCCGACTACCACTACCTGCCCTGCCCCGACGACATCTACGTGTCGCCGAGCCAGATTCGCCGCTTCGGTCTGCGCACCGGCGCCACGGTCGCCGGTCAGATTCGTCCGCCGAAGGAAAACGAACGATACTTCGCGCTGTTGCGCGTCGAAGCGATCAGCGGCGAAGACCCGAACCTGCTGCCGGCGAAGGTCAGCTTCGACGACCTCACGCCGCTGCACCCCGAACGTCGCTTGCGGCTGAGCCTCGACGCCGATGATCTTTCGACGCGGGTCGTCGATCTCGTCGCGCCGATCGGTATGGGTCAACGAGGATTGATCGTCTCTCCGCCCCGCGCCGGCAAGACGGTTCTGCTGCAAAAGCTCGCCAAAGCGACGCTCAAGAACCATCCCGACGCTTACGTCATCGTGCTGCTGATCGACGAGCGGCCGGAAGAAGTCACCGACATGGAACGTCAGGTGAAGGGGCCGAATTGCGAGGTCATCAGCAGCACCTTCGATGAGCCGCCGAGCCGGCATATTCAGGTCAGCGAGATGGTCATCGAAAAAGCGAAGCGGCTCGTCGAATACGGTCGCGACGTGATCATCTTTCTCGACTCGATCACGCGGCTCGCGCGAGCCTGGAACACCGAAGTGCCGCACAGCGGCAAGATTCTGACCGGCGGCGTCGACGCCGCCGCGCTGCAGCATCCGAAGCGGTTCTTCGGCGCCGCCCGCAACGTCGAAGAAGGCGGCAGCCTGACGATCGTCGCCACGGCTCTCGTCGATACCGGCAGCAAGATGGACGAGGTGATCTTCGAGGAGTTCAAAGGCACCGGCAACACCGAGCTCTGGCTCGACCGACGCATGGTCGAAAAGCGCACCTGGCCCGCGATCGACGTCAACAAGTCGGGCACGCGGCGTGAAGAGCTGCTGATGCACGAGGAGGAGCTGAAAAAGGTCTGGGTGCTCCGCCGCGTGCTCAACGACATGAACCCCGTCGAAGCGATGGAACTGTTGACGAACCGCATGCGCCGCACCAAGACCAACGAAGAGTTCCTGCTGACGATGAACCTGGGGTGACGCGATGCCCTCGCCCTTTCCGGGTATGGACCCGTACCTTGAGCAGCACTGGCGCGACATTCACACGTCGTTGATCGTGTACTCGCGCGATCAGTTGCAGGAGCGTCTGCCTCCCGATTTGCTCGCGCGGGTTGAGGAGGGCGTCACGGTCGATTACGGCGGTGAAGAGAAGAATCGCGGCTTGAAACCCGATGTGCTGGTCTCTGAAGACGAATACTTCGACTCCGGACCCGTAGGTCTGGCGGTCGCCACGGAAGCTTCCACGGTGGTGGTCGCCGAACCTCTTGTCCTTACCGTCGAAGAGCCACCGGCGAGGCACGTCGAGATCCTCGACACGTCATCCGGCAATCGAGTCGTCACCGTCATCGAGTTTCTCAGCCCGACGAACAAGCTGCCCGGCTTCGGTCGCGAGGAATATGCCCGAAAGCAGTCCGACTACCTGGCGGCGAAGGTGAATCTCGTCGAGGTCGATCTCATTCGCGAGGGAGGCTTCTCGGTCGCCGTCCCGCAGGCTGAGTTGCCAAAGGATTACCGCCAGCCGTATCTCATCAGCGTGCGGAGCGCGACGAGACCTCGCGAGATCAAGGTCTATCGTGCGCCCCTGCGGGAACGTCTGCCGGCGATCCGTATTCCGCTGCGTCGGCAGGACCGCGACGTCGTCCTGGAGCTTCAGCCGCTCATCGACCAGTGTTACGCTCGCGGACGCTACGACCGCATCAACTACGCCGAAGATCTCGACCCGCCGCTCTCCGCGGAAGATGCCGCCTGGATGGGCGAGCGACTGCGAGCAGCGGGAGTGAGATAGTGATGGGGCGAATTCTGGTACGTGCGATTCGTCACGCTTTGCGATACAGGTGAACGATGCCTTCGCCCTTTCCGGGAATGGACCCGTACCTCGAACAGCCGGACGCGTGGCACAGCTTCCACGAATCGTTCCGCCCTGCGCTCGTCGAAGCAATCGTTCCGCAGGTCCGACCGCGTTATCAGGTCCGACCGCGTTATATCGTGGAGATCGACGAGCACGTCGATCTCCACGAGTTGTCGGCTGAAGCGATCGACGAAGAGCGTTTAAGCTTCGTCCGCATTCTCGACCGGGAAACTCGCGAGGTCGTCACGGTCATCGAACTGCTCAGTCCGTGGAATAAAGACTCGAGTGAAGATCGCAGTCAGTATCTCGGCAAGCGGGAGCGGGTGCTGGAAAGCCAAGCGCATCTCGTTGAGCTGGACTTCCTCCGCGGGGGCCGGCGACCGCCGATCGATGATCAGCCGGACTGCGATTATTGCGTGATGGTCAGCCGTGCCGAGTCGCGGCCGCGGGTCGAACTCTGGCCCTTCCGACTTCGCGACAAGCTGGCGGTGATTCCGGTTCCTCTGCGGTCGCCTGATCCCGACGCCGTGTTGGACCTTCAGGCGGTGCTGAACCGTATTTATGACGCCGCGGGCTACGAGGACTACATTTACTCTGGTTCGCCCGTACCGCAGTTGTCGTCAGAGGATCAAGAGTGGGCAGGGGGGTTGCGGACCTTGGAGCCGCGACCGTGAGGGAGCGTTTCCAGACGGCTTGGCGGCGCTCCTTCACGGTCGCGGCTCGGAACACCTTCAGCCGCCACCGCTTTTCATGCATGCTTTGACGAATAGCGCCGCTCGTATGTCGAAATCCGCCGCCCCGACCGCCGTCGGTCCCGCGCCCTCCGGCAGCTGCTTCGCGATCGTGTGCGCGAAGTGGAACAGCGAGATCACCGATCGTCTGCTGGCGGCCGCGGTGGAGACCCTGAAGCGCGCCGAGGTCGGCGAGGATCGAATCACGGTCGTCCGCGTGCCGGGCACGTTCGAGCTTCCCGTCGCCGCCAGCCGCCTGGCGAGTTCGGGCCGCTTCGATGCGGTGATCTGTCTGGGCGTGGTCATCAAAGGCGACACCGATCATGATCGGTACATCAATGCGAGCGTCGCGCACGCACTGCAAACCATCGGATGTGAGACCGGCGTTCCCACGCTGTTCGGCGTGCTGACCGTCAACGATTTCGAGCAGGCGGCCGAGCGGGCGGGCGGGCGACACGGCAACAAGGGAGAAGAGGCGGCCGCTGCGGCTATTGAAATGGCGCAGGTGCTACGTACACTTGCCAAGAAGGAGTGGTTGTAACGCCGAATCGCGATGACGGCGTCACCGGTCGGCGAAGGTCGCGTTTGAGTCGCATCCCGCGTCGACGAAGCTCTGAAGACGCCGGTTCTCCGATGGCGGGCACGACCCGTATCACCCCCGCGAGATTTGGACCACCCGAAAGGGTGCGCCGTATATTCCCTTTATGGCCCGCCGCAGCAAAGCCCGCGAAGTCGCGGTGCAGATGCTTTACCAGGTCGATCTGAACCCGACGGTCGAGCTGCGCGCCGTGCGCGCGATGGTCGATGAGGCTCTCGACGACGTCGAGCTTCAGGAGTTCGCTTGGCGCTTGTTCGTGGGCGTCATGGAGGTGCGATCCATGCTCGACCAGAAGATCCAGGGCGTCGCCGAGAACTGGTCGCTGAAGCGCATGGCTCCGACCGATCGCAACGTGCTGCGGCTCGGCGCGTTCGAGCTCATCAACACCGACACGCCGCATCGCGTCGTGCTCGACGAGGCGATCGAGCTCGCCCGGGTGTTCGGTTCGGCTCAAAGCGCGCAGTTCGTCAACGGCGTGCTCGACAAGCTCGTGCCGCACGAGAAGCGGCAACTGAGACCGGAGAATTAAGAACGGAGAATTAAGGAGTCCGCATGCGGGGCGCCCAAGCCGCCCGAATGATCTTCTTCGTCCCCCGTTCTTCCCTCCTCGATCAAGCCTCTTCCGATCGTTCCCCCTGTGGGACGACGTCGTGCAGAAAACGGCCTCCGCTGAGGAACATGCCGTTCTCGCACGGCACGCACCATTCGACCTGCACGCGATAACAGAACTCGCGGGTGTCGCTCGCCATGCGAAGTTTCGCTTCGCCCAGCGGCACCGAGCCGCGGTGAAGCAGACCGATGCCGTGTCGGCTGATCTCTCGCGTCATCGCCGAGACGGTGTTGCCGCGCCGGGTCGTGAGTTCCGCAGGCACGCACAGTTCCAGCCGGTCGGCGGACCGCTGATTGGTGTCGAACGCTTTGCCGATGTTCTCGAGCACTCGGTTGAGATCACCGAGCGTCGGCCGGCTCCAGGGGTCGGATGGCATGACGTGGCTCTATAAGGCGGGCGAGTCGACCCGCGAAAGCTCGCTCGCGGGTCGACTCAACCTTAGCACACGTCTTCCGTGGTGCCGGCGATTTCAGAACCGGCGACCAGAGGTTCAGGCGAACCGCCGACGGATCACCACGGCTCCGAAGGCCACGATCGCCAATGCGATGCCGATCACGGCCGGGGCGCTGAACGTGCTTCTGTCGCTCATGGCCGCTTCGCGTGCCGCCGCTGCATTGGCCTCTTCGAGTTCCACCGGCTCGACGGCGGCGACTTCAGTCGCGGCTGACGACGTCTCCACCGGAGGAGCCGGCGCGACCGTCAAAGCCGGACCGGCGTCGAGTTGCGATGCTTTCGTCGCGATCGGTTGAGACGCGACCACCGAACCCGGTGCGAGCATCGGTGCGGCGGCGATGAGCAACGGTGCGTCGTCTTCCGGCGCGACGATCTCAGGCGCCTCGACGTCGGCGACATCGGCGAACGGATCGGCCGGTGCGTCGAAAGGCTCCGGAACGGTCGGCGACGGCGTGACGTCGGTCGCGGCAGGCAGCTCCGAACGATTGGCGAGCATCATCGCTGTGCTCGGCCGATCGAACGCCGCAGCCGGCGAGATCTCGATGGGGATGTTCGCGCTCGACGACGACTTCGGCGACGGGTCATCCCACTCGGGAGTCGCGAACGGCCGACGGGCGTTGATCGCGAACAGATTCTGATCGACATGTCGCGGCGGCAGCGTCTCCGCACGCCAGTCAGCCCGCTTCGGCAGGATCGCCGAATCGACGATCATGTCCTCGTTGGTGACCGTCTTGGCCGTCGAGCCGTTCGTGGCGACTTCGCCGGCGAGAAAAGCGTTCATCGGCGCGGTCTGTTCGACCGGACGGCTCGCGGGCCTGATTTGAAGCCGGCTGTTCGCCGCCGGCTTCCGTGCGACGTGCGTCGAGACGGGAGTCGCTTCGATCACCGGTTTCGCCGCGGTCTTTGAAGCGTTGAAGGGATTCGACGCACCGAGCGGCGCGGCCGGCGGCAACCGATGGTCCTGAATCCGCACCACGCCGGGAGGGTTCTGCCGCGGTTGGATCGTCACGCCGGTCGGTGTGCCGCAGACGGCGGCCGTGTCGTCGAAGCCGACGGGTTGAACGGCACCGTTCGCCGGGCGACGTGCCACGTTCGCGACGGGCGTCGGTCGGAAACCACCCGAGGTGTTCTGCACGAACGGATCGATCGCGGCGGTCGTCGGTGAGGCGGTCCGGTTGCCCCAGATCGATCGCGCCGGCCCCGTCGAGCGATCGACGAGGTACGCACGGCTCGATTGAGGTTCGGCATGCTGCGCGCCGTCGGTCGGTTGCACGAGCGCCGTCGGAGTTTCGGTCGTCGCCGACGACAGCTTCGGTCCGCCCGTGCAACCGGCGATGCCGCAGGCCGCCAGCAGAAGCTTCGTCGCCCGCGCATTGCGGCGCGATTTCGCATTGTGAGAAGTCATCACTCGTCCCCCCATTTCGGTCGCCGGAGTAGCCCGCGACGGTGCCGGGAAAACCGGTCGCGCGGTGCGGACCGAACGTTCGGCCGGCGTCTGTCGAATCGACGAGGACGATCGGTCCCGATCAGCCGGTTCGGCTCAAGATGACGGTTCGTCACGCGATGCCGGTCGGAACATGCATGACTTGCGGGCTGTGCCGTGCGAACCGGCGACGGCGACTTTACCGGCTCTTCCGAACGCGACGCCCCGCCGACGGCTTCGCCGGGGCGATCAGCCCGCGAAGTCGGCGCAGATTGACGGCGTCGAGGTCTTCGCCGTCGCGCAGGCCCTTCGCGGTCTCGAGATACATCGGAATCGCCTCGAACCGCCTATCGTTGAGCAGATGCCGAAACGCTTCGTCACCGAGGCATCCCTCGCCGATGTGCTCGTGCCGATCGACCCGGCATCCCAGCGCCTTCTTGCTGTCGTTGAGATGCGCCGCTTTCAGGCGCGAACGCCCGATGACGCGATCGAACTCGTCGAAGGTCGCCGCGAACTCGTCGGCGGAAATCAGCGGATATCCCGCGGCGAACAGATGGCACGTATCGATGCAGATGCCGAAGCGCTCGGCTTGCTTCACGCCTTCGAGCATCGCCGCCAGATGCTCGAAGCGGTGCCCGAGACTCGCCCCCTGCCCCGCCGTCGTTTCCAGCCAGACTTCCACCGTCTCGGCCGAAGCTTTTTCGAGGGCGACATTCAGCGCGCGAACGACATTCTCGATGCCGGTCTGTTCGTCGATGCCCGTCGCCGTGCCGGGATGCACCACGACGCCCGCCAGGCCCAATTGCTCGGCCCGCTCGAGTTCGATCGCGAAGCCCTCGACCGACTTGGCCCACAACTCATCGTTCGGACTGGCCATGTTGATGAGATAGCTCGCGTGCGAGCACGGCTTCTCGATCCCGGCGGCACTGATCGCCTCGCGAAAGCGCCGTGACTCCTCATCGGTGATCGGCTTCGCCTTCCACTGCGCGTTGTTCTTCGTGAAGATCTGCACGGTGTTCATGCCGAGCGCAGCGGCCGCCTCCGCGGCGTTGTGGTAGCCTCCTGCGATCGACATGTGGGCGCCGAGAAGCGGCATTGAGATCTTTCCTTCACGAATCAGGCCAGCCACGGGCTTATGCCCGCGGCTCGCAAACGTTGTTCGCAATGAGGCAGATTCTTCACCAATTCGCCGCCGCTTGCACGCGTCCGCTGCGCCGTCGCGAAGAACAGGCGGCGGTCGTTCTCTGGCAGGCGGAAGAATCCTCGCTAAAGGCAACGTTCCTCGAACTCGCGCGCGCCGCTGGCAAACCCAAATGGTTGAACTGGGCCGAGTGTGAATGGACCGGCGCGATGCGTCTCTCACGAGAACGCGATTCCGGCTTGCTGACGGCTCTGGTGGGACTCGTCGTGCGCTTCGAGCCGATCCCCGGCGGTGAGATGGAAGGGGTCGAAGCCGCGTCGATGCCGCGCGACACCACGGCCCTCTTCCACTACCGAAAGGGACGTTGGGGCACGGGCGGACGCGCCTTGTTCAACATGCCTCCCGACGAAGCCGTTACGCGATTGGCAAACCAGTTCGAGCCGGTGAACTAAACGCCCCATCGTCGCGTGGCAAGCTGAATACGACTTCCGTCGAAGCCGCCACGATCGCTCCTTCGCGCCCGCAGCGATCCTCATTTTGACATCAGTGGTTGTCGATCTGACGCGCGACGGCATCGGAGCGGAAAACGGCCTGCGCATCAAATTCTGTTGTCAACAAACGACTTACAGCAACTTCCTGGTGGGCGGACTTATCGCGGTACGGGCGGTGCATCAGGGAGTGCTGGAACGAGTCCACTCCCCTGCTTCTGACCGCGGGATCCTGTCATGCTTCGCCAATCCGGTCGCGTTTTGCGTTATCTCGTGGTGCCATCGCTGGTCGGGGCCGCGTGGCTCGCGTTACCGACTCCGAACGCCGAGGCCCGGCCGCAGTACCTCGAACAGTTCAAGAAATCCTACGAGCCGCTCGCCGAGCAGGCGGAAGAGAAGAAGTGCGCCGTCTGCCACGGCATGGGCAAAAAGACCGAACGCAATCTTTACGGCAAAGCCCTCGTCGCGGCCCTCGGCGAAGAGAAGAACGTGAAAGACCCGAAGGCCGTCGAGAAGGTCCTGAAGGCCGCCGAGGAGAAAGAGAGCAGCCAGAAGGACAAGACCTTCGGCGCGCTCATCAAAGACGGCAAGCTGCCCGAGTAACGGCCACGCTCCCACGCGCGGAAAGGTCGGCGCTCTCTTGAGCGCCGACCTTTTGTCAATTGTTGCGGTAGTCGCCGTGGCATTTGACGCACGACTGAGCCAGGTTCGACGCGGCGAGATCGAACGCGGCGAAGTCGCCCTTCTCGGCGGCGGTCGCCGCGGCGAGTGACGCCTCGGTCATGGCGTTCGCATAGCCCTGGAACTTCGCGTCGTCGCCGTAGCCGTGGTCATCGTGCGCGATGACCTTCGACAGGGCCGCCAGCACTCGCGTTTCACGTACGAGATCCGCCGCGTTCTGCTTGAAGGCCGCGTCACTTCCTCCCGTCGTCTTCAGGTAGTTCTGCGCCGCCTCGAAGCGCCGCATGAGAAAACCGAAGTCGGCGGAGATCGCGAAATCGGTCGCGTCGTCGGCTTCGGGCAGTCCCTCCGGCCGCTTGCCGTCGAGCAGCAGAGAGATCTTGTCGAACGGCACCTTGACCTGCTCGTACGACTTCTGCCCGCGCTGAAGCTGGTCGGCGATCATCTCCGCCGAGAGATCGCGCACGTACTTCGCGTTCGTCTTCCACGGAATGTTGCCGCCGTGCTCGGTGGCGATGCCGCCGAGCGCGGCGAGTTCGGCGGCGTAGGGCGGAACATCGAGCAGGCTGCTGTTGAAGGTCGCCACGCTCGCGAGCTTCGGCGTGAAACGCTCGCGAATGCGATTCGCCTCGGCGACGAGCAGTTCGGCCGGTAACAGAGCGGCCCAATCGACGGGAGCATCGGACACGGTTTCCGTCGCGGTCGCCGGTTCCCCGGTCGCACCGGGTTCAGTGGTCCTCACCGTTTCAGTTGGCTTGCCGAGACCGGGAACTCGCGTGCGGTTCGCCGCGATCGCGAGCGGGTCTTGGAAGAACACGTCATCCGGCAGCTTCGGCCGAACGATCGTGACTTCAGGTTGAGCCGCTGTCGTAGGCACCACGGTTGGAGTTTCTTCGTCGGTCTTGGGGGTGACGGGTTTGGGGGGATCGTCGGTGCAGCCGAGGAGGAGAAGCGTGCTGCAGGCCGCCGCGAAGCATGACAGGCCGCGCGACGCTCTCCGATATCGAACTCCCCTCTCCCTCGGGAGAGGGGCTGGGGGTGAGGGGCTGAGGTTGACTTCGCTCCTCGCTTGCGCGGACGACGGTGACGGCGATGACGCCGTGCAAGACAACGCCTCGCGGCAAGACAGCCCCTCACCCCCAGCCCCTCTCCCGAGGGAGAGGGGGACCGGATTAGAATGACGATCCGGCGTTTGCCCGGCCTGCATGAGGCAACTCCTAGTTCGTGAAGCCGTCACCGGAACTTTCAAAGGAGAAGATTCCGCTGCCGGGCGATGGTCATATTGGGTTGACGAAACCGGCGATGAGCATCAAGAGGAAGACCATCCATCCGATCACGAAGAATGCAATGACGTAAATGGCTGGACCAACGAGACAATAGCCGACTGCAACCAAAAGCCGACGAGAGATTCTCGGATTGAGCAGCGTTCCGAATCCAACGCAGGCAAGGGTGCCTCAAGCGAGGTTGAAGAGGACGAAACGTCCAGGGTAAGCATCTATGAAGCCGAACTCAGTGAGCGCATAGATCGAGATCGAATTCGCCGCGGCGATTACGGGCGATGCAATCGCCAATAATCGGCTTCGGCAGAGCATCTTCCATTCGATGGCCGACAAACCTTCAAAATCATCGACATTCTTGTCGACTGCACCGTTCTTATCGGCCGCAAGGAGGTCAGGCGGCCGCGTGCCTTCGCATGTCATTGCTTCTCCACCCGATACAAATGATGCCGGCTTCTCACGAACATCGCGTTGCCGGCGATCGCGGGAGTTGAGTGGAACCCTTCTTCGAACTGATTCTCGGCGAGGAGTTTGAACTCGTCGCTCGCGGCGAAGACGGGAATCTTGCCGTCCTTGGCGAAGCAGAAGATCTTCTTGCCGTCGGAGACCGGTGAGGCCCAGAAGTCGCCGCCGAGGCGTTCATTCCAAAGGATCTCGCCCGTCTTCGCATCGCGGCACGAGGCGATGCCGGCGTCGTTGATCATGAACAGCAGGCCATCGATCAGCAGCGGCGACGGCTTTTGCGACACGCCCTTGCCGCTCTTCCAGGCGATGCCGGTCTTCGTCAGATCGCCTTTGCCGGGACGGACGGCGACGAGGCTCGTGTCGTCCTTGCCGGCGGCGATGTAGATGAGTCCGTCGGCGGCCAGCGGTCGCGCGGCGGCGTTCATTCCGCCGTGCCGAACCCGCCAGAGCTCCTTGCCGGTGCGGGGGTCGTAGGTGATCGTCTCGACGGCGGAGGGGCTGACGAGTTGCGGCGTTCCGCCGACTTCGATCAGGCTCGGGGTGCCGTAGCCCTTCTTGAGGTCGCCCACCTCGGTGCCGTAATCGATCGTGCGGTCGGCTTTCCAGACTGTCTTGCCGGTCCGCTTGTCGAGAGCCAGCACGAACTGCACGTCCACTCCGTCGCAGTTCACGATCAGCAGGTTCTCGAACAGGATCGGGCTCGACGCCGGGCCGCGGAACTCATCGACGACGATGTCGCGCCGCTGCCAAACGACCTTCCCGGTCTTGGTGTCGACGCAAGCGGTGCCGTAGTGCCCGAAGTGGCAGTAAACGCGGCCTTCTTCGATCGTCGGCGTGCAGCTCGCGAAGCTGTTCGACGCGTGTTGGTCGGGGCTGACGGACTTGTTCTGGAACAGCAACAGGTCGTGGACGACCTTGCCCGTTTTCGCAGCGACGCAGACGGCCGACATCTTCAGGCCGTCTTCCGTCGCGGTCGTCATCCAGACTTGATCGCCCCACACGACCGGCGATGAATGTCCCCAGCCGTGGATCGGCGTCTTCCATGTCACGTTCTGGTTCTCGCCGAACTCCGCCGGCAGGTCGGCGTCGGCGGCGATGCCGGTGCCGTTCGGGCCGCGGAACTCGGGCCAGTGCTCACCGGCAACGACAGGCCGGGTGAGGAAGGCGATGCACATGCATGCGAGCAGGCGAACTCTCATGAAGGAACTCCAGCGAGCGGCAAGCGGAGACCTGCCGATCGTGACAACCGAGGTTGGGATCGAAAGTTGATTCCAACGTAGCAATTTTCCACGGCCGTTTCCCCTGTCCCGGTTCCGGGGAGCGGCGATGAGCGACACACATTCGACGCAGGGCGTCTCGATTCCTTTTGGCGATTCGTCGAGTCTGATAGCATCCACGCCTCAACGCAGGTCGCGGCGTAGAATAGGTGTTCCGCAGTGGGCGGAGCATGGCTGCGCGTGCGATCCCCGGCAGGCTCACGCCTGCCGCTCGCCGTCGCGCAGGACATCCAATCAGGAGTTTGCGGTATGGCTCTGACCGATCCGTTCGGAACGCGAAGCCGCTTAAAGACCAAGGCCGGCGAGTTCACGTATTACAGCTTGCCGAAGTTGGCGAGCCAGGGCTTCGGCGACGTCGAGACGTTGCCGTTCTCGATCCGGGTTCTGCTGGAAGCCTTGCTGCGGAACGTCGACGAGTTCATCGTCACCGGCGACGACGTGGCGAAGCTCGCGAAGTGGAACGCGAAGTCTCCCGCGCAAGACGAACTGCCCTTCAAGCCGGGCCGTGTCGTGTTGCAGGACTTCACGGGCGTTCCGGCGGTCGTCGATCTCGCCGCGCTGCGAAGTGCGATGATCCGCATGGGCGGCGACCCGAACAAGATCAATCCGCTCGTGCCGTGCGATCTCGTCGTCGATCACAGCGTGCAGGTCGATGAGTTCGCGACCCGTTTCGCGCTCAAGCGGAACGTCGAAAAGGAGTTCGAGCGCAACATCGAGCGTTATGAATTGCTGCACTGGGCGCAGAAGGCGTTCGACAACTTCCGCGTCGTGCCTCCGGCGACGGGCATCGTGCACCAGGTGAACCTCGAATACCTCGCGAAGGTCGCGTGGATGAACGACGGCATCGTCTATCCCGACAGCCTCGTCGGGACCGACAGCCACACGACGATGATCAACGGGCTGGGCGTGCTGGGCTGGGGCGTCGGCGGCATCGAGGCCGAGGCCGTGATGCTCGGTCAACCGATCTACATGCTCACGCCCGAGGTCGTCGGTTTCGAGCTTAACGGGTCGCTTCCCGAAGCGACGACGGCGACCGACCTCGTGCTCACCGTCACGCAAATGCTGCGGAAGCACGGCGTGGTCGGCAAGTTCGTCGAGTTCTTCGGCAAGGGTCTCGACGCGATGACGCTCGCCGACCGGGCGACGATCGCGAACATGGCTCCCGAGTACGGCGCCACGGTCGGCTTCTTTCCCGTCGACGCCGAGATGCTGCGGTATCTCCAACGCACCGGCCGCACCGATGAAGAAGTCGATCTCGTCGAGCGGTATTACGAGGAACAGGGACTGTTCCGCACGGCGTCCAGCCCGACGCCGCGGTTCAGCAGCACGCTCAAGCTCGACCTCGCCGACGTGGTGCCCAGCATGGCCGGGCCGCGCCGTCCGCAGGACCGCATCAAGCTCGGCTCAATGCAGGACCAATGGCAACATGATTTGAGCGTCACGTTCGGAAAAGGCGCGACCGACACGCCGTCCTCCAAAGGAAGCTGGACGGCGGAAGGCGGGGCGTTTAACCCGACCGACAGCATTCAGATCGCGGTGGTCGAAGCCGACCCCGGCATCGATGGCGTCGATGTCGAGTACGCCGGCAGCCGCTTTCCTCTCAAGCACGGCAGCGTCGTCATCGCCGCGATCACGAGCTGCACGAACACGAGCAATCCCAGCGTGATGATCGGTGCCGGGCTGCTCGCGAAGAAGGCCGTTGAACTGGGTCTGTCGCGCAAGCCGTGGGTCAAGACCAGCCTCGCTCCCGGCAGCCGGGTCGTCACCGATTACTTCGAGAAATCGGGACTGGATAAATATCTCGATGAACTCGGCTTCCAGACCGTCGGCTACGGCTGCACGACCTGCATCGGCAATAGCGGCCCGCTGCCCCCACCGATCAGCCAGGCGATCAACGAGCACGACCTTGTGGCCGCCGCGGTGCTTTCGGGCAATCGCAATTTCGAGGGACGCATCAGTCCCGACGTCCGGGCGAACTACCTCGCGTCTCCCTTATTGGTCGTCGCGTACGCGTTGGCGGGTACGGTCGATATCGATCTTCAGAACGACCCGATCGGCCAGGATCCGCACGGCAAAGACGTCTTTCTGAAGGACATCTGGCCCACCCGCGAAGAGATTCACAGCACGGTCGAAGCCAGCATGGGCCCCGAGCAGTACCGCGACGAATACGCTCGCGCGACGGTCGGTCCGGAAGAATGGCGGTCGATTCAGAGCACCGACAGCGAGATCTACGCCTGGAACGAGAACAGCACCTACATCCAGGAGCCGCCCTTCTTCGTCGATATGCCGGTTGAACCGCCGCCGATCAAATCGATCGAAGGCGCTCGCGTGCTCGTGATGGTCGGCGACAGCGGGACGACCGATCACATCAGCCCCGCCGGCTCGATCAAGGCGAGCAGCCCCGCCGGAAGGTTCCTGCAACAACACGGAGTCGCGCCCGACGATTTCAACAGCTACGGCTCGCGCCGCGGCAACGATCGCGTGATGACCCGCGGCACCTTCGCGAACATCCGCCTGCGCAATCAACTCGCGCCCGGCACCGAAGGCGGCGTGACGAAGTACCTGCCGACCGGCGAGGTGATGTCGATCTACGAGGCGTCGGTGCGTTATCGCGGAGGGGCCGGGGGTCAGGGGTCAGGGAGTAGGGGGCAGAAGACGTCGGCCTCTCAACCCTCAACCCTCAACACTCAACCTATCCCCCTCATCGCGCTCGCCGGCAAGGAATACGGCACCGGGTCGAGTCGCGACTGGGCTGCGAAGGGCACCTATCTGCTCGGCATCAAGGCCGTGATCGCCGAGAGCTTCGAACGGATTCACCGTTCGAATCTGGTGGGCATGGGCGTGCTGCCGTTGCAGTTTCGCGAGACCGAAAACCGCGAGGCGCTGGGTCTCGACGGCACCGAGACGTTCGAGATCAGCCTCGACGACGGCCTGAAGCCCAAGCAGGCCGTGGAGGTCACGGCCACCAAGCCCGACGGCACGTCGATCCGCTTCTCGACCGTCTGCCGCATCGACACGCCCGTCGAGGTCAAGTACTACCGCAACGGCGGCATTCTGCACACGGTGCTGCGCGAGCTGGCGAAAGGGTCAACATGAAGGGGACTTGACGGCTTCATCTTCCAATCACGGCGTCCTTCTCAGGTCGGGTGCCACTGGCTCCGCCAGTGCTTTTCCCACTGGTGACCGAAGACCATTCGCACTGGCGGAGCCGGTGGCACCCGAAAAACGAGGAGTGACAGACCACAGGGCCGACGCGATGGTTTGCTCGTTGAGCCGTGACCAAGGGGAGCACGAGGAGCGCTTCCTTCGGTCGCGGCTCAACTCGTTTTGTTTGCGATTCGTCGTCGACAGCGCGCATCACGGCCTGCGGATCGATACGTTTCTGTCCTCGCGGCTGCGAAATTACGTTCCGGCTCGCATTCAACGGATGGCGGCGGGCGGGCTGATCTCCGTCAACGACGCACCCTGCCCGCCCGATCGACGAATGGCGCGGGGTGAAGAGGTGCTCGTCAGGCTGGCCGAACCGCCGGAGCCGTTTTATCCGCCCGAACCGATCTTGCTCGAAGTGTTGTACGACGATCCCTGGCTCGTCGCCGTCAACAAACCGGCGGGGCTGCTCGTGCATCCGGCGGGACCAATCGAAGGAGGCACGTTGGCGAATGCCGCGCAAGCCTTGCTCGATGGTCAAACCGTCCTGCCGGGACTGCTGCGGCCCGGCATCGTGCATCGTCTCGATCGCGAAACAAGCGGCGTCATGCTGATCGCCAAGGACTCTGCTTCACACGCCGGCCTGACAGGTGAGTTCGAACGCTCGGCCGTCGAGAAGAGTTACGTCGCGCTCGTGGCGGGCCGCATCGAAGAGGATGAAACCACGATCCGCCACCCGATCGGCCAACGGCCGGGAAGCCTGCTGATGTCCTCGGAGACGGAGGCCCTCGGGCCGCGTCCGGCCGAGACGATCATTCGCGTGTTGCGACGATTCCGAACGACCACCCTCGTCGAAGCCCGTCCACGCTCGGGCCGTAAGCACCAGATCCGCGTGCATCTCGCGGCGATCGGGCATCCTGTTCTTGGCGACGTTTACTATTCGACGGCAAGCGGCAGGCGCGAGCCAGTGGGACACTCCGCGAGCCTTCCATCCGATACCCGTCGCCACGCGCTCCACGCCGCTGCGATCGCGTTTCATCACCCGATCACCAACGCCGCGCGGCGAATCGTCGCGCCGGTGCCGTCGGACTTCTGGAGCGCGCTCGGCGACGGCTGCGGAAAGTGATCCGCCGTCGCGTTATCCGCCGGACTCGACCGTAAACAGCCGAAGTGCCGGCTCGTGCTTCCTACTCACCGCTCGCCTGTGCGATGCGCCGGCGGGAACCGGCACGCGACGATGCACTGCGGCGTCGATCCGCCCGGCGATCTGAGAACCGAGCCGCGACGCGATCGAGCGGCGAACCGCGTCGCGATCGTGCCGCAGTTCGTGCGGAAATCCGACGACCTCACCCGCGGCGACGATCGATGGCTGCCACGTCTGGCCCCGCTCGTCGCACCACAGGCGACCCTCGTCGTCGGCTTCGAGACCTGCCGCGGCGAGTCCGAGCGACGCCGTCGCTCCGTGCCGCTTCGCGGCGAACAATACGGCATCCGTCTCAATGACGTCTCCATTCGACATCCGCAACTTCACTCCGTTGGCATCGCGATGCAGTTCGAGCACATCCGCACCGATCCGACCGAAGCGCGACGGGCGTCGGTCGTCGCGGCTGGCGTCGATCAGCGTCACGTTCGATCCGGCCGCATGGAAGAGGCCGGCGAAGGCCGTGGCGGTCGGGCTGCCTCCCAGCACGGCCAGGTGCGGCGGAACGCTCGCGAGAGTGGCGACGTCCTCCGGTGCGAAGATCGTCTGGCGGTCGAACTCAACACCGCGCGGCTTCTTCGCGATCGTGCCAACGGCGATCAGGATCACGTCCGCTTCAAGCGGAAGACCGACCCCCGCCACGAACACCTCGGCCGAGTTCGCACCCGTGAGACGGACAGGGCCACGCCAGGAGCGAATGCCGCCCTCGCGGCCCAACTGCGCAACGAGGCTTTCATGCCGCGCAACCGCCTCGCTCCAGAGGTCGCGCGGAGCTGCGTGACTCCGCCGCACGACCTTCTCGCAGGCGTTCCCATACGCTGAAAGAATCGAGGCGACACCGGCGGGGGTTCCGCGACCGTCGACGTCGGGACGCAGCACGGCACAGCGACGCCCCAGGCGCGCGGCCTCTTCGGCCGCCGTCCAGGCGTCGGGAGTGTCTCCCATGATGATGAGATCGAACTTCATAGCCGCACCGCACGCGTCGAAAACCGGCTCGCTCCGACCAGATCGGCGGCGCCGCCCCTTCGGCATGACGGCGAAGCCGGGTAAGCTGTAGCATGGCGGAAAGACGAGCCGGTGCCGCGAACTCTTCCAGCAATGATGACGGTAGCGGTTTCATCGAGATGCGCGATCGTGCCTGACGGTGGCGACTTGGCAAAGCTTGGCGGCCGAAGGGCCGATGACTTACCTGAAACCTTCCGCGCCATCTTGCCCGATCGACGTGATCCGCAGCGGCGCCGAACGCGTTGAGAGTCCTGCACGAACCGGCATGCGTGACGCCTGCCGATCGGAAATCCTTCACTCGGCGGTCATACCATGAGTCGCGGACGTCCACCGCTTCGAACTTACGGCTCTCCCGAGGATCATCCGATCGGGCGGTACATCGGCCTGGGCGCGATGGCCCTGCTCGTGCTGATGATCGTCGTCGCGGCGTTCAGCACTTTCTACACCGTCGATGCGAACGAGCAGGCCGTCGTGCTGCGCTATGGTCGGTATCACAGCACGCAATCGCCGGGAGCGCATTTCCGGCTCCCCTTCGTCGATCAAGTGCTGAAGGTGAGCGTCGCCGAGCAGCAACTGAGACTTCCCGGCGTCGAAGGCGTCGAAGATTTGACGACCGCCCAGTTGCCGGAGGATCAGACGCTCATGCTCACCGGCGATCTCAACGCCGCGAGCGTCGAGTGGACGATCCAGTGGCGAGTCAAGGAGCCGAAAGAGTTCCTCTTCGCCTTCTACGATCGCAACGACGAGCACGTGTTCGAGCGAGTCTTCCGCACGGCGGCGCAAAGCGTCATGAACCGCCTGATCGGCGATTATTCGATCGACGAGGTGCTCACCGACAAGCGGACGGAGGTCGCCGAGAAGGCCCGCTCCGCGACGCAGGCGATTCTCGACGATTACGACTGCGGCGTGCTGATCACCGATTTGCAGATGCAGCGGGTGACGCCGCCTGAAAGCGTGAAGCCGGCCTTCGACGCCGTCAACGCGAGCATTCAGGAACGCGATCGACTCGAGAACGAAGCGAACAAAGAACGGAACACGTTGATCCCCAAAGCGCGCGCCGAGCGAGACAAGCTGATTCGGGAAGCCGAAGGCTACGCCGACCGCCGCAAGGCCGAAGTGGACGGCGAAGTGACGGCCCTCCGCGCGAAGTACGAGGCCTATTCGCTCGCCCCGGAAGAGACACGTCGCAGGTTGTACCTCGAGGCGATGCAGGAGGTGCTTCAGAACGCCGACGAGAAGGTGATCCTCGACTCCGACCTTGGCAACCTGCTGCCGTTACTGCCGCTCGATCGGCGGGAGTGACACCCTCCCCCCTCCCCTCAGTGGAGAGGGGGACGCGATCGGATCGTGCAAAATTAATCGCACTCGGAAGGCTGACGCCTTCCGCTCGCCAAAGAGAGAGTTATGAACACCTCCCGGCTGCCTGCCTACGCGACCATGGCCTTCGTGTTGCTTGTCGTACTGATCGTCGCAGCGAACGCCTGCCTCTATATCGTCGATGAACGCGAACAGGCCGTGATCCTGCAGTTCGGTGCGCCGGTCGCGAGCCGTACTGAGCCGGGGCTCTACTTCAAGGCGCCCTTCGTGCAAGAGGTTCGCCGGCTGCCGAAAACGCTGCGGTTCTGGTCGAGCGGTCAGGAAGTGCTGAAGGACATGCCCACCGCCGACGGCAAGAAGATCGAAGTCTCGGCCTGGGCCGTCTGGCGGATCACCGATCCGAAGGCGTTCGTGCAGAACTTGAGGACGGTCGAGGGTGGTGAAGCCGCCGTGATGGTGCGTCTGCGATCGGCGATTCGCGACGTGATCACTGCGCACGACCTTGAAGAGGTCGTGCGCAGCACCGACCGAAAACTGACGTACTCGTTCCAGGATCTGCTGACTGTGAAGGGGCAGGATGCCATCGTCGTCGACGTGCCGATCGTCGCCGTCGCGCAGCCGGGCGTCAGCGGCGACGTGCGGATGGGACGTGAGAAGATCATGGATCTCGTCGGCCAAAAGGTCGCGATGCAGATCAAGCAGGAAGGCGGTTCGGTCGATCGCGGCATCGAGCTCGTCGAGGTCGGCATCTCGAACATCGAGTTCGTGCCGCAAGTGCGCCTGGCCGCGTTCGAACGTCAGAAGGCGTTCATGCAGTCCATCGCCGCCGGCTACTCGAACGCCGGCCTCCAGAGGAAGCAGGAAATCATCAACCAGACGAACGCCGAGGTCGAACGATTGCTCGGCGAAGGCGAGCAACAAAGCCGCGTCGCCCGCGGCAACGCCGACGCCGAGAACATCGCCAAGACCGCTGCCGCGATCAAGGAAACGGGCGACTTCTACGAGTTCGTGCGAACGCTGGAGATGTATCAAGAGGCTCTGCAAGGCAAAACACGGCTGATCCTGACGACCGACAGTGATCTGCTGCGACTGCTGAAATCTCCGACGGCGGGCCGAAATCCAACGCCGCAAGCCACGACCTCTGCCGAGTGATCAGGCAGCGAGCCGGCTGCGTCAGCGACCGGAGTGCCAGCCCGGGACAAATCTCCAGTCGCGACGCTCCCGGCTCGCGTTTCTGGCTTCTATCTTCTCCCCTCCCTCTTCTCGATCACCAGACTGATCCGGCCCCGGTGGTTGGACGGAGCAGGACCGGCGACTACTATTCCGCCGTCACGCGCCCGCATCACCCACCGACCGGCTGCTCTGGAGAGCACGTTTTGGCTTACATTCCGACGACGGAGACCGATCGCGACGAGATGCTGCGTGCGATCGATTGCGAGAGCATCGAGGATCTCTTCGAGACGATTCCCGCGAAGTTTCGGCTCGATCGGCCGCTCGAGGTTCCGCCTGCGCTCACCGAGCCGGAGCTGGAACGGCATGTCCGATCGCTGGCGGCGTTGAACGTGACGGCTGCCGACCGCACCTGCTTTCTGGGCGGCGGAGCGTACGACCATTTCATTCCCGCCGCCGTCGATGAAATCGCGTCGCGCGGCGAGTTCTACACGGCCTACACTCCCTATCAACCGGAAGCCAGCCAAGGCTCGCTGCAAGCCTTCTTCGAGTTCCAGTCGTTGATTTGTCGGCTGACCGGCATGGAGGTCTCGAACGCCAGCCTTTACGAAGGCGCGACGGCGGCGTCGGAAGCCGCCTTCATGTCGATGCGGGTGACGGGACGGCACGGCAACATCGTCGTCGCCGGCAGCGTGCATCCGGAGTACCGGCAGGTTCTGGAAACGTATCTGACCGACTTCGAGACGAAGCTGATCACGGTTCCGCATGACGGTGGAGCCGTCGATCCGAACAGGCTCGCCGATGCCGTGACGGACCAGACCGCTTGTGTTCTCTTCCAGCACCCGAACTTCTTTGGCTGTCTCGAACAGGTCGAAGAACTCGTCGCTGCGGCACGGGCGAAAGGCGCGCTCGCGGTGTCGATTTTCGATCCGCTGAGCCTGGGAGTGCTGAAACGGCCCGGCGAGTACGGTGCCGACATCGCCGTCGCCGAAGGGCAATCTCTGGGTATCCCGCTGCAATACGGCGGCCCGTACCTCGGCCTGTTCGCGTGCCGCGAAGAGTTCGTCCGCAAGATGCCGGGGCGGCTCGTCGGACTGACGACCGACCGCAACGGCAAACCGGCCTACGTGCTGAACCTGCAAGCCCGCGAGCAGCACATCCGCCGCGGCAAAGCGACGAGCAACATCTGCACGAATCAGGGGCTGATGGCCTTACGTGCCACCGTCTATCTTTCGCTGCTCGGCCCAACAGGATTGCGCGAAGTCAGCGAGTTGTGCGCGCGGAA
This sequence comes from Planctomycetaceae bacterium, assembly GCA_013813775.1. Classification (GTDB taxonomy): domain Bacteria; phylum Planctomycetota; class Planctomycetia; order Planctomycetales; family Planctomycetaceae; genus JACCRE01. The sequence continues at coordinate 26,931 of JACCRE010000362.1, forward strand.
AGCGCATTACGCCGCCGAACGTCTGACCCAAGTGCCCGGCCTCTCGCTCGCGTTCGACCGCCCCTTCTTTAAGGAGTTCACCGTGCGAACGGAAGAGCCGGCGGCGACCGTCATCGCTCGCGCCCGCTCCGCAGGGATTGATGTCGGCCCCGCGCTCGCTCGGTTCTCTCGACAGGACGTGACTTTTGATCTTGCCGAAAACGCGTTCCTCGTGGCCGTGACCGAGCAGCGCACGAAGGCTGAAATCGACTCGCTTGTGGAAGCGATCTCGGGCTGACGACGAGTCACTGAACGCGGCGTCGCCGTCGATTTTACGCCTTCGCGCCCGCCAGTAATCCATCGACGAGGGAGCCTTCGGCGAACAGGGCGCTGAGCTGATCGTGGGTCGCTCGGCGGACCGAGGACGGCAGGGTGAGTGACATCAAGGCGTCGGGATCGGTGCCGAGCGGAAGATCCCGGAAGCCGAGTTGGTGGGCCAGTTCGTGAGCCAGCACCGTCAACAGGTCCACCCGTCCGACGGCCGAGGCCGCGACCGCGCGCACGACGCCGTCGGCGCCGCGGACGAACTCCTCGTCGATGTTCGGCGTCTTGTCGACGAACCAGCCCAGGCCGCCGGCGTTCACGTCGATGATGATCGCCCCGTTGCGGGCCGATCCAAGCGATCTTCCGGGCAGGTCGCTGATGATGATCTCGACCGTGGCGAGCTTCGCCCGCATCTGCTCAGTGGCGCCGGCCGCCGCGAAGCGGGTCGAGACCGAGCGGGCGACGGCCTTGGCCTCGGCCAGCGTGAGACGCGGCGCCGTCGAGACGGCGACGGCGGCTTCCGCCAGATGCAGCGGCTGGCTCGACGAGGCCTTGCCGGCGACGAAGGTGCCGCCGGCGAAGCTATTGGGATAGGGCTGCGAGGACTTCAACAGCTGCGCCGAGGTTCCGTCGAACACCCGCACGACCGATTGCCAGCCCGAGGCCGGCGCGGCGATGATCTCGGCGCGGCCGTCGCCGTTTAAGTCGCCGGCGGCGACGCTCACGCCTCCGCTGAAGGCGGCACTGAAGGCGTAGAAGCTCTTCCGAACGTTGCCGGTCAGCGCGTCGACGACGCTGACCGGCGGACCGGCCAGCGACGCGGGCGAGGTGATGAGTTCGGCCTTGCCGTCGCCGTCGAGGTCGCCGGCGGCGACGTTCACGCCGCCCCGGAAACTGTTTTCATAGACGTAGAAGGCGCTGCGGACCTTGCCTGAGATCGCCTCGAAGACGCGGACCGCTGGTCCCAGGCCGGAGACCGGCGCGGCGATGACCTCGACGCGGCCGTCGCCGTCGACGTCTCCCGCGGCGATGTTCAGGCCGCCGGAGAAGTTCTGGTTGTAGGCGTAGAAGGCCGACAGCATGCCGCCCGTGGCGCCGTCGAAGACGCGAATCGCCCCGCCCTTCGAGGCGAGTCCGGCGAAGATCTCGGCCTTGCCGTCACCGTCGACGTCACCGACGGCGATGGAGATCCCGCCGGTGAACTCTTGGGCATAAGGGAAGAAGGATCGCAGCAACGCGCCATTCGTGCCGTCGAAGACGCGGATCGGTGCCACGCCGCTGACGGGCGCAACGACGATGTCGCTCACGCCGTCGCCGCTCACATCGCCCAGGGCGACCCGCACGCCGCGGGTGAAGGCGGGGCTGTAGGCATGGAACTGGAACCGCAACGTGTCGCCCGTCACGTCATAAACCTTGATCAGCGGCTCGAAACCGACGTTCGGTCCCACGACGAGCCCCACCGGATCGCCCAGGTCGTCGTTCGCGATGGTGCCGATCGCCTTGGTGCGTGCCAGCGACACGGCGCGACTCGAGGCGTTCAGGCCGCTGAGAACGAGTTCGAACGCCTCGTCGGCCTCGACGAGCCGGTCGCCGTTGACGATGACCGAGATGGTTTTCGTTTCGCCCGCGGCGCCGACGAACGAGAGGCTGCCGTTCGTGGCGACGTAGTCGCCGCCGGCGGTGGCGGTGCCGTCTCCGGTCGCGAAATCGACGACGACGCCTGCGTCCACGGCGCCATTGAGCGTGACGTTGAACACGATCGTCACGGTGCCGCTGTGGCCTTCCACGATCGTCGCATCGCTGACCGAGAGCGTCGCCGCGTCGTCGTTGAGAATCACGACGGTGGAACTGCCGCTACCGCCGATCGCATAGGTCGAAGATGCGGCGATGCTGATCGCCACGCTTTCATCGAGTTCGACGACCGCGTCGGCGGTGGGCACGATCCCCAGCGTGGCCGTGGCGCTGCCGGCGGCGAAGGTCACGCTGCCCGAGGTGGCGCCGAAATTGGCGGTGCCGGCCGCCGAGTAGTCGCCGCCGAAGACGGCGGTGCCGGCGACGTGGAAGGAGACGGTGAGCGTCTCGGCGGTGCTGCCGGTGCGGGTGAAGGTGTAGATCAAAGCGCCGGTCGCGTCTTCGAGCATCCCGCTCGGCACGCCCGACACGGTGACGACAGGCACGACGTATCCGGCCGCCGATGCGCTGAACTCCCCTGCTCCGGAGGCGTTGACGGCACGCACCCAGTAGTAATAACGCACCCCGGCTTGGGCGGTCGCATCGATGTAGCTCGTGTCCGTGACGCCGAGCGCCAACGGGTTCGCGGGTGGAGCATCGACCGTGTTCCGCCAGATCTGGTAAGCCACGGCTCCAGGAGTCGCAGTCCAGTTCAGGCGAACGTCATCCGAGCGTCCGGTCGTCGCCTGGAGTCCCGCAGGCGCGGCCGGCACGGCATCGTCGTTGAGGATCGTGCCGGTCGCGCGAGAGCGGGTGAAGGTGACGTTTCGCCCGGAGGCAGTTAGATCCGACAGCACCAGCTCGAAGACTTCGTCGGCCTCGAGGACGGTGTCGCCATTGATCGTGACCGTCACCGTCTTCGTTTCACCGGCAGTGCCGGCGAATGTGAGCGAGCCGCTCTTGGCAACGTAGTCGCTGCCCGCGACTGCAGTGCCGTTCGCCGTGACATAGTTCAACGAAAAGCCCGCATCGACCGCCCCGGCGAGCGTGATGGTGAAAGTCAGCAGCTTCGTGCCGCTGTGCCCTTCGGAGATCGAGACGTCGGCGACGGAGAGAGACGTGGCGTCGTCATTCGTGATCGTGCCAGTGGCTCGCGAGCGGCTCAAGGTCACGTTGCGGCCGCCGGCGGCGAGCCCCGACAGCACGAGTTCGAAGGCCTCGTCGAGTTCGACGGTCGTGTCGCCGTTGATCGTGACGGCGACCGTCTTCGTCTCACCGGCGGTGCCCGTGA
>JACCRE010000364.1 GCA_013813775.1 Planctomycetaceae bacterium
AGTTGTCCACGATCAGATGCAGGTCCAGTTCGGGGGGCGTCTCGGCGTCGATCTTCTTGAGAAAGCGGATCCACTCCTGGTGACGGTGTCGCGGGAGGCACTCGGCGATGATCCTGCCTTCGGCCAGGGGGCCGGGGGCCTACAGAAGACGGTCGCCGGCCGGCGAGTCGACCTGACAGTCGACGCGGTAGCTGTGGTGGGTTCTCGACGGTGCTCTTGATCGGCCGCAGCGGGTGGTCCGGCCGGACCCGCTCCTCGAGGTCGATCGCGAAGAACATCTTCCCCTGACGGTCCGCCTTGCCCCGCATCGCCGCCTCCGAGCTCGTGACCGGAGACACCATAGCGCCACGCCCGACCGGACGCGAGTTTCTCAGCAGCCTGCTAGGTCGGGCGTAACGCCGCGGGATTTGCTGAACGTGCCGCGGTACCATGCATAGCGCGGTCGCTCGACGCAGGACAGGGCCAATGCCGCCGTTTACGCTGCGGACGATCGCGCCTCGGATGCCACCGGTTCGTTCGACTGGCGACACGATCCGTCAGGTCACGCGCAGACAGTTCGGCCGCCGCACGCGCGGCGTAAGCAGGAAATCGGATTTCACCTCACAACACAACGGTAGACTGTTTTGATTACGCCAGCGTACTTGCCGCCCCTGGCGGCGAATCTAGGCGTCCGGCGGCTGGAGGCACGGGCGGATGACCGACGTGAGTGTGGTTCCCTTCGCGCAGGCGGCTTTCCCATCCAGAGCACGGGACCGTGGCGATCGCGTGTGGTTGACTATCTCCGTCATTTCGAGAATCAGCCCAAGACGATCCCCAGTTGCAAAACACTCGCGTGCCGGACAGAATCGCAGCGGTGACGGCCGTTGTCCAATAACGCATCAGCTTTCGCATATCGCCCCCTCGCCAGGTAGCCCCTAACTGTGAGCACTTGCCCGCACACATCGGTCCGCGGCCCGGTTGCTACTAGCACCATGCAGGCTGATCACGAAGAGGGCCACCCAATGCCCCCGGTGCTTTCCGTCGTCGTCCCTGCCTACAACGAAGCCGGAACAATCGCGCAGATCCTCGCACGAGTACTGCACGAGTCGACGGACAAAGAGGTTTTGATCGTCGATGATGGTTCGACGGACGGCACGCGTAACGTGATCGACCGATGGCTGCGATCGCTCTCAAGCGAGGGGCTGCCGAATCATGTGCGGCGGATCAGTCTGACTCGGCATCCGGCGAATCGCGGAAAGGGCGCGGCCGTCCGTACCGGACTTCGCGAGGCGACCGGCAGGTACTTCATGATTCAGGACGCGGACCTCGAACTCGATCCGGCTGATTACGACAGACTTCTCGCGCCTCTCGAATCGGGTGAGGCCGAGTTCGTCGTCGGATATCGGGTGTCATCGCACCGGCCGCCAGGGGGCAGACTGCGGGATCTCGGGATCCTCTCCCTCAACGGCTTGGTACGTGCCTTGTACGGACAAAAGCTGCGAGACGAAGCCTGCTGCTTCAAGGTCGCCCGCGTGGACCACTTTCGGCAAATGAACCTTGAATCCGAGGGCTTCGAATGCTGCCCAGAAATCATCGCCAAGGCCTGCCGGCTGTGCCTGAGGTTTCGCGAGGTGCCGGTCTCGTACTTTCCTCGAACCAGGGCGGACGGCAAGAAGCTTCGGCTCCGACATGGCGTCTCCGCGGTCCGCACATTGCTGCGATGCCGCCAGTGGCGACCGGAAGAGGCTGCGAGGGCCGTGACGCCCGCCGATGCCCCGCCGCCGACAGGCCCGCGCTACCCGCCACCGGTTGCAGGATCGTTCGCGGCATCTGCCGGCGGGTTTGCATCTGAGCGCCTCTTCGATCGGGCCGAGAGCAGCACGGCCCTTAATCGCAACCCGACCCCTCCGCCCGCGAGCACAACGACGAGGGCGGTGCGAATCACGAACTGGTCAGGCGATACCGACGGGCCCTGCAACCAGTAGATGAGTGGAGTGAGAGCGAGACCCACCCAGCAGGCGAACTCCAACCACCCCAGAAGTTCCCCGGCATCCGGATCCGGTGGCGTTGGCTCATTCACTCGGAGCTGCTCGCACTCGTCATTGGAAGCCTCCCCTCCGTTCCGCATCAGACGCGCTCCTCGCTGAAGAGGCATGAACCGTCACCGCACTCTAAGAACTCTCGGACCGCAAGCTGCCGACAGCTCATCGTGCGACCGCAGCAACGTCATTCCGTCGGGCCGGATGCCCGCACAAGGAATCTTCGCCGGCGCGAGAACTATGATTACCGCCGACGACCAGCTGGGACGACCATCCGTTATCGACAATTCCTGGACGGATCCGCGCGGCGCACTGGCGCCGGCCTCAAGGACTCCTTGAAAGATAATTCTTGACATCCCGTTTCTGACTGTCCATTCTATCTGACTGTCCATTCTATCTGACTGTCCATTCTACGAGTGCCGCCGGCAGTCACGTCAAGTCCGGCGCTTCGCCGCCAGCTAGGAACGGAGGCTCGACCATGCACGCGGTTCGCAGTCCACAGTTCTACTTCGTCGCCTCGACGACCTGCCTGCTGCTGGCGGCCGGCCTCGTCACCGCCGACGCCCGGCAGCTCGCAGCCGTCACGGGGGCCGCCAACTGCAAGACGCCCTGCTACGAGGACTCCTTCCAAAAGTCCGAGTGCCTCCACTACAACCCGCCCGATCCACTTCCGGCCGGCTGCCCGGCGGACTGCAGCAAGTGCCCGCATGTGGCTCAGCAACCCAAAGGCTGCATTCTCAACGTGATCTACTATGCCTTCTGCGAAGTCGACCCGGGGAGTGCCGGCGGCAACTGCCCGACCAAGCAGGGGAACGGGCAGATCAACACCCAGGATGTGAACTTGAACGTCAACTGCACGTCGGCGACGAATGCCGGCGGCACCTGGAACAACCTCGACCCCGGCGAGTGCACCTACCACGAACACTTTTGTACCGCCTATGAGACGACCGGTTGCGCGGGCCCCTACGTGCGCGCCACGAACAACGTGGGGAACCGGACCCTCTGCGACAACCCGTAGTTCGGGTTCGCGGCAGAAACACGAAGGTGCCGTGTGTGCCGTGTTCTGGAGATATCTCGACATGCCGTGTCATACGGCCGTGCGACTGGCGGCGCTGGCGAGCCTTTTCCTGATGAGTCCGGCCAACGCCGAAGCGGCACCTCCGACCGCATCCGAGATTCTGGACATCCTGAGATCTTGGGATGAAGTCTTTACTAGCGGCGTTTACGTCGTCGGGACCGTTACGATCCCGCCGTCGATCAGCGACTCGAACTCCACCGCGAGGATCGTTAAGACCCGCTTTACGAGTTGGGGAACGAACCGCGCGCTCGAGGAGGTGTTCGTTGCCTTGATTCCCGGAACGTCCCGGCGTGCGGTCCTAGGCGGCTTTCGTCCCGCCGGATCCCGCGCAGGCATTCCGCTTCGTGAGTTGTGGCTGTTCGACGGCGTCAAGTCAGCCGTCTACCAGAAAGTCGCGCTTGACTACAACGACGCCGGAGAGCCCGACCCCGCGGGCAAGACGAACGAAACCGTCATCTTCCATACTCCCGACGACGTCGCCCGCGTGCTGCAGATTTACGACCTGCAGTGGGCGATGGGCCGAGGGTACAGCTCGCATATCGAGGGGATCACCTCTGTCGACGAGACCCCGGACGGGATGCTACGCGTCTCGGCCAATGGATCCGTAACGCACAACTGGAAAGGTCGCTGGGAACTGCTGATCGAACCGGCGGCAGGTCATCTGGTCCGCGAGGCCAAGTTCTTCGACGACCAACCGGAACCGCGGTTCACGGCTGCGACGGAAGGGGTGTTGGACGCGGGGGACTGGATCGCCGCGCGGGCCGGCGACCACACGATGTCCGTCGTCCCCGGACGGGAGGATGTGACCGAATACCGCTTCGAAACTATTGAAGCTCGTCGCAACGAGGAGTTCTTCAATGAAGTGAGCGCGGTGTTCGATAAAGAATGGCCCAAAGGAACGATCATCCACGACCGGCGGGGCGCGGAAAACAAGGTCACGATCGTCGGGTCGAACCCGCCGCCCCGGCAGCCGCCCGGCCCTCCCGCAGGGAGAGGCTCGATTTGGATGATGTTGGTCGTACTGAACCTCGTGTTGGTTGCCGCCGCGCTGCTGATCGTCGGCGTCCGGGCCTTTCGGCGTGACAAGTCGGTGGACCGGCCCTGAGAACCGGTGAGACCCGTATCCACATCCATAGTCAGCGCTGACAACGACCCATGCTAAAGGCAGGAGCGTTCGCCATCTTCCTCGCCGGCGCGTCGGCCGCAGCCCTGTGGGCGGTGCGGCGGGACACGCCCGACTACCTGCCCGCGGAGCGCCTCACTAAAAGTGAGCGGATCCGACTCGGCTGCGGGCCGATTTCGCTGGCGATCGCGGCTCAGCTGAGCGGCCGCGACGTGCCGCCCGGCGCGCTTCTCGAGCAGTGCCGCTATCGCCCGGAAGGGGTCGATTCGACGGAGCTATGTCGGCTCGCGGAGGAACACGGCCTGCTGCTGACGCCCGGGAAACTCACTTGGGACGAGCTGCTCCGGACGCCCGAACCGACCCTCTTGCACTACACGAGGGGGCATTTCGTCGTCGCAAACACGGCCGAGGGCCGGGCCGAGCACCCTGAGTCGGTTCGGGTCTATGACCCGAACGGTGCCGCAAAGTATTTGAGCCGACCGGAGCTGGAATCGGAGTGGGACGGGCATGCGTTGAAAGTCAGTCTTAAGCCGGGATCAGCGGAACGCCCAGACGACGTGTTGTGCGCCGAGCGGTGGTGGGTCGACGCGGGGGTCGAATCGAAGCTGACGGGCGTAGCGGTCTACGAGGTCCGCTTGCAGAACCGGTCGCCCCATCAGGTCACCCTCCGTGTCGCGAACACGAGCTGCAGTTGTACCTCTGCGGCGCTCGAACAGTCCGAGCTGCCGCCCGGAGCGGCCACCCTCCTCCGCGCGACGGTCGCCTTGGAAAGGAAGAGGGGACCGTTTTACGAGCGAGTGATTCTCGCAGCGGACCAGTCGGGCTCGACGACGGAGCGGACTCTCACGCTCGCCGGCACCGCCGTGGACGACGTCTCCTGGTCCCAAAGAACCCTCTACGTGGGCGACGTACATCCGGGTGATCGCTTGGCAGGTTCAATAGTGCTCCGCGACCGCGGCGACGCTTCGTTGAAAGTCACTTCCGTCAAGATCGAAAAGGAACCGCAGTCATCCGGACCTCTCTCGCCAGCACTCGAGTGCGATTGGAAGCAGGTCGGTACGCGTGAGGACGCCCGCGTGATCCACCGTCATCCCTCCGTGATCCCGAGCGACTGGCTCGTCGAGATCGTAGGCCGGATCCCTCAACAGGCCGAGTGCGGCGATGTCCGTGCCACGCTCCTGGCCGTCGTCGAATCTGGCGGCGAAACGAGAGTCATACGATGCCCCGTCGAGGGCCGCATTGTACCGGACGTCAAAGTCACGCCGGGAACGGTGATCCTCCGCCCGGATTCGCCCTCACGTGAGGTCACGGTCACACGCAGCGACGGCAGCCCGCTCGAACTGGAAGCCGCCTACGTCGAAGACCTACCGGGAGTGACCTCCGAGCTGATCAGAGGCAGCGGCACCGTGCCGCAGGTCGTGCGACTGACGTCGCGGCCATCCCTGGAACCTTCCGGGCCGGCTTCAGGCCGCCTGCGGCTTCGGACCGTCGCCGGCAGTGAATACAACGTCCCCGTCATGGTCCTCCCGCGAGCCCCGGCGGGGACTTCCAGTGAGCGGCCCATAGGTTCATTTCGGTCGTAGCCCCATGCGTCTAAAACGCTCCACTTGGCTGCTTTACCTCTGCATCGCCTTATCGGCGACTTCACTGGGGGCGGCGGTGGCCTACCGCTATTCGATCGCCCCGGAAATCTACCAGGACGATTGGGTCAGGCTGAGCCGCGCCATCGATGCGAGTGCGGATGTCCACAGCCCGGAAGTGAAGCAACTCCTCGGGGAGGTCGGTGACGCGAAGGCTCTCGAAGACTTAGGGCTGGTGTATGCGCTGGAAGACTCGCTCTGGGTCGGCGCGCAGCAAGTCACCGACTCAGGCGTGCTCCATACGTTCGATGTTGTCAACGAAGAGCGCAGACCCGTTCGGATCGTGAATATCGAGACCTCGTGCGGCTGTTCGACGGCCGAGCTTTCGACGCGAGAACTGCGACCCGGCGAGCGGACGAGCTTGGCCCTTAGGATCTCGCACGAAAAACTATCGGACGGTCCTCACAACTATTGGGCCACTCTGGCGACCGATTCCGACAGCGTGTGGCGCTACGGCGTGAAAGTGGAGATCATGCGCGCCGTCAGCTGGGACCGGCCCGACGTCTACTTCGGCGACGTGTCCAGCGCCTCGCCGAACGAGATGAATTGTGAGTTGAGGCTTTTCCAGCCGCCTTTCTTGAAAACGCTGAAGTTTGACGGAGTCTCCGTCGGCTCCGACCACGTCCGGGCGGACGTGCTCCCACAGGAGTCCATCCTGCGCGCGAACGGCGTCGTCGAACACCGCGTGCCCGTGAAGCTTTCCTTGGCCCCCGACGGCATCCGCGAGGGACATGGCTTTTGCTACCTCACGGCCGCTTATAGCACCGATGCCGGCAATGGCCAGGCGATCGCGCGCGTTCATTGGACCCGGATCTCTCCCTATCACGTTGCCCCCGCGAGGCTCGTACTCAGGGATTCTGACGCGGCCGCGCCCTTCACCATCGTGATCACTCACGTGAGCGGCCTGCCGTTCCGGGTGTTGTCGGCCGAAGTCCCCGATTATCTGTTGGTGACCTCAGGTATCGGCGGCTCGGCGGCGAAAGAGCAGACGCTGACTTTGTGGTTCGATCAGGCGCGGCTTCCGGGGCAGCATAGGTTTGACGGCGTCGTTCTGAAGACCGACCTGAAAGCCGACGACGTCGTGACGATTCCCACGGTGTTCCTGCGGGCGCTGCGAACGTCCGTTTCGCAGCCCGGTAACCCTTCCACAGGAGAGAAGCGATGAGCAGATCAAACAGGCAGCTGACTTGGCCCAAGGCGATTGGCGCGATCTGTGCCCTCCTGGCGGCCATCAGCGTCAGGGCGCTGGCCGACAGCGGAGTCGACTTCCCGGCGAACCCGTTCACACCCGGCAACTGCTATGACGGTAGCGGCACGACTACGCCGCCTGCCACCTACGGCACCGGCAGCCTCAAATACAAGTGCAACGCCGACCAGAGCAACGACGAGCGATGCTTAGACGATGCGGGGAAGCCCGTCGTCCGGAAGAAGTGCGTCGTGAGTTGCGACGATCACTGTAAGTCGTGCTTCTCTCACGGCACCGACGGCAAGTTCGTCAAATGGAGCACAGGCCCGCTCTGTGTCGGAAACTGCGTCGTCGACAACGCCGGGGGGACATGCTCCGGGTGCGACACCGGACAACTGATCTGCGCCGTCGGCAGCTTGTATACCGACGCGGCGTGTACCACACCGACGTCGCCTGCCATGAAGGTGTGGGACATGTTTGGCGGTCAGAAGCCTTGCTCACCGTAACGTCGGGCTAAACGAGGGCAAGTCGGCATCGCGGGAAGAAGGTGTCCGTCGCATCGCCCCCCCTCGGGCGGCGCGGCTCCGTTAGACCGCCGGCGGCGGCCGGTATTCCGCCCCGCGGCAGCCCACGGGCTGCGCGGGTTCCCTGATGCGGCCGAGACGACTTCCATCTCAGATTCGAAAGCGATCCCTCTGATGCGGTGCCGACTTTTTGCGGACGTTGCACGCGAGTTAACCTGCCGACACGGACGCGCGGCACGTGCCGCCTTGGCCGTGTGGTTGTCGTCGCTGCCGGTTTCGACCCGCGCGCAGAGCGACCCGGGCGTGCCGGAGGTCCGCGCCGTCGTCGAACAATATCAGTCGGTTCTGGAAGCCCACGCCGACATCATCTGCGAGTACACGTTTACCACGCACGAGGCGAGGAGCGTCGACGACGTGTTCACACATGCATGGATCCCCGGGAGTCCGAAGTACACGAGCCGGGGCATCTACATGAGCCGGGCCGGCAAGGTCCGCGCGAGTGAGTATTCGCTCGACGAGCCCGTCGTGTCGGAAGAGCAGAAGACGATGAGCGGCGCCACGACCGAGTTCCTTACGGACGGGAACTGGCGAACGCTTCGTGAATGCAACTTCGGCATCCTCGCCCTCGGACGCCGTGGCCACTTCAAGAATGAACGCTGGGGGCCGTGCTTCACCCCGTGGTCATTCGCGGTGATGGGAAGCACTCGGCACACGCCCGGAACGGAAAACCTCGGCGCCTATCGCCATATCATGGAGAACATCGGGTCCACGAAAGTGACCACCGACAGCGCCAGCATCGACGCGGCCCACGACGGCGTCCCCGAAACGGCGCTGAGGGTCACCGTTACCTCCGGCGAGGGGACCGGGACCCGCCGCTACTATTTTACGACACCTGCCGAGTACGACGTCCCAATGCTGTCGATGTTCGAGTTGTACGCCGCCGACAACGACAGGCAGCCCCACACCGTCGCACACGTCACCGAGTTCGGCGTGTCCCCGTACGAACTGCCCTTTCCCGTAAAGTGCGTGCGGATCTCTTATCCCACCTCGCCGGAGGGCGTCTATACGGCCGTGTTGACCGAGGTCACGCGGCTCGAGAAACCCACCAATGTTTCAGATGAGGCCTTTCACCTGGACCTCAAAGCGGGAGAACAGGTCGTCCTGGAGGACTCGGGCATCAGCTTGCGGCTCCAGAAAGACCTCGTGCTCGGAATCGATACAATGCCGACGCTTGAGCAGCAGATCTATCAAAAGTACGACGACCTCGCGCGAGGTAGCGAGATCGCAGACCGGAAGATCGCGTCGCACCGGACGAACTTCGTCCTTTTGCTCACGGCAAACATCGTGCTCGCCGTGGTCACCGGTACGCTGCTCTGGCGGCGAAGACGGCAGATCGTTGCAATGAACCCTTCCGAACGGAGCGCCTCGGCCGTGGAGCAACGATGAGCGTCGCGACGACCAAGGGGCCCGTCATCGCCGTTCGCGAGCGAGGCGTAGCCAGCGAAGCCACGGCAGCATGAGTGCGCGACACCCGATGGCCGCCCCCACCTGCTTCGTCCCGTCCGTGCGTGCGACGCTCTTAGCCGCGGCCGGCGGATGCCTCGCGGAGTCGCTGATGTCGGCGGCTCGCGGGGCGAGCTTCTTCGGTAACGACGGCTTGTCCGCATCGCAACAGGCGCTGTTGTTCGGCGTTCATCTGCTGACATGGCTGCTGATCGTAACGGCAGCGTCGGTGACGCTGACTATCGCCATGGGCCCGTCGGTGCCGCGTCGCCCCTGGCTTTCCCGGCCGATTCGCGCCGCGGCGATGGCCGGCTTTGTCATCGCCGGGGTGGGCTACGTCTTCGCTTGGCTGTTTCACTTCCGTACGGGCATGTTTCCAGGCGTCGCGGTCCCACGTTTCGTGGCCGCGAACAGCCAAATGCTGTTGCTGCACTTCTGGCAGGCGGAACGCGGCGACCTTCTGGCGCTCGGGCTCGTAGGGATACTGCTCGCCGCAATCACTCCGGCGGCTATCCGCCGCGCACGCCGGCTTAACCTCGCCGCACGCGAGCGACGGCCCCGCGTCGTGTTCCTGTTGGTCGTCGGGATCGTCTGGATCAACTCCGTTTGGCTCAGCGGCCTATACTGCTATGCCGGTCTCGGCGGGCCGCGTTCCGCAGCGGCCAAGTCACCGACATCGGCCGACACTTCGCCCTCGGCGGCTTTCGAACTCCGGTCACACGTGAATCCGCTCGTCTCGATCGCCGATGAACTGCTGCTCGTTGAACCGCCCCCATCGGACGGAGTCATCCCGGGATCGGCGCTTACACCGCGGGTTTGGCACGAACCGGACCGGCAGGCCGCACCCGCTGCCGAAAAGTATAGATCGGTCATTCTCATCATCGTGGAGTCGTTGCGCGCGGATGTGATCGGGCTGCGCCATCAAGGACAACCGGTGACGCCCTGCCTCGACGCACTCGCTCGCGAGGGCACATTCTTTCCACGCTGTTATTCCCAAAGTGCGCACTCGGACTACGCCGACCCCGCGATCCTGTCGTCGCTGTACCCCCTGCGGACGGCGCGTGGCCACGTCTACGCGGCTGGCAGCCCCTGGCCGAAAATGCCGGCTTACGAGCTACTCGGCCGTTACGGGTTTTCGACGGCGATGTACTCGTCGCAGAACGAGGCGTGGGGCAACATGGACGTCTTCTATGAGAGCCCCTATCTGGAGACGTTCTTCGATTCCCGGTCCTACGCCGGTGAGACGTTCGCGTTTGGAGAGATGCGCGACTGGGCCGCGTCGACGGGACTCGCCGGCAAGTTGGACGACGCCGTGACGGTCCGCGAAGCGGTCCGCTGGCTCACAGACCCGCGGCGCTCCGGCAAGCCGGTGTTCTTGTCGCTGAACCTGCAAACCTCTCACTACCCGTACCAGCGCCCCGACGGCGGCCGCGGGCCTTTCGTTCCCGCCGTCGTTCCGCGGTACGCGTCGCTCATCGATTACGCGCCGGACCGCGCGGAATCGATCCGCAACGCGTACTACAACGCGCTCCGCTACGTCGACGCGCAGATTAAGGTGCTCGTGGATGAGTTGGACAGGTCCGGCCGGCGCGACCGCACAGTCATCGCGGTGACCGGCGACCACGGGGAGGCCTTCGGAGAGTCCGGCGTGATGGGTCACGGCGGCGCGCCGCAAGAGCAGACGACGAGGGTGGGATTGATAATAAACTGCCCGGGATTCATCCCCCGGAACGTCGACCCGTACCTGGCAGAGTCCGTCGACATCGTGCCGACGCTCGTTGCGGCGGCCGGCGTCGACACCCACCCCGCTTTTCAAGGCATTGACCTCCGCGCCCCGGCCCGTCCTGATGTGAACCGGCGGCTGGCGTTCATTCACTGCAAGACGGGCATCGTTGGCACCGACAGCGTCATCAGCGGAACCGGATGGCGCTACTCGATCGATCGGCTGCGAGAAACCGGAACGCTCCAGTTCCGGCCGAGGGATCTAGAGCCCGAGCGCGACCGGAGCGGCGAGCGCCCGGGCGTCGCCGCAGTACTACGGTCGATCTTGAACGAGTGGAGAAGGCGACAGCTCGTGTACTATGGCACCCAATCGTACTATAGTCTCTACTATCCGCCGCGACCCCCGATGATCGACGACGAGATGTTATCCGTGCTGCTCGGCCATGCTGATACGAAGACTAGCGGACCGTGATGATGCCTTCGGATCCGCCACCCAGGTGGCTCACGACCGTCGTCTGCCTAGTCGTCACCGCTCACGTCGGAATCGTAGCGTGGGTCTCGTACGCCAACAGTCCCAACCTCGACGAACTCGCGCACCTGCCCGCGGGCATCAGCCATTGGGAGTTCGGCCAGTTCGAACTTTACCGTGTGAATCCTCCCCTCGTCCGAATGGCGGCGGCGCTCCCTGTCCTGTGCACGGACGCCGTGCACGACTGGTCGGGATGGGACGACCGCCTGTATTCGAGGCCCGAGTTCTGGGTCGGCAGGAGTTTCATCCGTAATAACGGGCCGGACGCATCTCGGTATTTCAGCCTCGCCCGCCTGGCATGCCTTCCGTTTTCTGTGGCGGGCTGCCTCGTGTGCTTTCGGTGGGCGTCCGAGCTCTACGGTTGGCGCTCGGGCCTGCTGAGCTTGCTGCTGTACTCGTCGTGCCCGAATCTCATCGCTTGGGGCGCTTCGATCACGCCCGATGCCGCATCCGCCGCGACGGGCCTGCTCGCCGCCTGGACGTACTTCCGATGGCTCGGAGTTCCGACGTTGCGGTGGGCCGTCATCGCGTCGGCCGCGCTTGGGCTAGCCATGCTGACGAAGTCCACTTGGGTTTTCCTGCTCTTGATCTTTCCACTTCAGTGGATCGCGTTTCGCATCATTTGCCGGCCGAAGCCCGCCGAGGGAGGCCGCCCGCCGGCGTGGCATCTCGTCGCGATCCTCGTGGTCGGCGTCTACATCGTGAACTTGGGATACGGGTTTGAACGCAGCTTTACCCGGCTGGGGCAGTTTTCGTTTATCAGCCGGGTCTTGAGCGGCGAGGACGCGCCGCCGCAAGGCGGCAACCGGTTCGCCGGGACCGTATACGGCATGGTGCCGGTCCCGCTGCCAGCCGCTTATGTCCTCGGAATCGACGTCCAACGCTACGACTTCGAGCGTGGAAAGTGGTCCTATCTGCGCGGGGAGATGAAGAAGGGCGGTTGGTGGTGGTACTACATCTATGGCATTCTTGTAAAAACGCCGCTCGGCACGCTCGGACTGATCGCGGCAGCGATGCTGTCTGCGGCATGCTCCATGCGAGCCATCGGACGCCGGCGGCTGGTGGACGACATTCTGCTCCTGGCGCCGGCGATATTCGTGATCACCCTCGTCAGTTCGCAGACGGGGTTCAATCGGTACGTGCGCTATGTCCTGCCGGTCATGCCGTTCCTGTATGTGTTCACGGGGAGGATCGCGTGTGCCGTGCAAGGCCGTAAGCTTCTTCGCGCCGCCGTCGTCGGGCTGTTGGTCTTCAGTGTCGTCGAGAGTGCCGCCGTGTTGCCGCATTCGATGTCGTTTTTCAATCTCACTGCCGGCGGCCCACACGGCGGCCCGCGACATCTTCTCGACGCCAACATCGATTGGGCTCAGGATCTGATCTTCCTCAAGCGATGGCACGCCCGTCATCCCGCCAAGCGGCCCCTGCATGTGGCGTACTTCGGCGACTGGGACGTGCCTCCCGCGGCCATCGGGATCGACGCCGATCAGATCCCGAAACAGGACCTCTCGCGTCCGGGAGGCGTATACCTACGGCCAGGCTGGTATGCCGTCAGCATCAACTACGTACACGGATATCGTTATTTCGACGGGGACCAGCCGGTCTATGGTTACTTCGCACGGCTCGTCCCGGTCGATTATGCCGGCTACTCGATCGCCATTTACCGAGTGGATCAATAAGTGGACACCTCCGGGCCACGATCCCTGGCGAGTACGGCCACACGCGGTCGCATCATGCCGGCCTTCGTTCGGCTGGGAATCGTCGCAGTCGTCGCGGTCCACGTCGCGCTCTGTGTCTGGGGCGGGTGGCGGCACTCTCCGACCGTCGATGAGCCGGCGTATTTAGCGTCGGGCATCAGCCACTGGGAGTTCGGCCGGTTTGAACTGTGCCGGGTCAGTCCGCCCCTCGTTCGCCTCGTAGCCGCCGTTCCGGTCCGTTGGGCCGGACCTAGGCTGGACTGGGGCCGCTATGAAACGAGCCCGGGGGTTCGGGCCGAGCATGCCGTAGGCCACGACTTTTTAGTCTCGAACGGACAGGACGCCTTCTGGTTGTTCACCCTTGGACGCTGGGCGTGCATCCCGTTTTCGCTGCTCGGGGCATGGGTCAGCTATCGGTGGGCTGATGAGCTGTTCGGACGGGCGTCGGCGTTTGCGGTGCTGGTGCTCTGGAGCTTCAGTCCAAACGTGCTCGCCCATGCCCAGCTGTTGACGCCCGACGTCGGCGTCACCGCGCTGAGTCTCGCGACGTGCTATGCCTACTGGCGCTGGGCGCAGCGCCCGACTTGGCCGCGGGCCGGGATTTCGGGCGGCGCGTTCGGGCTAGCGGTGCTTGCCAAGACGAACGCGGTGATCCTCGGGCCGGCGCTCGTCGTCGGATGGTGCCTGCACGCCGCGGCCGAGAAGCGGCTGCGCCGGGGAGGGAGCCTCGTTCAATTTGTCGCCTCCCTGCTGCTCTCGGCGTACGTCGTCAACCTCGGGTACGGATTCGAGGGATCAATGCGGCCGCTGGGGCGATATGAGTTCGTCAGCCGGACGCTCAGCTCGCGCGAGTCCCCCAATCGTTTCCGGGGCACCGCGCTGGCCGCTCTCCCCGTTCCGTTCCCGGCGGCGTTCATCGAAGGCATCGACCTGCAGCGGCGCGACTTCGAGAATGAGGACCGGCGCATGAAGACCTACGTGCGGGGAAAGTGGTACGATCACGGCTGGTGGTGGTACTACCTCTACGCGATCGTCGTGAAGGTGCCGGTCGGGACTTGGGTTCTTGCGATTTTCGGCGTCTTCCCAGCGATCCTGCGGCGGTCGCCACAGCGGCTCCAATGCGCGTGCTACGTCGCGATCCCGGGGGCCGCGCTGTTCGGCCTTGCCAGTTTGCAGACCGGGTTCGGCCACGGCTTGCGATACATCCTTCCGGCGCTTCCGTTCGCGTTCTTGATCGGCGGCGCGGCGCTGTCGTGCGCGTCCGCCTTCTGGGCGAGGGCTCTCTCGGTCGCCGCACTGGCCGCCACCGTCGTCAGCAGCCTTTCGATCTGTCCTCACAGCATGTCGTACTTCAACGAACCGGCGGGCGGCGCGCGTGCGGGCCATTTTCACCTGCTCGACGGCAACGTCGATTGGGGGCAGGACCTGTTCTATGTGCGCGAGTGGATCGACGACCATCCCGACGCATGGCCGGTCCATGTGGCCTACTGGGGGCTGCTCCCGCTCGAAGAGATGGGTGTGAAGCTCCCCCCGCTCGAGCTGGATGCGGATATGTCGCCTCGGCCCGGCTGGTATTTGATTTCCGTGAATCACCTCCGCAAGGAGTTCCGGCTCGGACGGCCGGAACTCGCGCAGTTCCTCGAGCGCGCACCGGCCGGCAGAGTTACCTATGCGATCGTCATTTATCATGTGCCGGAACGCGCTGCGGGTCGTTGATGATGCCGCGCCGGTCGCCTGCCGAACGGGGCTGCCGCGTGCGGGCGGCTCGGTCCGGCGACAAGAGATCGCCCCATGTGGTTTGCCGGATTCGTTGGCGGCGCAGTTCCTCGCGAGCCTCGACAGACACCAGAAATCTCGTTTCGGCATCGCGGCGGTCCACGTGCGGAGGCGGCACGCCACGGGCGTCCGCGAACGCGCAGTGGATCACAAGTTCGTTCAGGCCCGGGCGCAGTCTCCGCAGCGATTCCAAATGGAAGGCGCGTTTCCTTTCCGGCTCGACGGCGTAGTTGTCGTCAAGCACGGCATCGAGCAGCGGAAGGCCGGCGCGAGCGACCCGGTCGGCTGCGCCTTGATAGGCCCGGCGTACGGCCTCGTCGGTGAGCCGGTCGGGGGGTGCAGAAAGTAGGCGTGCTGGAAGGCCGTAGTCGATCGCGAGCATCGCGTAGAGCTCGACTAAGTCCGGACGGCAGTGGAGAACGAACATGTGGTGATCCAAGTGCGTGATCCGGATGCCGGACGCCAACGCGGCGTCGATCTGCGCCCGGAGCTCGCGCTCGACCTCTTCGAGCTTTGCGTGCCGGGCCACCTCATCCGTCGTAGGCCAAAAGTGGCCTGATTTGTCTACGAGCGTCGGGACGTCCGCAGCCAGGAGGACAGGCCCCCACGGACCTTCGGGGACGTCGCACGTCAGGGCCAGGTGCACCCCGTAGTCAAACTCGGGGTGAGCCACCGCGTAAGCGGCGAACTGTCTGAACGTCGGGCCAGGAACGATGATGCTGGTGGACGTGACGACGCCCGATTCTAGGCCCGCGATGCTCGCGGCGTTCACGCTCTCGCACATTCCCGCGTCGTCGGTGCTCACGATTAGTCGCCGCTCCGTCGCGGGGTGGCCGCCAGCGTGTCGATCACACCCAGGACATGCCAGGATCAGGGCGAGCATGGCGCCGCGGACGCCTGTCACGACCTGGGGTAATCGATGTCGGGGCGGGCGTTTCACAAGTGAGGTCCTGAAAAGATGTAAGCGGCCTGGCTCTAGTACTACAGCGCTCGTTGTCGTTTCCTACCTCGCCGCCGCTGCTTGGCGCGTCGTCGCGCGTGAGAGTCGCGGGCGATTCGGTTTCGCACTTGTCGCCACCGGCTCCAACGCAGGATTTCGCGTTCGTCCCAGGCCCGCCGGTCGAGCAGGTGCACCAGCACGGCCCGGACTTCGGGCACGATCAGTTGCGGATGTTTTTTCCCCCAGTCGCAGCCGCTGCAGGGTGAGGAACGACAACGCCAGCATCGACAGCGCCGTGTGATGATGCCAGCCGGTCCAGCCGCGCGTCTCGTACTCGTCCAGACCGCATTCCCCTTTGCCGCACTGGAAGTCCTGCTCGACGCACCAGCGGCAGCCGGCCACTTCCGCCAGGGTCTTCAAGGCGATCTCTGCAGGGGCGTTCGAACGCTGGTATTTGAGTTCTTGATGCTGGCCCACCGACCGCCGGACCAAGAGGCGTTCCGGCCCCTCGGTCGGCAGCGACTCCTCCGAGAACCAAACCTCCAGCTCCGCATACTCGTACAGCCGCGGCCCTTGGCTGCCTTCCGCCACCCGCACCCGCTGCCACGCCGCGGCGGGAAGTTCCGCCGCCAACTCGTGCACGGGCCGCGGCTTGGTGAGCGGTTTGCGGTTGTGTGGCGGTCGTCCGCCGCGCGAGGTCGTCCGTCCCAGCGGTCGCATCTCGGGAGCACGGGTCCACGCTCGGACTTCCGAGGAGATGTCGACGACATACCACTTTTCGAGCAGCCGGAGCGTTTGCAGGAACAGCGGACTGTTCCCGTACACAGCATCCCCCGCGACCCAGCGGAACGGAACCTCATCCCGAACCGCCTGCTCGATCATGGCTGCCGCCAATTCCGGCTTGGTGCGGAAGATCACGTCCCTCGGCACGCCCGCCGCGTCACACCGTGCGCGATCCTGCGTCCAGCTTTCCGGCAGGAACAAACGCCGGTCGAAGAGTGTGTGGCCCCGCCGCGAGCAATAGCTGACGAACACGCCGACCTGGCAATTGTCGATGCGGCCCAGGGCGCCCGAGTACTGCCGCACGACACCGACCGACTTCGTGCCCTTCTTGGGAAAGCCGGTCTCGTCGACGATCAGCACCGCGTCCGCGTCTCCCAAGGCCTCGACCATGTGCCGTCTCAATTGTCCGAGGAGGGCCTGATCGTCCCACACGCCCTGGGCGATGAACTTCTGCAGCGTGCGGACCACGCCCCCTTCAATCGCTTCGGCCATGTTCTCGACGTTCCGGCGGTCGCCTCCTGCCAAGAGTCCCTGCACGATGGCGGCCGCATGCGTATGATTCTCGTCACGGCCGAACAGCGGAAGATAACGCGAAAGAAACATGTCCAGTTCCGGTCTCAGCGACCGCAGCGCCTTGGCGTCCATCCTTGGACCTCCTTTGCTCGTGACCCAAGCTTCAAAAACGACTGGTCTTGTAACCCACCGTACGCCGACGTAAAAGACCACATCAATGGGCGCTGTAATACTAGAGGCGGTTTCGAAACGGGTGCTTGACGGCCGCGGCGGCATTCGGTGCATTGGTTCGGCGGAAGGAGTCGCCGGGTGGAGCGGGTCGTGGAGAAGCTCTGGACGGCCGGCGGCTCTGCCGCCTGCGACGACGCTGGGTGGTCGAGCGGACCTTCGCGTGGCTGAAGACCTACCGCCGCATCGCCGCCCGAGCCGAACATTACAGCTTCCTCTATCACGGCTTCGCCCAGCTCGCCTGCCTCGCCATCGCCGTCACCAGCTTTTGAAACCGGCTTAGCGGCTCATATTCGGGAGGCGGAACTTTGGCGGTACCGCTTCTCGCGCCAGAGGAGTCCCCCATGGCACACCCTCCGTAGCTTCGCGCGAGTGCACCTCTCGCGGAGATCGGGACGGGTGAATACACTGCCCGATGCCGCGACTCCAGCGGCCGCAAGTGAACTGACCCGACGGTAGTCCGCTCCCGACTCTAGTCTTACACGTACTTGCCAATGGCGACAACTGAGAAGCCACGCGTGGTGGCGATCGACGCAATGCGAGGTCTGGTGATGACCGGACTTGTGCTGGTTACGCCGTTCATCCCCGCAATCGCCTCGCTACCAGAGGGCGCGGTGCGGGATTCGCTGGTCGCGCAGTTGAACCACTCGCCGTGGCATGGACTGACCAAGGCGGACGTGACTTTCGGGCTATTCGTCATGCTTCTGGGAACCATGATCCCCGTCTCGCTGGGCCGCAGGGTCGCCGACGGCACGTCACTCGTCCGGACTTATGGGCAGGTCCTGCGGCGGTCCGTTCTGCTGTTCGCGCTCGGAGTGTTCTACAACGGCGGCTTCTCCCAGCCGTGGCCCGAGATCCGGTGGGCCGGCATCCTCCAGCGGCTCGCGGTCCTGTACCTCGTCGGAGCGCTAGTCTATCTCAACTGCCCTCGGTGGGTCCGCTATGCCGCCGCGCCGGTCTTGCTCCTCGGGTATTGGGCCCTGCTCGCGACGGTGCCCGCGCCGGGCGGCACGGCGGGCGACTACACGTTTAACGGGAACCTTGCCGCCTGGGTCGACGCGCAGGCGCTACCCGGGCGGGCCTACTTCGGTACATGGGATCCGGAAGGGATTCTGACGACCCTGCCGGCGCTCGCAAGCTGCTTCTTGGGCATGATGTGGGCGGACCTGCTTTCGAGCGGCGTCCGTCCGGCAAAACAAGTGTTCTACTTGTGGATCGCGGCCATCGTCGCGATCGATCTAGGGTTCGTGTGGTCCGAGGCGTTTCCGATCAACAAGTCGTTATGGACTTCGCCGTACGCGCTCGTCGTGGCTGGCGTCGGATGCGTGCTGCTGGGGATCTGCCAGTGGATCGCTGAAGTTTGGCGACGCCCCGCCTGGCTGTTTCCGTTGGTCGTTGTCGGCCGCAACTTGCTCATGGCGTTTCTGTTGCCGAATGTGATCCGACTAGGGCCGCTCGTCGATCGAATCGTAGGCGGCGATGTTGCAAAGATGTTAGGAGCATTCGCCCCGTGGGTGGCAGGGCTCGTCGAGGCCGGATTGATTTGGCTGTTTCTGTACTGGCTGTATCAGAAACGGATTGTCGTCAAACTGTGAGATCGTGTATGGAAAGCCGTCTCAGGCGAGCCGCCGGAGCATGAGGCCGATCATGGTGACGTGGATGAACGCCTCGCTCGTCTGCGGCAGGAGTTCGTAGTCCTTGCTCAGCCGGCGGTGCTTGGTGAGCCAGGCGAAGGTCCGCTCGACCACCCGCCGCTTCGGCAGGATCTCGAAGCCCTTCGACGTCCGCCGGATCGCCTCGGCCGACCAGCCGCAGGCCTCCCTCGCCCGGCCGACCAGCCGGCGTCGGCCCGCACCTCCCGGAGCCGTCGCGCACGATCGGCAGGGCGGTGGGATGCGACCTCGATGGCCTCGATGCCGAAGTCGTCACGCATGCTGCGGCCGAATGATTCAGCGATGTCCATGCCTTCGGGGTCGGCATCCGAGACGACGAGCAGGATCAATCGCTCTTTCCCGCTGGCCTTGAACCGTCGCGCCATCGCGGCCCGAGGATCAAGAGACGCATATGCTGATTTGGAGGAATGTCTCAGTGGCGGATCGTTGAGCAGCAGATAATGCAATCGCCGGTCGTTCAGCGGCCAGTACCTACGATTCGCATCGACCAGAGCGATCACAGCGTCAGCAAAGGGTCGCTTGGCCCGGCTGATCTTCTTGCGAACACGACAGGCACCCAGTTCCATCGCCTCGACCGTGATCTCGGCTTGCGACTCGCGATGCTCCAGAAGTGCCTGATAAGACTCTTCAGGGTCGGCACTCACGATCCGCCCCCGGATGTCGTCGTGACCACAATGGTTTCTCCTGAGTTGAGACCGCCGGCCGCCCGCCGGCACCAGAACGCCGCAGCACCTCGCCGATCCGCTCGGCGGGGTGTTCGCGTTAGACGTACTGCCGGCCGGCCGTGGCAGGTCGTGAGCGCGGCGTAGGCTTCACCGGAGCGACGACGCGACGAGATTCGAGCCAGCGCTCAAAATCGTCGGCGCAGATTCGGAAGCGCGGTCGCCGCGATTGGGGATTCGCGAAGTTAGCGGCGTGAAGTCGGCCGGCCCGGATTTCGGCCAGCAGCATCTCGACGCGGCAACCGATCTTCGCCGCGTAGTAAGACGCCGGACGCCATTCGCGTTCAGGCTTTTTCATCGTGTCTCGCCTACAGAGTTTTCAGAGTGTTCGCGTCGCGTTGTGGCGACTGCGAACGTCTGTAGGCATCTCACGCCCTATGTGCCCTGCGGTGTAGGGCGCATAGCGGACTGATAGCGGACTGATAGCGGACTGATAGCGGAAGTGATAGCGGAAGTGATAGCGGAAG
This sequence comes from Planctomycetaceae bacterium, assembly GCA_013813775.1. Classification (GTDB taxonomy): domain Bacteria; phylum Planctomycetota; class Planctomycetia; order Planctomycetales; family Planctomycetaceae; genus JACCRE01. The sequence continues at coordinate 20,120 of JACCRE010000364.1, forward strand.
TGAAGGTACGGCAACAGCTTACAGGCGTCTTCCGTCCTTGATCCGAACGAAATAGCCCTGCCCCTTCGTGGCGGGGCGGTCGATTGCGACTGCGAACACCCTTCCGAGGCGGCTTTCTTCGAGCAGGCCGCGAAGAACTCAACGGGGATTTGTGTTGCTACCCCGCCGCTGGGTGGTCGCATGGACCTTCGGCTGGCTGGGACGCTTCCGCCGACTGGCTCGCGACTACGAACGGCTGACATGTCCACTCACCAACTGACGCTGGCTCGCGTTCATCGGCTTGCTCATGACTCGCATCGGGATCGAAAGTGCATAACGGGCTCTAGTATTACAGTTGTATTTCTGCAAACCGTCTGGTTATTCTTGAGCGCATCCCCAGGAGGTCGGGATGGATGCACAGGTGACGGAGCGGGATGTTGTGCGGTGGTCTCGGGAACTGGACCGCGT
>JACCRE010000365.1 GCA_013813775.1 Planctomycetaceae bacterium
CTCTCAACCCTCATTCCACCTGCGGGTGTAGCTCAATGGTAGAGCTCCAGCCTTCCAAGCTGGTGGTGAGGGTTCGATTCCCTTCACCCGCTTTTGAGTTGAAAAGTCCGAGTTGAGAGGCCGGAGACGGACTCCGGCCTCTGGCCGCTTACCTCTCGTCTCGAAAAAAAATGACCCGGCGGGCTTTGCCCGGCGGGTCGGTTTGGTCATCATACGCACCTTCCGGCGAGCGGCGGGCTTGGAGTCCGTCCTTCGATCGACCGCGCCGGCTGGTGACGAGACGAGTCGGAGACGATTCGAGTCGGGAACGGAGTCGCTGCTGTAGCTCAGTCGGTAGAGCGCGTCCTTGGTAAGGACGAGGTCAAGGGTTCAAGTCCCTTCAGCAGCTCTTGTCGGGACGGTCGAACCGGCAATTTCCGTGTCTGCCTCGACGGTTCATCCGGCGAGACGGCGGTTTTCGCGGCCCCTCTGGTCTCGGCGTCGAGACGGGCCGCAGCTTCCGGTATCCGAGAGGCGGGCGGTCTTTTCGGCCGCCGCACCCAAAGTAGCGAGAGACAAGGTAACGCACCCATGGCGAAGGAAGTCTTCACACGGACGAAGCCGCACGTCAACGTCGGCACGATCGGGCACATCGACCACGGCAAGAGCACACTCACCGCCGCCATTGTGGCGGTGCAGGCGACCAAGGGGCTCGCGAAGCCGATCTCCTACGCCGACATCACCAAGGGCGGCACGGTCCGCGACGACACGAAAACGGTGACCATCGCCGTGAGCCACGTCGAGTACGAATCGGCGAATCGACATTACGCCCACATCGACTGCCCCGGCCACGCCGACTACGTCAAGAACATGATCACCGGCGCGGCCCAGATGGACGGGGGCGTCCTCGTCGTCTCCGCCGCCGACGGACCGATGCCGCAGACCCGCGAGCACATCCTGCTCGCCCGTCAGGTCAACGTGCCGGCTCTCGTCGTGTTCCTGAACAAGGTCGACCTCGTCGACGACGAAGAGTTGCTCGAGCTGGTCGAGATGGAAGTTCGCGACCTGCTGAGCAAGTACGACTTCCCCGGCGACGACATTCCGATCATTCGCGGCAACGCGAAGGCGGCGCTCGAGACTCCCGCCGACGCGACGGCGAACGCCTGCGTCGGCGCGCTGATGGAAGCCCTCGACGCGCACATTCCCGAGCCGACGCGAGTCATCGACAAGCCGTTCCTGATGGCCGTCGAAGACGTGTTCTCGATCGAAGGCCGCGGCACGGTCGTCACGGGCCGTATCGAGCAGGGCGTCGTGAAAGTCGGAGAGAAGATCCAGATCATCGGCCTCAAGGACACCGTCGAGACGACCGTCACCGGCGTCGAGATGTTCCGCAAGACGCTCGATCGGGGCGAGGCGGGCGACAACGTCGGCATCCTGCTCCGCGGCACGCGGAAGGAAGACGTCGAGCGCGGTCAGGTGCTGGCGGCTCCCAAGAGCATCACCCCGCACACGAAGTTCAACGGCGAAGTTTACGTGCTGAGCAAGGACGAAGGCGGCCGCAAGACGCCGTTCTTCAGCGGTTACAGTCCGCAGTTCTACCTCCGCACGACCGACGTGACCGGCTCGGTCAAGCTGCTCGGCGGCGCCGAGATGTGCATGCCCGGCGATAACGTCGAGCTCGAAGTCGAACTGCAGAAGCCCGTCGCCATCGTCGAGGGAAGCCGCTTCGCCATTCGCGAGGGCGGCCGAACCGTCGGCTCGGGCGTCGTGACGAAGATCCTCGCCTGAGCGGCGAGCAGTGTCTGGTGCCTGATAAGTGGTGCCTGGTGCAAGCCGGGCACCACTCGTCTCTTCACCAGACGGCCAGACACCGGACCACCAGCCACCCTGCACGATCATGCGCGAATACGTTTGGCTCGAATGCACCGAGACCGGCATGCGGAACTACCGCGTTCAGAAAGAAACGCGCGGAACCGAGCGGCTCGAACTCAAGAAGTATTGCCCGAAGCTGCGCAAGCACACGGTGCATAAGGAATCGCGGAAGAAGTAAGCGTCGGGAATAGGGAATGGGAAATAGGAAATAGTTTATGGCCCCCGCTTTGGGCTCTTGCTATTTCCTATTTCCTGCTCGCTATTTCCTATTTCTACGGGCGTAGCTCAATTGGCAGAGCAGCGGATTCCAAATCCGCAGGTTGGGGGTTCAAGTCCCTCCGCCCGTGCTCGACATCAGGTGATAGAGGTCAGGCGGTTGGTGGGTGAGAGTCGCCGACGCCGACCACCTCATCGCTACCACCTACCACCCATTCAGGATGGCCGATGGCGACGAAGAACCGGACGGATGCGAGTCTGCTGTCCACGCTGCTCGCGGCCGGGATTTACAAGAAGAACCAAGGTCGCCTGACGCGGCAACTCACCGTGCTGGCGTTGTGGGCGCTGATCGCTCTCGGTTGCTACACGCTGCACACTCAGGTGCTCGACGACTATCGGGAAGGCACCCGCGTCTCGCTTTGGATTCCGTTCGCGAAGGATCCGGTCTGGTCGCTGACCCGCTGGGGAGCCTTCGCGATCCGCGTGGGCATTCCGACGATTCTCGCGGCAGTGGGAGCGTGGATCGCTTATCGTGCGGTGAATTACCCGCGCTTCGCCGATTTTCTCGTATCGGTCGAAGCGGAAATGGCGAAGGTTTCGTGGCCGGGTCGAGATGAACTGCGTCGGGCGACCGTCGTCGTGATCGTGGTGATGGTGCTGCTCGCCGTCCTGCTGTTCGGCTTCGACTATTTCTGGCAATGGCTCTTCCGGCTGGTCGGGGTGATCGGCGGCGGCGACTCTGCCGCCGGGGCCGATGCTCCTACGCCATAATGGGATAAATCGGTCAGTCTGCGATTCTTCGGCACGCTTCGCTTGAAATGCGGGCGTGAAAACGCCAACATGTCGCGTTCCGCGGCCCGAATCTCGGGCCGCGGTCGCTTGGGCGTGCGGCTTCTCCGCCCGCCGTTCTGCCTTGTGACTCACGATGGACGACCATAAACGTTCCGACGCTGCTGACGGTGCCGGCAACGGCCGTGCCGGCCAGCCGTCCGCTGGTTCCGGCGACAATCCCGCCGAGGGCCAGGAGGCGATGCGGTGGTACGTCCTCAAAGTGACGAACAACCGCGAGAAGTCGGTCAAAGCGTCGCTGGAGCGACGTATCAAGCGGGAGGGGATGGAGGAGTTCTTCGGCGAGATCGTGATTCCCACCCAGAAGGTCGTCGACGCGAAGGGCGGAAAGAAACGCATCACCGAGCAGAAGCGGTTTCCCGGCTACATGATGATCCAGATGCATCTCAACGATGAGAGCTGGCATCTGGTGCGAGATACGAGCGGCGTCGCCGACTTCACCGGAGCGGCGGGCAAGCCGATCGCGATGCAGATGCACGAGGTCGAGCAGATGCTCGGCACTCAGCAGGATGAAGACAGCGGCGCGGGTCCGACCAAGGTCAAGATCGACCTGGAAGTCGGCGAGGTCGTGAAGGTGAAGGACGGCCCCTTCGAGAGCTTCGAGGGTTCGATCGAAACGATCGACGAGACGCACGGCAAGATCACCGTGCTGATCGAGATCTTCGGCCGGCCGACTCCGACGGATCTCGAATACTGGCAGGTCGAAAAGCTGTAAGGCCGGCCGTCTCCGGCGTTTTGATGTGAAACTTGGCCGGCTCAGTCGGCGTCAGCGTTATAGAGTCAGACCGATGGCGAAAAAAGCGATAGTCACGCAGATCAAAGTGCAGGTTCCGGGCGGGCAAGCGACGCCGGCTCCGCCGGTGGGCACCGCGCTCGGTCCTCACGGCGTGAACATCGGCCAGTTCGTCCAGCAGTTCAACGAGCGAACTCGTGAACTCGCCGGAACGATCGTGCCGGTGGTGATCACGGTCTACAACGACCGATCGTTCCTGTTCGAGGTCAAGAGTCCGCCTGCGGCGGTGCTGCTCAAGAAGGCGGCCTCGGTCGCCAAGGGTTCCGACAATCCGAAGCGGACCAAGGTCGGAACCGTCACCAGCGCCCAGCTTGAAGAGATCGCCAAGACGAAATTCCAGGACATGAACTCGTCGAGCATCGATCAGGCGAAGAAGGTCATCGCCGGCACCGCCCGCAGCATGGGCATCGAAGTCGTCGGCTGAGTTTTTGAAACATTTTTGGCTTGTTCGCGGCGGGCGAACGAGCGTCACCTCACCGGGCATCACCCACCGGAACCCGCAAAGCCATGAAACAATCAAAACGCATGCGATATCTGCTCGAGAAGGTCGCCCCGCTGGGGACGGTCGATCTCGAGACCGCCGTAAAGACGCTCAAGGGCCTCGAGGCCGGGATGCCCAAGGCGATCCGGCCGTCGAAGATGGATCAAGTCGTCGAGGTCGCGGTTCGGCTCGGGATCGACACCAAGCAGGCCGACCAGGTCGTGCGGGGTTCGCTCGTGCTGCCGCACGGCATCGGCAAGACTCAGCGCGTGCTGGTGTTCGCCCAGGGCGACAACGCCAAGGCCGCGCAAGAGGCGGGCGCCGATCGCGTCGGCGGCAAGGATCTCGCAGACGAGGTCAAGAACGGTTTTCTCGACTTCGACGTCGCGATCGCCACGCCGGACATGATGGGCGTCGTCGGTCCGCTCGGTCGCGTGCTCGGGCCGCGAGGCTTGATGCCGTCGCCGCGTGCCGGCACCGTCACGACCGACGTGGCCACGACGGTTCGCGAATACAAGGCCGGCAAGGTCGAGTTCCGGGCCGACAAGGGCGGCGTGGTCCACTGCGTCGTCGGGCGGATGTCGTTCGATGAATCGAAGCTCGTCGAGAACGTGCGGGCGCTGCTGAAGTTCATCGAAAGCCTGAAGCCGTCGTCGTCCAGGGGAAATTACGTTCGGAACATCGCGCTCACCGCGACGCAGTCGCCCGGGATCACCGTCGCGATCTGACGATGGTGGTGTCTGGTCGCCTCGGCCGTCTGGTGAAGACGGCTGGACCAGACCGCCAGATATCGGACCACGAGACACTTCGCACAACAGAATCGCTCGGCCGTCACAACCGGCCCTGCTCGACGGGAAGTCCCATGAGTAAAGCCGTCAAGGGAATGGTGATCGACGACATCGGGCAGCGCATGGGCGATGCCCGTGACATGCTCGTCGTCGATGCGTCGAAGCTCGGGGCGTTCGCGGCGAACCGCTGGCGTCTCGATTTGCGCAAGAAGAACATCACGGCTCTGACCGTTCGCAACACGCTCGCTCGCCGGGCGCTGGAGCGATCGGGCGTCAAAGGACTCGACGAGATCCTCGAAGGGCCTTCGACGCTGTTGTTCGGCGGTCGGGACATCGTCGAGCTCTCGAAGGAGATCGTCGAGGCCGCGAAGAAAGACGAGAAGATCAGGATCAAGGGGGGCACGGTCGAAGGCAGCGCTCTCGACGCCGCGGGCGTCGATTCACTGTCCAAGAGCCCGAGCCGCGAAGAGTTGATCGCGAAGATCGCGAGTCAGATTCTGGCTCCGGGAGCGAACCTGGCGGCCGCGTTGCTGGGTCCGGGCTCCACGATCGCGAGTCAGCTCAAAACGATTTCCGACAAAGAAGACAACGGCTCGGGCGAAGCCGCGACCGAGTCCGCGTAGTTGCGTGGTGTCCTGGCGGCGAGAGGGATGAGGGCAGGCTCGTTGCGGCCCTCCGAAGGTGTTCCGACTCACTTATTACACGGTTTTCGGTTTCGGCGACGCGGCGTGAGTGTCGGCCGGCCGGGGGAAGAAAAGGAACGGTACGATGGCCACTGACACTGCCACAACCTACGCAGACGACATCAAGAACATCGGCGACAAGATCGTCGGCCTCACTCTGATCGAGGCGAAGAACCTCGCCGACTACCTCGAGAACGTGCATGGCATCAAGCCAGCCGCCGGCGGAGCGGTCATGATGGCCGGCCCGGCGGGCGGCGGTGCCGCGGCTCCGGCCGAAGAGAAGACCGAGTTCGACGTCATTCTCGCCGAGATCGGCGGGAACAAGATCGGCGTGATCAAGGTCGTTCGCGCCGCGACGGGCCTGGGCCTCAAGGAAGCCAAGGACGCCGTCGAGGCCGCTCCGAAGGCGATCAAGACCGGCGTGTCGAAGGAAGACGCCGACAAGCTGAAGAAGGAACTCGAAGAGGCCGGCGCGAAGGTCGAAATCAAGTAAGCAAAGCGTTCTCTAAGCCGGAGGCATGCCTCCGGCTTGAGCGGTCAGCATCTCATGTGCCGACCGACGCCGCGCCGCTTGACTTTCAGACCCGACCCGGGCAGAATGCCAAGTGCTACGGGTCGGTTATTCGCGCGGTCAGGGGGTAGGGCATTCGGAAGCGGGGTGTCGTGGAACGCATCCCGCTTTCGTTCTTTGTCGGCCGGGAAACGAGATTCGTTTCGTCCGGCCGGCGTTGCGCCGACATCGGAATGTCGTCGTCTCTGCTCGATCGCGTCTCCGTCCCGCCGAACTGCCGGAACCGGTTCGCCGTCTGACCTTGGCCTCCCCGCCGCCGTTGCGATTCGACCATTCAAGCCATGCCGAGACGCGGTTGAAGCGTGCCCTCGGTCCGGAAACCGTCCGCGGTCGTTGACCGCGTGATGCCGGACGGGTCGCCGGCCGCGTCTTTTTGCATTGCTCCGGTCACTGACAGTCGGTTGCTGACAACACGGTTGCTGAAAATAGACACTACCGCTCGACAAGCGAGACGAGAGAGGAACAGATGCCGATTCCCGCCACTCGGATTAAGTATTTTGAGGAAAAGCGAAATTTCGGCAAGATCTCCTCGGAGTTTGAACTCTCCGACCTGACGCGGATTCAAACCGCCTCCTACGAGCGGTTCCTGCAGCTCGACATTCCGCCGCGCGAGCGCAAGAATCACGGCCTCGAAGAGATTCTGCGCGAGATCTTTCCGGTCGACAGCTACGACGGGCAGTACAAGCTCGAATACATCAAGTATGAGCTCGGAAAGCCTCGCTACAGCCCGACCGAGTGCCGCCAGTTGCGCCTCACCTACGGGCGACCGTTTCGCGTCTGGCTGCGGCTGATCAAAGAGCAGCCGGTTGAAGAAGAAGTCTATCTTGGCGACCTGCCGATCATGCTCGGCGGCGGCGAGTTCATCGTGAACGGGGCCGAGCGGTGCGTCGTCAGTCAGTTGCACCGCAGCCCCGGCGTCGATTTCGTCCTTTCCAGCGAGCCGGGCGAAGGCAAGACGAATTTCTCGTGCCGCGTGATCCCCGAGCGCGGGAGCTGGATCGAGCTGGTCATCGGCAAGAAGGACACTCTGACCGTTCGCATCGATCAGAGCGGCAAGTTCAGCGCGATGACGCTTCTGCGGGCGATGGAGTCCGAGCACGGCAGCGACAAGGCGCTCGTGCGGCTGTTCCACGAGGTCGAAACGGTCAAGGTCGGCCACAGCGAAGAGTTCGTCAAGAAGATCACCGGCCGATACGCCGGCGACGACATCGTCTACCCGGCCGGTCACGACCGGGCCGGCGAGATCATCGTCGATTGCGGTCAGATCGTGACGAAGGCGGCGGCCGAAGAGATCGGCGAGTCGTCGCTCAAGAACATCGAGCTGATCAAGGATCTGATCGACCCGCTGATCCTCAACAGCATCACCGAAGACGGCACCGCGAGCCACGAAGAGGCGCTGCTGCGCATCTATCAGCGGCTGCGTCCCGGCAATCCTCCCGCGCTCGACAAGGCGAAGGATCTCTTCCACGAGAAGTTCTTCGACGTCAACCGTTACCGCCTCGGGCGGGTCGGCCGCTTCCGCATCAACCGGAAGTTCGACCAGGACATTCCCGACAGCGAAATGACGCTGCGGGCTGCGGACTTCGTCAACTCGATCAAGTATCTGCTGAACCTCCGGCAGGGACAGGGCGAGGCGCACGTCGATGACATCGACAACCTCGGCAATCGCCGCTTGCGCACGATCGACGAACTCGCGAGCGAAGAAATCCGCAAAGGCTTCCTGAAGCTCCGTCGCACCGTGCAGGAGCGCATGAGCCTCAAGGACGTCGAGGAGATGACGCCGCGAACGCTCGTGAACCCGAAGAGCGTTTCGGCGGCGATCGAATACTTCTTCGGCCGCAGCGAATTGTCGCAGGTCGTCGACCAGACGAACCCGCTGTCGATGCTCACGCACGAGCGTCGGCTTTCGGCTCTCGGCCCGGGCGGTCTGAACCGCAAGCGGGCGGGCTTCGAAGTCCGCGACGTGCACATTTCGCACTATGGCCGCATCTGCCCGATTGAAACGCCGGAAGGCACGAACATCGGCCTGATCTCGAGCCTGTCGATCTACGCGAAGGTCGACGATTACGGCTTTCTGATCACTCCCTACCGCAGGGTCGAGAACGGCAAGCTCACCGGCGAAATCGAATGGCTGCGTGCCGACGAAGAGAGCCGCTGGTACGTCGCTCCGGCCGATACTCCGGTGAAGAACGGTCACATTTCCGAGGCGCGCGTCCTCGCCCGTCACAGCAACGACGTGGTGTGGGTGCCGAAGGACACCGTCAACTTCATCGACGTGGCCACCGGCCAGATGATCGGCGTGTCCGCGGGATTGATCCCGTTCCTCGAGCACGACGACGCGAACCGCGCGCTGATGGGTTCGAACATGCAGCGGCAAGCCGTGCCGTTGCTGATCGCCGAGCCGCCGCTCGTGGGCACCGGTCTCGAAAAGGCCGTCGCCGAGAACAGCGGCATGGTGGTCCGCGCCGAGAAGGCCGGCAAGGTGACCTACGTCGACGCGACCGTCGTCGAGGTGGACGGCCGCAAGTACCCGATGCGAAAGTTCGTCGGCCTCAACGAGCGGACCTGCCTCGACCAGAAGCCGATGGTGAAGATCGGCGACAAGGTCAAGAAGGGACAGATGCTGTGCGACAGCGCCGCGACCCGTCACGGCGAGTTGTCGCTGGGCCGGAACGTGCTCGTCGCCTTCCTGTCGTACGAGGGCTACAACTTCGAAGACGCGATCATCCTTTCCGAGCGACTCGTGAAGGAGGACGTCTACACGTCGATCCACATCGACGAGTTCGACGTCGAGATTCGCGAGACGAAGCTCGGCAAGGAAGAATTCACGCGAGACATTCCGAACGTCTCCGAAAAGGCCCTGCGCCACCTCGACGAAGAGGGGATCGTGCAGGTCGGCACCCGCGTTCAGCCGGGCGACATTCTCGTCGGCAAGGTCAGCCCCAAAGCGAAGGCCGAACTGACTCCCGAAGAGAAGCTGCTGCACGCGATCTTCGGTCGCGCGGGCGAAGACGTGAAGAACGAGAGCCTCGAAGTGCCGTCCGGCGTCGAGGGCATCGTGATTCACACCGAGAAGTTCAGCCGTCGGATGAGCCTGTCGGAACTCGAGCGTAAGAAGTTCGAAACCGATCTCAAGAAGGCCGAAACCGAGGGTGCCGCCGCCGTCGCCGAGGCGTTCAAGACGTTCCTCACCGACTTCGAGGCCGCGCTGGGCCATAAGCTGCAAGACGACGACGGCCGCGATCTGCGGAAGATCGAAGACGCGAAGTTCCTGTCCGACTACGCCGCACGGTTCCCGGAAAAGGCCGAGAATCTCGACGTCCGCTCTCCGCAGAAGAAGGCGGAATTGCGGAAGGTCATGAAGGAGCAATGGTCGGCCGTCGAAGCCGCGATCGACGAGAAAGAGCACAGTCTCAACAGCCTCAAGCGCGGCGATGAACTGCCGAGCGGCGTGCTGCAGATGGTCAAGGTCTATGTCGCCAGCCGGAGACAGATTTCGGTCGGCGACAAGATGGCCGGACGCCACGGCAACAAGGGCGTGATCTCGAAGGTTCTGCCCATCGAGGACATGCCGTTCCTCGCCGACGGAACGCCGGTCGACATCATTCTGAACCCGCTGGGCGTGCCGAGCCGCATGAACGTGGGCCAGATTCTCGAGACCCACCTGGGCTGGGCCGCCGAGAAGAACGGCTTCCGCGCGATCTGCCCGGTCTTCGATGGTGCCGATGAAGATCAGATTCGCGAGGCGCTCGTGGCGGCGGGCTTGCCGGAAGACGGCAAGAGCGTGCTGTACGACGGACGGACCGGCGAATCCTTCGAGCAGAAGGTGACCGTCGGTCAGATTTACATGCTCAAGCTGCATCACCTGGTCGACGACAAGGTCCACGCGCGAGCGACCGGTCCTTACTCATTGATCACCCAGCAGCCGCTGGGCGGCAAGGCCCGCTTCGGTGGCCAGCGGTTCGGAGAGATGGAAGTGTGGGCGCTCGAAGCCTACGGGGCCGCTTACATCCTGCAGGAACTGCTCACGGTCAAGAGCGACGACGTCGAAGGTCGCACGAAGATCTACGAGAGCATGGTCAAGGGCGAGAACACGCTCGAAGCCGGCACTCCGGCGAGCTTCGACGTGTTGCTCAACGAGATCCGCGGGCTGTGCCTGAACATGCAGCTCGAGAAGAATCCGATGGCGGCCGCTTCGTCGCGCGACTCGCGTGACTGACGACGCGTATAACTGACGGCTCGCTTCAAAAATAAGACTCCTTTTCCCGCACGGGGTTCCAGTAATGAGTACGGTCGCCGAACCGAATTACGACCGCGTCAACGACTACGGCAGTGTCAAGATCGGGCTCGCCAGCCCGCACGACATTCGCTCCTGGTCCTTCGGCGAAGTCAAAAAGCCGGAGACCATCAACTACCGCACCTACCGCCCCGAGCGCGACGGCCTGTTCTGCGAACGGATCTTCGGGCCCGAGAAGGACTGGGAGTGCGCCTGCGGCAAGTACCGCGGGATGAAGTATAAGGGCATGATCTGCGACCGCTGCGGCGTGAAGGTCACGCACAGCCGCGTCCGCCGCAAGCGGATGGGCCACATCGAGCTGGCCGCGCCGGTCGTCCACATCTGGTTCTTCAAGAGCATGCCCAGCCGGTTGGGCGCGCTGCTCAACATGAAGACGACCAGCCTGGAAAAGGTCATCTACTTCCAGGACTACGTCGTCACGAATCCGGGCGATACGCCGCTCACGCGCGGCCAGATGCTCACCGAAGAAGAGCGTCGCGAGGCCGAGCGGAAGTACGGCGAAGGCTCGTTCGAAGCCGACATGGGGGCCGAGGCCGTCAAGAAGCTGCTGATGAGCATCGATCTGGTCGCCGAGAGCGTGCAGTTGCGCGAAGCGCTGCGCACGACCGGCAGTCAGCAGAAGATGAAGGACTACATCAAGCGGCTGAAGATCGTCGAGAGCCTTCGCGACAGCGACAATCGTCCCGAGTGGATGGTGCTCGACGTGATCCCGGTCATTCCGCCGGATCTGCGTCCGCTCGTGTTGCTCGACAGCGGCAACTTCGCGACGAGCGATCTGAACGACCTGTACCGCCGGATCATCAACCGCAACAACCGGCTCAAGAAGCTCGTCGATCTCAACGCACCCGAGGTCATTGTCCGCAACGAGAAGCGGATGTTGCAGCAGAGCGTCGACGCGCTCTTCGATAACAACCGCTGCAAGCGGCCGGTGCTCGGTTCGAGCAACCGACCGCTGAAGTCCTTGACCGACATGATCAAGGGCAAGCAGGGCCGGTTCCGCGAGAACCTGCTCGGCAAGCGCGTCGATTACTCGGCACGTTCGGTGATCGTCGTCGGCCCCGACCTCAAGCTGCACCAGTGCGGCCTGCCGAAGAAGATCGCGCTGGAGCTGTTCCAGCCGTTCATCATCCGGCGGCTGAAGGAGCTCGGTCACGCCGACACGATCAAGAGCGCGAAGCGCATGCTTGAACGGCGTGATGACGAGGTGTGGGACATTCTCGAAGAGGTGATCACGAATCACCCGGTGATGCTGAACCGGGCGCCGACGCTGCACCGCATCGGCATTCAGGCCTTCGAGCCTGTGCTCGTCGAAGGCAACGCGATCCGCATCCATCCGCTGGTCTGCCGCGGCTTCAACGCCGACTTCGACGGCGACCAGATGGCGGTGCACCTTCCGCTGTCGATCGAGGCGCAGGTCGAAGCCACGACGCTGATGTTGTCCACGAACAACATCTTCAGCCCGGCGAACGGGGCGCCGATCATCAGCGCCACGCAGGACATCGTGCTGGGGTGCTATTACCTGACGGTCGCCAAGGACGAACGGCCCGGAGAAGGCATGATCTTCTCCAACGTGGAAGAAGTCTTTCTCGCCCTGTCGCTGGGCAAGGTCACACGCCATACGCGGATCAAACTTCGCCTTCCGCGGGGCAAGCGCGTGAAGGGCGACGGGGCTGACACCTATCAGCCGGGTCGCCCCTTCGACACGACCGTCGGCCGGGTCATGTTCAACGACATGCTTCCGCGGCAGATGTCGTTCTACAACCGAACGATGAAAGCGAAGGATCTCGCGAACGTCATTTCCGATTGTTATCTCGAACTCGGGCGCCGTTACACGATCGAGTTGCTCGACAAGATGAAGGATCTCGGTTTCGACGAGGCGACGCTCAGCGGCGTTTCGTTCGCGACGAGCGACCTCAAGACTCCCGGCAACAAAGACAAGGTGATCGGCGAGGCCGAGAAGCTCGTGCTCAAGCAGCAGAAGCTGTTCGAACGCGGCATCATCACCAATCAGGAGCGGTACAACTCGATTCTCGACATCTGGACGAACGCCCGCGAGGCGATCACCGAAGCGATGCTCGAAGAGTTGCAGACCGATTACCGCGACAGCGGGAAGTACGTCAATCCGCTGTTCCTGATGGCCGACTCGGGCGCTCGCGGCGGCAAAGAGCAGATGCGTCAGCTCGCCGGCATGCGCGGCCTCATGGCCAAGCCGAGCGGCGAGATCATCGAGACGCCGATCAAGGCGAATTTCCGCGAAGGCCTGACCGTGCTGGAGTACTTCTCCAGTACGCACGGTGCGCGAAAGGGCCTCGCCGATACGGCTCTCAAGACGGCCGACTCGGGATACCTCACCCGCAAGCTCGCCGACATCTGCCAGAACGTCGTCATCACGATGCACGACTGCGGCACGACGAAGGGCATGACGAAGGGCGTGACGTATCGCGGCGAGCAGGTCGAAGTGAGCCTCGCCGAGGCGATTAAAGGCCGGGTCAGCCGGTCGAACATCGTCAATCCGATCACCGACGAGGTCATCGTTCGTGAAGACGAAATGATCACGCACGAGATCGCCGAGAAGATTCAGGACATGGGTCTCGAGAAGATTCAGGTTCGCAGCTCGCTCACGTGCGAAGCGCCGCTCGGCATGTGCCGGCTGTGCTACGGTATGGACCACTCGCATGGTCGGCTGGTCGAGGAAGGTCTTGCGGCAGGCATTATCGCCGCTCAAAGCATCGGCGAGCCGGGCACGCAGTTGACGATGCGAACGTTCCACATCGGCGGTGCCGCCCAAACCGGCATCGAAGAGAAGGACATCAAGGCGAGGCGTCCCGGTCGCGTGCGGTTCGCCCGCATCCGCACGGTCGTCAACGCCGAAGGCCGCGACGTGGTGCTCGCCCGCAACGGCGAACTGATCCTGACCGACGAGAAGGGACGCGAGCTCGAGAAGTACCGCATTCCCAACGGCTCGACCTTGCACGTCAAGGAAGGCCAGGACGTCGAGAGCAACCAGATCCTGTGCGAATGGGATCCCCACAGCGTTCCCGTGCTCTCGGAAGTCGGCGGCACTGTGCGGTTCGAGGACTGCATCGAAGGCCAGACCGTTCGCACCGAACGCGAAGCGTCGGGCCACATGCGACGGACCGTGCTCGAGCACCGCGGCGACCTGCACCCGCAGATCCTCATCGAGGACGCGCAGGGCAAGCCGCTTGACTTCTACACGCTGCCCGAGCGCGCGAGCATCGACGTGCAGGAAGGCCAGCAGGTCACCGCCGGCAACGTCATCGCCCGAACGCCTCGTGAAAGCACCGGCACACAGGACATCACGGGCGGTCTGCCGCGCGTCACCGAATTGTTTGAAGCTCGCAAGCCGAAAGACCCGGCGGTCATCGCCGAGATCGACGGCGAGGTCGAACTGCTCAAGGAGCGGAAGCGCGGCAAACGCATCGTGATCGTCCGCTCGGCCGACGGCACCGAGGTCGAGCACGTCATTCCCACCGGCCGGCAGATGCTCGCCCACACCGGCGACGTCGTGCGTGCGGGCGACGCGATCGCCCGCGGTCCTCTCGTACCGCACGACATCCTGCGGGTGTCGGGCAGCGAGGCCGTGCAGCAATACCTGGTGCACGAGATCCAGAACGTCTACCGGGCGCAGCGGGTCGAGATCGACGACAAGCACATCGAGATCGTCGTCTCGCAGATGCTTCGCAAGGTCAAGGTCGAGGACGTCGGCGACACGAACCTGCTGCCCGGCGTGCTGATCGACAAAATGGAGTTCCGCCGGACGAACGAAGCCTTGCAGCAGTGCGTGCGGATCACCGATTCGGGCGACACTGACTTTCAGCCGGGCGACATCGTCCCCAAGGAGACGCTCGAGGAGACCAACAGCGCGATCGAGGCCGACGGCCAGACTGGTGCGGGCGTAACCACGCCACGCCCGGCCATCGGCAGCACGCAATTGCTCGGCATCACGAAGGCCGCCGTGCAGAGCGAAAGCTTCATCTCGGCGGCGAGCTTCCAGGAAACGACGAAGGTGCTCACCGAGGCGGCTCTCGCCGGCAAGGTCGATTACCTCGTCGGCCTGAAGGAAAACGTGATCCTGGGTCACCTCGTGCCGGCCGGAACCGGCTTCCACGTCCATCAGGATGCGGAAGTGCGGATCAAGCCGGAGGCTCTGGAAGAGCTTCAGGCCGAGAAAGAGCGAATCCTCGCCGCTCGTCGCGACCTGCTCTCGGAAGTCGGAGACTTTTCTCCGTCGCCGGGCGGCGGTCTCGAGAACGTCACTCCGGAGGACGAAGCGTCGGAGTGACGGCGTTCATGACCACCGGGCCGCACGGTTCTTCCGTGCCGGCCCGGTGATTGCTCGCCGTTGCTTGACGTGACCGCACACGGCCGATATCGTTTCCACCCTTGCGTTTTCCGTTTAAGTAGCGCCCTCTTGCCAGGAGCGCGGGTCCAGAGTCGATGCCCACGATCAACCAGCTCGTCCGCAAGCCGCGGAAGATTCAGCGGACCAAGAGCAAGACGCCGCTCCTCGAGGGGTGTCCTGCCAAACGCGGGGTGTGCCTGGTCGTGAAGACCGTCACCCCGAAGAAGCCGAACTCCGCGCTGCGAAAGGTCGCCCGCGTGCGGCTCTCGAACGGCAAAGAGTGCACGGCGTACATCCCGGGCGAGGGGCACAACCTGCAGGAGCACAGCATCGTGCTCGTGCGCGGCGGTCGCGTTCGCGACCTGCCGGGCGTGCGATACAAGATCATTCGCGGCGTGCTCGACTGCCTGGGCGTCAACGGCCGCAAGCAGGCCCGCAGCCGTTACGGGGCCAAGCAGGCCAAGGGCGGCGCCACCGCCGGCAAGAAGAAGTAGTCATCGCGGCGTTCGCCGCGGCCGATGGTTGAGGGTTGATGGCTCACGGCCCCCAAGCCGAGCCGCCCTCGACTCTCAACCTTCAACGCTCAACCCTCAACTCACCCACATGGCCAAATCGTTCACCGCCAGCCGATCGCAACTCAAGGGCGACCCCCGTTTCGGTTCGAAGCTCGCGACGAAGTTCGTCAATTGCCTGATGTACGACGGCAAAAAGAGCGTCGCGTTCCGCGTCTTCTACGACGCGCTCGATCGCATCAAGGAGCGGATGCCCGAGCAGGAGCCGATCGAGGTCTTCACCCAGGCCATCGATCACATCCGGCCCTCGATTGAAGTGCGGTCGAAGCGCGTCGGCGGTGCGACGTATCAGGTGCCGACGCCGGTGAATCCCAAGCGTCAGCAGACCCTCGCGATCCGCTGGCTGCTCGAGGCCATCCGATCCAAGAAGGGCCGGCCGATGCACCTGACGCTCTCCGACGAGCTGATGGCGGCATACCGTCGCGAAGGCGCGGCGATGACCAAGCGTGAAAACGTGCACCGCATGGCCGACGCGAACCGGGCCTTCGCCCACTTCGCCTACGGGAGCCGGTAAACCGGCCGCATTCGCTGAGTCTCGAGATCACGACGACGACGACGACGCCGCGGCTATGACCGCGGCGGCGTCGTTTGCGTTTGATCGCCCGATCAAGCTCTTTCAAGCATAACGCATGCAAGGGACGCCGAGGGGCTGCGACCCCTCGGCTTCGTTCGCGCCTCTCAACATTGCAAGCCCATGTCCCACGCCATCGAAGACACCCGTAACATCGGCATCATCGCCCATATCGATGCCGGCAAGACGACGACGACCGAGCGCATCCTCTTCTACACGAAGACGACGCACGCGATGGGCGACGTCGACAAGGGCACCACCGAGACCGACTTCGATCCTGAAGAAGCCGCCCGCGGCATCACGATCTACTCGGCGGCCGTGACCTGCCACTGGCGCGGCAAGACGATCAACATCATCGACACGCCGGGCCACGTCGACTTCACCGCCGAGGTCGAACGCTCGCTGCGGGTGCTCGACGGGGCCGTCGTGATCTTCAGCGCGGTCGAAGGCGTCGAGGCCCAGAGCGAAACGGTCTGGAGGCAGGCGAACCGCTACCGCGTGCCCCGGATCTGCTTCGTCAACAAGATGGACCGCATCGGGGCCGACTTCGATCGCACTTTCGCTCAGATTCGCGAGCGGCTGCAATGCCAGCCCGTCGCCGTCGTGGTGCCGATGGGGGGCGGCTCGCCGCCCGACCCGAACGCTTTCTCGGGCATCATCGACCTCGTCGAAATGCGCGCCATCTACTTCGACCCGAACAGCCAGGGCGAGAAGTTCGAGGAGCGCGAGATCCCGGAAGACTTCGTCGAATACGCCGCCAAATGGCGCCACGAACTGCTCGAGGCCGTCGCCATGCTCGACGACGCGGTCATGGAGCGGTACCTCGATTCCGAAACGATCGACGCCGAAGACGTCCGCAGGCTGCTCCGGCAGGGCACTATCGCCGGTGCGTTCCACCCGACCTTCTGCGGCACGTCTTTACGCTACATAGGCGTGCAGCGATTGCTGGACGGCGTCGTGCAGTACCTTCCCAGCCCTCTCGACGTGCCTGCCGTCCGGGGCGAGCATCCGAATCCCAAGAAACGCGACGAGCCGCAGATCCGCAAGCCCGATCCCGATGAGCCGGTCGCGGGTTTGATCTTCAAGATCGTCGCCGAAGAGCACGGCGACCTGTATTTCTATCGGATCTATTCCGGAACGCTCAAAAGCGGCAGCCGGCTGCTGAATCCCCGCACCGGAGCCAAGGAGCTCGTCAACCAGGTCTGGCAGGTGCAGGCCAAGCAGAAGGTCAAGATCGACACGGCGAGCGTGGGTGACATCGTGGGGCTGTTCGGCCCCAAGGATGTCGTCACCGGCGATACGCTGTGTGATGGGAACCGGCCCGTCCTGCTCGAAAGCATCGCGTTTCCAGAGACCGTCATCAGCATGGCTGTCGAGCCCGATTCGAGCGCCGACCGCAAGAAACTCGCCGACACGCTGATCCGGCTCGCGAAACAGGATCCCACGTTCGATGCGCGGATCAATGAAGAGACGGGGCAGACGATCGTCAGCGGCATGGGCGAGCTGCACTTGGAGATCATCCGCAACCGCATGGAGAAGCAATTCGGCCTGAAGATTCGCGTGCACAAGCCGCGGGTGAGCTACCGCGAAACCGTCCGCTCGGCCGTGGAAGGCACCGGCCTCTTCGAGCGGCAGAACACTTCGGCGAGCCTCTACGCGAAGGTGACGATTCGCATCGAGCCGCATCGCGGCGAGCAACCGGTGACGGTCGCCAGCTCCGTCAAGCACGGCTCGGTTCCCGACGAGTTCGTGAAGGTCGTCGAACAGACGATCCTCGACGAAGCGCGGGCGGGCGGAATCGTGGGGTACCCGCTCACGAACGTGAAACTGACGGCGAGTGAAATCGGGATCCGTCAGGGCGAGACGAACGAAATCGCCCTGCAAGCCGCGGCGGCGATGGCGGTCCGCGATGCCATCGGTGCCGCCGACATCGCCCTCCTCGAGCCGAAGATGCGGCTCGAGGTCGTCACGCCGCCCGAATTTGTGGGGAACATTCAGGCCGACCTGCAATCGCGTCGGGCGATGATCACGAATCAGGAGCATCGCGGCGGCCTCGTCGTGATCACGAGCGAGACCGCTCTCGCGCAAATGTTTGGTTATTCGACGACGGTCAGAAGCCTTTCCCAGGGCCGCGCGAGCTATTCGATGGAGTTCGCGACCTATGACGAAGCGCCGGCATCGGTGTTGAGGGACATGCTTGGATGACGCCATTCTTTTCAGAATGAAAGCGTAGGTCTCGATTCGGCTCCGTTTTCGCCGCTCACGGGGCGGCGGGACCGATGATCGTCGTTTTCTCTTCGCTGCTCGGTTGAGAATTCGCGGTGAGCGGGTAGCCTGTTCCGATCTTTGCCAGCAGGCGGCGCTTGCGAGGACTCGCATCGCGTTCAGCGTTAGCGGTAACGGTCGCAGTTGCTTGACAAGCGAGTAGGCTGTCAATAGCATGTGCCGTTCCGCCCGGCCGTCTTTCGCGGCGGCGGGTGGCGTAAAACCTTGCGGGAGGGGAAGTTCGGTGGCTGGCCAGGAGAAGATTCGGATCCGGATGGAGGCGTACGATCACTCCATTCTCGATCAATCCGCCACCGAGATCGTCGACACGGCGAAGCGGACGGGTGCTGTCGTTCACGGCCCGATCCCGCTGCCGACGCGGATCGAGAAGTACACGGTGTTGCGAAGTCCGCACATTGATAAAAAGTCGCGCGAGCAGTTCGAGATTCGAACGCACAAGCGGCTGATCGACATCATTCAGCCGACCGGCAAGACGATCGACGCGCTGAACAAGCTGTCGTTGCCGGCCGGCGTGGATATCAAGATCAAGGCCTCGGCCGGCGGGGGTTGATTCCCGTCTGGTTCGGTTTGGGCCGGTGGATTTACGGCGACGCGATCGCGTGGTGGTCGTGTGCGTCGAGTGAAGCGAACAGAATCGGTTGGCCGCCCGTGGCGTCAGTCATGGGCGGTTTCCGTCGGGGTCGGCCCGTGTTTGGGTCGCCGTCAGTGAAGTTTCCCCGCTGGGGTTGAGGCGAGGCAGAGCCATGCCTGTTGGATTACTTGGCCGCAAAGTCGGCATGACGCAGGTGTTCGATGAGGGCGGGCAGGCGGTGCCCGTCACCGTCATCGAAACCGGTCCGTGTGTCGTCACACAGGTACGCACCAAGGATCGCGACGGCTATGAGGCCGTGCAGCTCGGCTTCGCCGACAAGCCGCGGCGGCTGGCGACGCGACCCGAGCGCGGGCACGTCGCCGACCTCGGCGGCAAGCGGCAGCGGTCGCGTCAAGCGGCGGGTGTCGAGGCGGCCGTCAAGGCGGATTGTGAGCCCAAGCGTTTGTATCATGAGTTCCGGACGGACGGCGAAGAGCATGGTCTCGCAGTCGGCCAGGAGTTGACCGTCGCGCATTTCGACGGTGTCGCGTTCGTCGACGTCATCGGTACGACGAAGGGTCGCGGCTTCGCGGGTGCCATGAAGCGGCACAACTTCAGCGGCCAGGGCGCGGCGCACGGTACCAAGAAGGTGCATCGCAAGGTCGGTTCGATCGGTTCATCGGCGGATCCGTCGCGCGTGTTTCCCGGCCTGAAGATGGCGGGGCGGTACGGCCACGTGCAACGCACGGTGCGCTACCTCAAGGTCTACAGAATCGACGCAGAGAACGGCATCATGCTCGTCAAAGGCGCGATCCCTGGGCCGAACGGCGGCTACGTCACCGTTCGTCGCACGAACAAGAATCGCTTCAAGCAGCAGCAGGCGGCTCAGACCAAGAAGAAGTGATCGCCCTTCGCATCGTTGCCCTCCGCGGAGGGAGTGAGACTATGGCCGAGAAGATTTCCATTCCTGTCAGAGACAGCGCCGGCGGCGAGGTCGGAACTTACGAGTTCGACCCGGCCGAGCTGGCTCCGGGAATTAACAAGCAGTTGCTGCACGACGTCGTCGTGATGTACGAGGCGAATCGCCGCGTCGGCACGATGCAGTCCCGCTCGCGCGGGATGGTCAAGGGCAGCAACAAGAAGATGTACAAGCAGAAGGGCACCGGCCGCGCCCGTATGGGCAACAAGCGGACCCCGATTCGTCGGGGCGGCGGTCACAGCTTCGCCAAGACGCCGCGCGACTTCGGCTACTCGATGCCGAAGAAAGCCGTGCGGCTGGCGACGCGAATGGCGTTGCTCAGCAAGTTTCTGGATGATCAAGCCGTTGTGATCGACGGTTTGGCGGTCGATGGCCCGCGGACGAAGCCGGTTGCCGATCTCTTCAAGGCGATCGGCCTGTACGGTCAGGGCTGCACGCTGGCGGTTGCCGGTCACGATGCGAACGTGTGGAAGTCGGCTCGGAACCTCGCGACCGTGATGGTGTCGCCGGCTTCCGACTTGAATGCGTACACGGTTCTCCATCAGCGGCATCTGGTGATCACCCGCGACGCGCTCGATGTCTTGCTGGGACGAAATCAGAAGGCGGAAGCGGCGGCCTGACCGCTGGATTGAATACAGAGGACAGATGCGATGGCTGCCGACAATATCGTGCTCAATCCGTACCAGGTCATCCTGCGACCCCTCGTGACCGAGAAGGGGACCGAGTTGTCGGAGCGGCACAACGCGTATACCTTCGAGGTTCACCAGAAGGCCGACAAGACGGACATCAAGAGCGCCGTCGAGGAGATCTGGAACGTGCGGGTCCGCAAGGTTCGCACGCAGAACCGCAAGGGCAAGCCGCGACGCCACAAGATGTCGTCGGGATACACCAAGAACTGGAAGAAGGCGATCGTCGAGCTTCACGAAGAAGACCGGATCGCGTTCTTCTGACGGCTGTTCGCGGTTAGCTCTTAGCTGTTAGCTGTTAGCTAGGAATGACCGCCGCGACAACTCACCGCTAAAAGTTCACCGCTAAAAGCTTCCCACCATGGGCATTCGATTTTACAAGCCGACCAGTCCGGGCCGCCGTGGCGCTTCGGTCAGCGACTTCGCCGATATTACCGATCGGAAGAAGGGGCCCGAGAAGGCGCTGACGGTCCGGCTCAAGAAGCATTCCGGTCGCAACAATCAGGGTAAGATCACCGCGCGGCATCGCGGCGGCGGTCACAAGAAGATTTATCGGATCATCGACTTCCGTCGCGGCAAGGACGGAGTTCCGGCCACGGTCGTGGGCATCGAATACGATCCGAACCGGTCGGCGCGGATCGCGCTGATTCAGTACGAGGACGGTGAGAAGAACTACATTCTCGCTCCCCTGGGCCTGAAGGCGGGCGATACGATTCATAACGGTGCGGGGAACGAGCCGAACGTCGGCAACTGCATGCCGATGGCGAACATCCCGCCGGGCACGTCGATCCACAACATCGAAATGCGGCCCGGCAAGGGCGGCCAGTTGTGCCGGAGCGCGGGGGTTTCGGCGGTGCTGAACGCTCGCGACGGCAAGTGGGCTCAGATCACCTTACCGAGCGGTGAAGTGCGTCGGCTGCACAGCACCTGCCGGGCGACGATCGGTACGCTGTCTTTTCCCGAGCATAGTAGTATCATTCTCGGCAAGGCCGGACGAAAACGCTGGATGGGGCGTCGTCCCCATGTTCGCGGCGTGGCGATGAACCCGATCGCTCACCCGATGGGCGGCGGTGAAGGTCGCAGTTCGGGCGGACGGCATCCGTGCAGTCCGACGGGCGTGCTCGCCAAGGGCGGCAAGACCCGTAACCCGCGGAAACCCAGTAAGAAGGCGATCATTCGTCGCCGACGTAGCGTTCGCTACGGCCAGTTGAAGGTTTGAGGATCGGGCGGCTGGTGTCGGTTTTTCTTCACCAGACCACCAATCGACAACACACAAGACACCGCGAAGCGTAACGAGTTCATATGGGTCGGTCTCTCAAAAAAGGGCCTTTCGTCGATGCGAAAGTCCTCAAAAAGGTCGAGCGCCAAAACGGCGACGGAACCAAGATTCCGATCAAGACCTGGGCGCGGGCCAGCACCATCGCCCCGGAGTTCGTGGGACACACGTTCCTCGTGCATAACGGCAAGATGCACGTGAACGTCTACGTGACCGAGGAGATGGTCGGTCACAAGCTCGGCGAGTTTTCGCCGACGCGGACGTTCCGCGGCCACGGTGCCAAGGGCAAAAAGTAGTCAAGTCGCAAGAATGGCTGGTGTCTAGTCGTCTGATAAGACGGATCAGACCGGCACCTGTCACCGGACATCAGTTACCAGGCACAGCGAAGCGCCACCAATGGCACACGTTCGAGCAGTTCACCGACACGCACGCATCTCCGCGACGAAGGTCCGGCAATTCGCCGACCTGATCCGCGGCGAAACGGCCGGCGAGGGTTTGAATCGCCTGAAGTACGTTCACAACCGCGGTGCGAGGTTCCTCGAAAAGGTGCTTCGCAGCGCCGTGGCCAACGCCGAGGATCGCGGCGCTCGCAACGTCGAGAGCCTTAAGATCGTCGAGGCGCGCGTCGACGGCGGTCCGATGTTCAAGCGATTGCAGCCGCGGGCTCGCGGCATGGCGTTCATGATCAAGAAGCGCACGGCGCACATCCACGTCGCCGTCGACGCACCGGAACTCTCCTGACGGCCCCAAGGCAGAACACAGGAACGACCCACCTATGGGCCAGAAGACCAACCCCACCGGATTCCGCGTCGGCATCACCGAGCCGTGGCGAAGCCGTTGGTACGCGAACAAGAAGGAATTCGGCGACCTGCTCGTCGAAGACAAGAAGCTTCGCGACTATGTGAAGGCGAAGAACAAGGCGGCCGGCATCTCGAAGATCATCATCGAGCGCACACGCGACAACGTGGTCGTGCATCTGCACACCTCGCGTCCCGGCGTGCTGATCGGACAGAAGGGTCAGAACGTCGACCGGCTGAAGGCCGAGCTCGAAGACCTGACCGGCCGTCGCATGGATGTGAAGATCGTCGAAATCGGCAGTCCGAACCGCAGCTCGGTGTTAATGGCGGAAGACATCGCCCAGCAGCTCGAGAAGCGGGTGGCGTTTCGGCGGGCCTTGAAGCGGACGCTCGATCAGGTGATGGAGAGCGGCGTCCACGGAGTGAAGATTCAGATCTCCGGCCGCTTGGGCGGGGCCGAAATGTCCCGCACCGAAAAGGCCAGCCGCGGCTCGATTCCTCTTTCGACGCTGCGGCGACATATCGACTACGGGTTTGCGACCGCGAAGACAGCGCAGGGCGTGATCGGCATCAAAGTCTGGATCGACCTGGGCGACTATAAAGACGAGGAGTCGACCGATGGCGTTGATGCCCAAGCGGGTCAAGCACAGAAAAGAGCAAAGAGGACGTATAAAAGGTAACGCGACCCGCGGCAACACCGTCGCCTACGGCGACTGGGGTTTGCAGGCGGTCGATCCTGGTTACGTCAGCGCGAGAACGATCGAAGCCTGCCGAATCGCGATCAACCAGTACATCCGCGGCGAGGGGAAGCTCTACATCCGGATCTTCCCCCACAAGCCCGTCACCGCCCGCCCGCTCGAAACGCGAATGGGTAAGGGGAAGGGTGATCCGGATCACTGGGTGGCCGTGGTGAAGCCTGGCACCGTGATGTTCGAAGTGCTCGGGGTCAGCAAAGAGGCGGCCCGGGAGTGCTTCGCTCGCGTTTCGTACAAGTTGCCTGTGAAGGTGCGGCTCATCGGCCGTCGCCCCACGATTTGACTATTGCTTACAAAATCATCGGTTCGAGATTCGGGCCGTTCGGAGTGGTTTGATGTCGAAGGCCAGCGATCTTCGCGAAATGAGCGACGAACAGCTGACGTTCTCGCTCAAGGAAGCTCGCCAGGAGCTGTTCCGGCTCCGCTTTCAGGCGGCGACCGAAAAGCTCGACGCGCCCAGCAACCTGACGAAGTTGCGTCGTGAGATCGCGCGGATCCTGACGATCCAGGGGCAGAGACAGACCGCTGCCGGCCCGGCAGCCTGATGAAAACATGTTGAGGGTGCCTGGTGGCATGGTGTCTGGTCGTTCGAAGACGACCGCAGCCGACCACCAGACACGAGGCACCAGACACCAACGGACTTAGGCGATGCGTAAACAGATTCGCGGCGTCGTGACGAGCGACAAGAACGACAAGACGATTCGCGTCGTCGTCGAGCGACGGTATCAGCACCAGAAGTACGGCAAGATCGTCCGCGGTCGGACGGTGTGCCACACCCACGACGAGAACAACGACGCGAAGATCGGCGACGTCGTGGATATCGTCGAGTCGCGGCCTCGCTCGGCCCTCAAGCGCTGGGAACTGGTGCAGGTCGTGACCAAGGCTGATCAGGTGCAGGTCGCTGCCGCCGCCGAGATCGGCCAGATGGGTTCCGAAAACGACGAATCGGTGCCGACCGAGTCGCAGGGCAACTGAACATAGAAGACTCGACTCACCGCTCCAGACGGGCCGGCGGAGTCGCTAAAGGGCGCACCGATGATCCAGATGGAAAGCGAGCTCGACGTCGCCGACAACAGCGGCGCCAAGGTCGTGAAGTGTATTAAGGTGCTCGGCGGAACGAAGCGGCGCACCGCCGGGCTCGGCGACGTGATCGTCGTGAGCGTTCAGCGAGCGTTGCCGGGCGGCACGGTGAAGAAGGGACAGGTCACGAAAGGCGTGATCGTCCGCTGCCGCAAGCCGACCCGGCGGGGTGACGGCAGCTACGTGCGGTTCGATACCAACGCGCTGGTTCTCGTCGATAACGACAACAACCCGCGGGGAACGCGTATTTTCGGCGCCGTCGCCCGTGAGTTGCGAGACCGGCGTTTTATGAAGATCATCAGTTTGGCCAGCGAAGTCGTCTGAATCGCGACCGTCCTGCCGGACCGAAGGCGCTTACTATGAAAATCAAGAAGGGCGACTCGGTCGTCATCGTGACGGGCGACGAGAAGGGGCCGGCGGTCCGGAAGGTCGTTTCGGTCGTCGATGGCGGCCGCAAGCTCGTGATCGAGGGCGTGAACCGCGCGTTCAAGCACGTCCGTCGCGGCCATCCGAAGAGCCCGCAAGGCGGTCGGCTTCAGGTCGAGCGTCCGATCGATGCCTCGAACGTGAAGCTGCACTGCGGAGGCTGCAACAGCCCCGTCCGGGTCGGCTACCGGTTCACCGACGACGGCGCCAAAGAGCGATTCTGCAAAAAGTGCGGTGCCGGCGCGGGCGTCATCAGTCCCGCCAAGGCGCGGTACGCGAAATCCTGAATTGAAGTCGAGCGGCCGCAACCCCTCGGCGTCCATGTGAAGATCAGACAATGATTACGCCACGGCTCAAAGATCGCTACCGCAGCGAGATCGTCCCGACGCTCAAGGAGCGGCTCGGCAAGACGAACGATCTCGCCGTTCCCCGACTGCAAAAGATCGTGATCAGCATGGGGCTGGGAGCGGGCACGCGCGACAACAAGCTCATTGATCAGGCCGAGCAGGCCCTGACGCAACTCGCCGGCCAGAAGTCCCAGCGAACCAAGTCGAAGAAGAGCGTCGCCGCGTTCCGCCTTCGCGAGGGCATGGAAGTCGGCGTGCGGGTGACGCTTCGCGGCCAGCGGATGTACGAGTTCTTCGATCGCTTGATCTCGCTGGCCCTGCCTCGGGTGCGCGACTTCCGCGGGCTGAACCCGAACGGCTTCGACGGTCGCGGCAACTACAGCTTCGGCCTCACCGAGCAGTTCGTGTTCCCCGAGATCGATCCCGACAAGATCACTGCGGTCCAGGGCATGAACATCACCTTCGTCACCACCGCGACGAACAACGACGACGGACGGGCGCTGCTCCGAGAGATGGGCCTGCCCCTCCGCAAGGATTGAGTTTCACAGACAGTTGACTTTGAGGCGAACCCGCCGCGTGGAGTTCGTCGAACCGCCTTTTCGCCGTTACCCCGGCACCTGCAGGACCGACGGCCATGATGACCGACCCGATCGCCGATATGCTCACCCGCATCCGCAACGCGGTGCAGGTGGAGCGCGCCTACGTTGAGATGCCGACCTCGAAGATGAAGGAAGGCATCGCCGCCGCCCTCAAGCGCGAGGGTTACATTTGGGACCACGAGGTCGTCGAGGCGCAGCCGCAGAACGTGCTGCGAATCCACCTCAAGTATGGCCAGGCCGGCGAGAAGGTGATCACGAAGTTGGTTCGTGAAAGTAAGCCGGGCCGGCGCGTCTACGTGGGCGTCGATTCGATCCCGCGCGTGCTCGGCGGGATGGGCACGGCGGTGCTCTCCACGACCAGGGGCATCATGAGCAGCCGCGAGGCGAAGAAAGACAACGTCGGCGGCGAGCTGCTCTGCACGATTTATTAGGTGGTCAGCGATCGGTGGCAGATGGCGGAGATTCTCTGCCGCCGGCCGCCGGGATGATCTCTACCTCCTACCACCTACTTACTACCACCGACTCAGCTATGTCCCGCATCGGCAAGAAACCCGTTTCCGTCCCCGACGGCGTCGCCGTGACGTTCGAGGGCGACGTCGTGAAGGTGAAGGGTCCGAAGGGCGAGCTCACGTTCAATCGCCCGGCCGGCATCACCGTCGATTACGACAAGGACTCCAAAGAGGTTCGGGTCAATCGCCCGAACGACGCCCGTCAGAGCCGCGCGTTGCACGGCATGACACGGGCCATGATCAACAACATGGTCAACGGTGTGCAGAAGCCGTTCGAGAAGAAGCTCGAGATTCAGGGCGTCGGTTACAACGCCGCGCTCGCCGGCACGAATTTGAAGCTGCAGGTCGGATTCGCGAACACGATCTTCCTGCCGATTCCGAAGACGGTCACCTGCACGGTGACGGACCCGACGCATATCACGATCAGCGGTGCCGACCGGCATGCGGTCGGGCAGTTCGCCGCCGATATTCGTCGCGTTCGCCCGCCCGAGCCTTACAAGGGCAAGGGAATCCGGTAC
Organism: Planctomycetaceae bacterium; assembly: GCA_013813775.1. Lineage (GTDB taxonomy): Bacteria > Planctomycetota > Planctomycetia > Planctomycetales > Planctomycetaceae > JACCRE01. The sequence continues at coordinate 26,865 of JACCRE010000365.1, forward strand.
GAAGGCGAGGTCGTGCGTCGGAAGGCCGGCAAGGCCGCCGCGAAGTAGGCCGCGGGCGAAAGAATTCACTCCGCGTGCCGAGGCTCGATCCTCGGCCCGCTGCTACGAGAAGCGATTGGTGCTGCTATGACGGTCGTCAAACGATTCGCGCTCAGTCGAGATCGACGCCGGTTCCGGGTGCGGAACAAGGTGCGTCGGTACGCTCACGGTCGGCCGCGGCTGTCGGTCTTCCGCAGCAACAAGCACATGTACGCGCAGATCATCGACGACGCGACCGGTCGCACGATCGCATCGGCGAGCACCGTCGAATCCGAGCTGTTCGGAGCCGGTAAGTACGCCGGCAACAAGGACGCCGCCGCCAAGGTCGGGCAGGTCATCGCCGAGCGGGCGAAGGCGCAGGGCATCGAGGCGGTGGCTTTTGATCGGGGCGTTTACAAGTACCACGGGCGTGTCGCGGCTTTGGCCGAGGCGGCTCGGGCGGGCGGGCTGCAATTTTAGGGCGAGTTTGGTATCTTTCCTGATAAGAGATTTCGAGTCGTGGATGTTGGGGCGGTTGGCGTCTTGAGTCTGGTCAATGACCATAAGAGTCGCCGGACGACTTCTCACTAGACGACCAGACACTCATACACAATAGGCGGAGCGGCAACGTGTCCAGCGACGGACGAGAAGGACGAGGCGATCACCACGAGAAGACCGTGCAGATCCGCCGCTGCGCTTGCGTGGTCAAGGGCGGTCGGCGGTTCAGCTTCACGGCCCTCGTTGTCGTGGGCGACGGCAAGGGGCGCGTCGGATATGGCTACGGCAAGGCCGGTGAAGTTCCGGGGGCGATCGAAAAAGCGACCAAGCAGGGCAATCGCAGCCTCGTCAGCGTGCCGATCGTGGAAACGACGGTCCCGCACGAGGTGATCGGCCGGTTCCGGTCGAGCCGCGTCAAACTCATTCCCGCCAAGCCGGGAACCGGGTTGAAGGCAGGCGAAGCTGTGCGTGCCGTCGTCGAGTCGGCGGGCGTGGCCGACATCCTGACGAAGTGCTACGGCTCGACGAACCCCATGAACGTCGTCAAGGCGACGTTCGACGCATTGTCCAAGCTGCGGACGCGCGAGCAAGTCGCGAGCCTGCGGGGAGTGGAGATCTGATGATTCTCGACGACGTTCATCGCGGGATCACGAAGCATAAAGTTCGCAAGCGTATCGGTCGCGGCGTCGGCTCGGGTCACGGCAAGACCTCCGGCCGCGGTCATAAGGGCTTCTACAGCCGTTCGGGATCGTCGTCTCGTGCAGGGCACGAGGGCGGACAGACTCCGCTCTTCATGCGGGTCGCGAAACGCGGCTTCAGCAACAACTATTTCCGGCTGAAGGTCGCGGTGATCAACCTGTCGACCCTCGAAGAGGTCTTTGAAGCCGGCGCCGTCGTGTCGCCCGAGGAACTCGTCGGCAAGGGTCTCACGAACGGCAAGTTCGACGTGATCAAGATCCTCGGCAACGGCGAGTTGTCGAAGAAGCTGACGGTCAGGGCTCATCGTTTTTCGGAATCGGCCAAGCAGAAGATCGCCGCGGCGGGCGGAACGGCGGAAGTCGTCGAATAACCGCTTCAGCCGCCGGCCAGGAGCGCGTCGCCGTCTCGCAGTGTGCGAGGCGGCGTTCGTTCGCGCCGGGGCCGGCTCGGAAGGACTCCTCGCGCATGCTCCAGAAGCTCTCTCTGCTGTTCCGCATTCCGGAATTGCGTCGCAAGATCCTGCTGACGCTCGGCCTGCTTGCCGTGTACCGCATGGGGTTCTACATCCCCCTGCCGTTCATCGACCAGGAAAAGCTGTTCGACTTTCAGGACAGCGTCCGCGGCGGGCAGGAGGACACGCTCGGCCAGGTGATGCAGGTCGTGTCGCTGTTCTCGGCGTCGAACATCGGCAACAGCACGATCTTCGGCCTGGGCATCATGCCCTACATCTCGGCCTCGATCATCTTCCAGCTTCTCGCGAGCGTCTATCCGCCGCTCGAGAAGCTGCAGAAGGAAGGCGAGGCCGGCCGGCGCAAGATCAACGAATATACCCGCTACGCCACGGTGCTGATCTGCCTCGTGCAGAGCTTCATGTGGATCCGGTTCATCTCGCGTTCGCCGGAAAGCGGCGGGCTGGGCCTCGTGATGGAAGATTACAACACGTTGTTCTTCCACATCGCGTTCACGCTGACGATGACGGCGGGCACCGTCTTCTTGATGTGGATCGGCGAGCAGATCGACGCCTACGGCGTCGGCAACGGCATCAGTTTGCTCATCATGGCGGGCATCGTGGCCCAAATGCCGTCGGCACTCTCGCAGTCCTTCATCGAACCGGCGCTGCAGCGGGGAGTCGCCCTCGGCACCGACACCGGCATCGAACGATTGCTGCTGCTCGCGGGATTGTTCGTGTTCGTGGTGGTGTGGGTCGTGCTGATGACCCAGGGACAGCGCCGCATTCCGATCCAAAGCGCCAAGCACGTGCGCGGCCGCAGGGTCATGGGCGGTCAGCGACAGTTCCTGCCGCTGCGCGTGAATCAGGCGGGCGTGATGCCGATCATCTTCGCGTCCAGCCTGTTGATGTTCCCATACTTCGTCTTCAACGCCATGGGCAGCACCGAATGGGGCCGCGAAAGCGGCTTCGTCCGCGAGCTGAGCCAGATCTTCGGCGGACGCGGTTATACCTATAACGTGCTGTACGTCTTGCTGATCTACTTCTTCTGCTACTTCTGGACGGCCATCACTTTCAATCCGAAGGACATGGCCGAGAATCTGAAGGACTACGGGAGCTTCATTCCCGGCTACCGACCGGGCGGGCGTACGGCGACCTACCTCGAAGCGGTCATGGTTCGCATCACTTACGTCGGCGCGGCTTTTCTCGCGTTGGTCGCAGTCATTCCGACGCTGGTCGCGACGTGGCTGAATCTCGACTTCAGGGTGGCCAGCTTCTACGGCGGCACCGGTCTGCTGATCGTGGTTTCGGTGGTGCTCGACCTCGTGCAGAAGATCGACAGCCATCTCGTGATGCGGAATTACTCGGGCCTGCTCGAGGCGGAAAGCTGATTCGGTCCCACCGCGACTGACGCTACTGAGATCAGCGGGAGGCGCAGCCTCCCGCTTTCGTTGATATCGACGTGCGGCGGAAGGTCATCGAGTGGGCAAGCCTCGCCGAAAGCAGCAACGCAAGCGGCGACGCCCTCGCGGGCCGATCACTCTCAAGAGCCGCCGTGAGATCGACCTGATGCGCGACGCCTGCGGCCTGGTCGTCGAGGCACATCGTCTCGTGCGCTCGCTGATTCAGCCCGGAATCACCACGGGCGAACTCGATGCCGCCGTGGTCGAGCTTTATCGGCGGTACGATGCCGAACCGCTGTTTCTGGGTGTGCCCTGTCCCGCGGAAGGTGGTCCGCCCTTCCCGGCGGTCACCTGCATCAGCGTGAATGAAGAGGTCGTGCACGGGATTCCCGGCCGACGCAAGCTGGTCGAAGGCGACATCGTGAGCGTCGACACCGGTGCCCGTCTGCACGGCTGGTGTGGCGATTCGGCGTGGACGTATCCCGTCGGGAAAGTCGCCGCCGACCGGCAGGCGATCCTCGACGCCGGCGAAGAGGTGCTGATGCTCGCCATCTCCGAATTCGGCCGCCGCTCGCGCTGGTCGGAGGTCGCGGGAGAAATGGAAGCGTTTGCCCTCTCGCGAGGATACGGGGTCGTGCGGGATTTCGTCGGCCACGCGATCGGCCGCGAGATGCACGAAGACCCTCAGGTGCCGAACTTCGTCGGCGACGACATGGCCGAGCAGGATTTCCTGTTGCAACCCGGCCTGGTGCTCGCGATCGAGCCGATGCTCAACGGCGGCGTCGATGAAGTCGAGGTGCTGCCCGACGGCTGGACCGTCGTCACCGAGGACCGCCAGCCCAGCGTGCATTTCGAGCACACGGTCGCGCTAACGGCGGAAGGCCCGGTGATTTTGACGGCCGGCGTCGGTGCCGCGAGTCCATAGCTCGCCACCGCACGGTCCCGTGGAAAAGGCTGCTGCTGGAGTACCGGCGCACTTGATCGATGCGGCCGAGGAGGATAATAGTTGGCACGCACGTCTTGAAACTCCGGCAGGCGGGGCGTTCGCAGCCCTGCCGATGTTCTGGCCCAGCGGGCTGATGAGCGCAAGGATGAAACAGTCTAGTATTACAGTTGTATTTCTGCAAACCGTCTGGTTATTCTTGAGCGCATCCCCAGGAGGTCGGGATGGATGCACAGGTGACGGAGCGGGATGTTGTGCGGTGGTCTCGGGAACTGGACCGCGT
>JACCRE010000370.1 GCA_013813775.1 Planctomycetaceae bacterium
AGACGGTCGTCGAGCCCTGAAAAAGACGGGGATGAAGCGGCAAGGCATCCCCTCACCCCTGTCCCCTCTCCCCAGGGAGAGGGGGATCGGATTCATGAGCCGCTTCAGGGCAGTGACGGCTTTGTCATGAGGTCATTAGTTTCACACGTGACCCCATCGCTTCCTGACGGGCGCGGCTTGGATTGGCCCGTCCATTTAGGAATCCGCCGAATCGAGCCTGTAGAACCGTCGGGCCGTGCCGCCGAAGATGGCTGCGGACTCCGACTCCGACAGCGGCCCGAGCGCCTCCTTCAGCGAGTCGAACACCTGTTGATAGCTGCCCGCGAGTTCGCACACGGGCCAGTCGGAGCCGAACATGCATCGCGACGGGCCGAACAGGTCGAGGGCCGTCTCGACGTATGGCTTCAAGTCCTGCACGGTCCAGTTCGCGTGGTCGGCCTCGGTGACCATCCCCGACAGCTTGCAGAAGACATTCGGGCATTCGGCCGCAGCGGCGAGATGCGGCCGCCAATCGTCGAACGACTGCTGCTTGATCTTCGGCTTCGCGAGGTGGTCGATGACGAGCGGAAGCTCGGGCGCATGCCGCGCAACGGTCACGGCGTGCTTCAGATGCTTCACGTAGAAGAGAAGATCGAACGGCAGGCCGTGCTTTTCAAGCACCTTCAGGCCTGCAAGGACGGACGGCCGCACGATGAAGTCGTCGTCCGGCTCGTCCTGCGTGATGTGCCGCACGCCGACGAACTTCGGCTGGTCTTTGAACGCCAGCAATTGAGCTTCACAATCCGGACTCGCGAGGTCGATCCAGCCGACGACGCCGGCGATGAAGTCGTGCTTCGCCGCCAGTGACAAGGCCCAGCGGTTCTCGTCGAGGTCGTGCTGCGTCTGCACGAGCACGGTTCGATCGACGCCGGCCGCTTTGAGGCGCGGCAACAGATCGTCCGTCATAAAGTCTCGCGAGATAGGCTCGTTGCCGGGCGCGTCGAGCCACCGGTAATCGAACGGCCGGCTCCGCTGCCAGAAATGCTGATGGGCGTCGATGATCTGCGGCATCGTTCAATCCATCCGCACGCCGACGGTCAGCAGAATGTTCGCGTAGCGCTGCTGGTCGGCCGTCTGAATCGTCAGCACATGGTCGGCGGTCGCGACGGCCTCGTAGAACTCCCATTTCTCGACGGGCTTGATCGGCAGATCGATGCCCGCCTGGCGAAGCGATGTGCGATAGTCCTCCCACACCGGCGGGTCGCCGTCGAGGGCGTAAGGGCCGCTCGTCTCCGATTTCATCGTGCGGATCTCTTCGACAGGCAACGCCGAGATCACCGCCTGCAGCGCCTGGTCGCAGGTGATGACGCCGGGCATGAGGTTCATGCTCACAACCTCGGCGTTCGGTCCCTTTTTGCTCGACGCGGGATAATTCCCGTCGGCGATGAGGACGGTGGCATGATGCCCGGCGCGGGCGAGAATCTCGTTGATCTGCGGATGGATGAGTCGATGCTTGAGCACGTGAGTCTCGCTGCTGGAAGTGCAATCAGACGCGATGTGTGGTGAAGTCGCGATAGGCGTTCATCGTTTGCCGCGCCGCCGATTCGGGATCGGGGTACGGAAAGGCTTCGGCCGAGAGATAGCCGTCGTAGCCGATATCTCGCAACGCGGCGATCGCACGCCCGACGTCGAGGTGACCGTGTCCGACCGGCCGGCGATTGGAATCGACGAAATGCACGTGCCCGACGTGATTCCCCGCGTCGCGGAGCGCCGCGGCGACGTCGGTCTCTTCGATGTTCATATGAAAGAGATCGCAGAGCAGCCGCACGTTCTCGATCTTCGAGTCTTCCAGCCAACTCACCGCATCCGCGACGCGATTGAACTGATCGGTCTCGTAGCGGTTCAGCGGTTCGTAGATTAACGGCACGCCGAATTGCTTGGCGTGTTCGGCAAGCTGGTTCAAGGCATCGCCAAGGGCATTTCTTGCCTCGTCTTTCGAGACGCCTTCGCCGCTGCGGCCCTGCATCGAGCCGATAATGGCAGGAGCGCCGAACGGCCCGGCGAAATCGATGATCGAACGAATGAAGTCGCGGGCCTGGCTTCGAGCCGACTCATCCGGCTGCGCGAGATGCAGCCGGTGCTTGACCCAGCCGGCCCCGGTTCCGACGGCCGCCAGCCTCAGACCTTCGCCGTCGAGCAGCTTGCGAAGTTCGGCAGGACGAACGGCATCGGCGGATGGCGGAAACAGCTCGATCGCGTCGTAACCGATCTCCCGCGCCGTTCGACATGCCGCCGGGAGATCGTCCCAGAAGACGAACGGCCCGCCGCGGGCTTCCGGTACGAGACTGACGGTGATCGCGGATTTCATGATGGGTCTAGCCCTATCCTTCACGGACGGGCGGAGGGGAAGCAACGATGACATCGCAACCGAGCGATTCGCAAACTTGCTTCGGCAGATGACGGTGCCAGTGGGCCGATACGGTTTGCCGGTCCAGTTCGTCTGCTGCGTCGAGCAGGTGCGTCGCGATTTGCCGTAACTGAATCGGCGTCGCCGACAGGCTCACCTCTCGCATTTCAGTGAGACCATACTCATTGAGAGATTTGCCGCCGTATCCGTAGATCATTCGACCGTGCCCTCCATTTCGATCGGCGGATCACATTCCCGCCGCCAAGGCGTCGAGGTGTCGTGCGAAGTGGTCGGCGAGGACTTCCGTGTAAGTCTCGGGGTGAGCCTTCAGCGCGTCGCGCACGGCGATGCCGAGTTCGGGATCGGTGAGGACCGAGCCGAACGTGCAATGCAGGATCTGCCGACCGGGCTTCGTGAAGCCGAGGCCCGCCGGCACGTCGTCCCAGCACTCCAGGTATTCTCGTTCGAGTTCCGCGGTGTCGCGCGCCGCGGCGGTCGTCGGGGCGTCGTCGAGCGTCGCCGACACGTGATACGTCGCTTTGTCGGCGTCGTAGCGATCGCGGGCGAACTCGATGATCCTGCGGAACAATGCGGCATCGTGCCGCGCGACTGCTCGCAACGCTTCAAGGTAGCTGGTGCCTGCCGTCTTCACATGGAACCGACCCTTCGTCGCTTTGGCGAACAACGGATACATCGACAGCTTGTCCGACCCCGAATGCAGGCTCAGCTTGTACGGTCCAATGGCTTCGGCGATCGCGGCGTGGTCGGCGAGCGACGCGGCGAGCGCATCGAGATCGCCCTTGTAGTCCACGCCTTTCTCGAAGTCGCCGACGTACCGCGGGGCGAGACTCACAAGCTTCATGCCGCCGCGCAGGCACTGGTCGGCGATGATGTAATGCTCGGCGAGCGTCGTCGGTTGCTCGGTCTCGTCCACCGACAGTTCGATCTCGTACTCTCGCCGCGCCATTGCGCTCACCTCCCGGATGTGATCGGCGAGCCGAATCGCCTCCTGGATCGCGAGGCCGTACTTCACGGCGGCGCGCATGCAGGCCTCCTCGGTGAGATCGACGCGGGTGCCGGTCGGCAGCGTGACGAAACGATCTTTGTACGTGTCGAACCACGGACACTCATCGGCGACGGCGTCGAACCGCTCGCGGATGACTGACTCGCCGTAATCGTCGGCATGACGATCGACGTATTCCGAAGGATCGATCGTGAAGAACGTGAAGCCGGCTTCCGAAGTCACATCGATGTCGGCGGGAGTCTTCAGATGGTCGGCGTCGGCGCCCGTGCGACCGTCCCAGCCAGCAGCCGCCGCGCCGCGCATCGCATCGTCCATGACCTGCGCCGGCGTCCGCCGGGTGCGGGTCATCTCGCGGATCGATTGCTGCGGAAAAATGGGTTCGATGCCGGCCGCGACGCCCGCGCGTTTCATCGCCTCGACGTGCCCCGGCGTCGCCAGGCCCGTCCGATCGCCGAACCCGAAGCTCGGCGCGAGACCGAGCGTTTCACAACGAATGTTTTTTGACATCAGCGTTCACTATGACGGTTCAGAAGCGAGCCGCGGCCCTCACTACAACTCGACGATGGCCTTGATCACGCCGGTTTCGGGCTTCGTGAAATCCTCGAAGCGGCCGATCATGTCGTCGAACGACGTGCGGTGCGTGATCCAGGGTGCGGTGTCGATCGCGCCGTCTTCGATGAGGCCGATGATGCGTCCGAAGTCTTTCGGCAGGGCGTTCCGGCTGCCTTTGATCGTCATCTCGGCCCGGTGCAGCGGCGGATGCGGGAAGCTGATCACGTCGCTGGTGATGCCCACGTACACGAGCGTGCCGGTATGCGCGACGAACGCGAGCGCGTTCGACATCGAGCGGTGGCTGCCCGTCGCATCGACGACGACGGCGTAGCGATCGCCGTTCGTGATCGCCTTCGCGGCCTCAAGATCGCGATCGTCGCCTTTGACGAGAATCGTGTGGGGCACGCCGTAGCGCGAGCGGCAGAACTCGAGACGCGACTCGACGAGATCCATGACGGTGATCGTCGCGCCCGTCAGCCGCGCGAATTCGAGCGTCGCGAGACCGATGGGACCGGCGCCGATGATCAGAAAATGATCATCGGGCTTCGGTGCGGCACGATCGACGGCGTGACAGCCGATCGCCAGAGTCTCGACGAGCGCGAGTTGCTCGTAACTCAGCTTCGACGAGGGATGCAGCTTGTCGGCCCGCACGAGAAACCGTTCGCGCAGCCCGCCGTCGACCATCACGCCGATGACGTTCAGCGTTTCGCAGCAATTGCCGTTGCCCTGGCGACAGGGATAGCACGTGCCGCAGTTCATGTACGGCTCGACGCCGCACCGATCGCCGGGACGAACGTTCGTGACGCCGGACCCGACCTCCAGCACCTCGACGCCGAGTTCATGCCCCGGGATGCGGGGATATTTGAAGAACGGCATCTTCCCGAGATAACCGCCCAGGTCCGACCCGCAGATCCCCATGCGATGCGTCCGCACGAGCGCCTCACTGGGGCCGGGACGATCCGGCTCATCGATCTCGATGCGGCGGAACTGTTTGGGTTCTTCGAGTCGGATGGCACGCATGGGAGTCTTTGAGCTACCGAAGAATAAAAAACCGCCAAGACGCCAAGGTCGCCAAGCATTCACCAAGCGGCGTGCGAAGCAATTCTCTGTAAGACCCCTTGGCGACCTTGGCGTCTTGGCGGTTCACATTCTTTGCTCTTCTCAGGCGATTGGCCGCGGCTCATCGTTATTCTCCGAGCGGCCTTCGACGTAGAACCAGTTGTGGATCGGTTGGAGAATCTGCTGCACTTCGCCAAGCAGAGATTGATCGATCGGCTCGTCGGCCCATTCGACCCACTGGGCGACGCGATCGGGATTCGCGGAGCCGGTCACGCAGGTGGCGAACGCCGGGTTGGCGATCGAGAACTGGAGCGCGAGCTTCGCGATGTCGGAACCGGCCGCGGCGCAATGCTCGACGGCCCGCTGCGCAACCTCGCGCACCTCTGGCGGCGCTTTATGCCACGGGGGCAGCGGGGCATTCGCGAGCAGACGGGCCGAGAACGGAGCCGCGTTGATCAGGCCGACGCCCTTCGCGCGGCAGAGCGGCACGAGCTCCAGCGCCATGTCGTTTTGCAGCGTGTAATGGTTGTACGTGAGGACCACGTCGACGGCTGCGTTGGCGAGCACGTACTTGAACATCTTCATTGGGTAGCCGCTCACGCCGATGTAACGCACCTTTCCTTTCTCGATCTCGCGCCGCAAGGCGGGCAGCGTCTCTTCGACGATCTGCGACATCTCGACGTATTCGAGATCGTGACAGAGCACGATGTCGAGGTATTCGGCTTTCATGCGCTCGAGCGAGACGTCGACGCTCTCGGCGACGCGGCGGGCGCTGAAATCGAAGTGCCGCGGCGCATAGCGGCCGAGCTTCGTGCCGAGGTAGTAGCTCGAACGAGGAATCGTCGGCAGCACCTGCCCGAGCAGCACTTCGCTCATGCCACGTCCGTAATACGGAGACGTGTCGATGAAGTTCATGCCGTTGTCGAGAGCGACGCGAACGCTCTTCAGCGCCTCGCCGAGATCGACGGCGCGAAACTCCTGCCCGAGCGACGACGCGCCGAAGCTCAGCACCGAGACGTCGATGTCGGTCTGGCCGAGCCGGCGCGTTTCCATGGCGAGTTCCGAAGGCTGCAAACGTATGCGCGTTGGACGGAGCCACAGTCTAGCCAGTTGAGCGGCGCATCCAACTCTCGCCGGCGTTGAAGCCGGACTCGTCAGAGACTCGCTGCGACCACGAAATCTTGCGTCGCGCGACCGTTGTTCACTACAAGTCGCCTCCCCTCGCATTCACTCAGGAGGCCGACGATGCGGAATCGCGTTTACAAAACTGTGCTGGGCATCGCCCTGGCATTGATGATCCTGCTCGCGCCGATCGCGATGATTCGCGTGGAGCAGTGGGAATACACCAATGCCGCCGGCCTGCCGTTGATGGGCACCTACGGCTATCGCCTGATCGGTATGGGTCCGCCGGCAATCGAACCGGATTCGAACGCCGTTCGCATCATCGGCCACGGCGAAGGCTGGTTCGGGCTGTTCCGCTTCGACGTCGATCGACCGTATCCGGCGAAGTGATGAGCACGTCATCGTTTGCCGGAACGCTCGGAGTGGTTGGGGACGACCGTTGCCGATTCTGGATTGCGAAATCCGGCGGGACTGGTCAGTCCCGTCGCAGCGGGATCGTTCGTGGCAGATCGGCGGCTTCGGGACTACAATGCGAGCGATTCATGGCTCTTTCCCGATGCTGAGCGTCTGTGCCGATGGCCGAGAAGCCCCTTCCGATCGATCCTGCGATCATTCGCCGCATCGCCGACGAGTATCCGACGCCGTTCCACCTGTACGACGAGCGCGGGATTCGCAGCAACGCCCACAGGTTGAACGTCGCGTTTCGCTGGTGCGAATCGTTTCGTGAATATTTCGCCGTCAAGGCGACGCCGAATCCGCACATCCTCGCGATTCTCAAAGAAGAGGGCTGCGGGGCCGACTGTTCGAGCTACGCCGAACTCGTGCTTTCGGAACGGGTCGGCCTCGTCGGCGAGCACGTGATGTTCACGTCGAACGACACTCCGGCGAAGGAGTACGCCGAGGCGAAGCGCCGCGGAGCGATCATCAACCTCGACGACATCACGCACGTCGAGTATCTCGAACGGCACGTGGGCCTGCCCGAGCTGGTGTGCTTCCGTTACAACCCGGGGCCGCTCCGCGAAGGCAACGTGATCATCGGCAAGCCGGAAGACGCCAAGTACGGCCTGACGCGCGCGCAACTCTTCGAGGGCTACCGCGCTCTCAAGAAGAAGGGCGTCAAGCGGTTCGGCCTGCACACGATGGTTGCCTCGAACGAACTGAATCCGCAGTTCTTCGTCGAGACGGCGAAGATGCTGTTCGAGCTTGCCGTCGAAATCGCGGCGAAGGTCGACGTGCGACTTGAGTTCGTGAACCTCGGCGGAGGAATCGGCATTCCGTACCGTCCCGGTCAAAAGGCGATCGATTACGGCGAGATCAGCGACGGCGTGAAGGCCGCCTACGAGGCGATGATCCGCCCCGCGGGTTTGCATCCGCTCGCGATCTGCATGGAGAACGGTCGTTGCATGACCGGTCCCTACGGCGTGCTCGTCACGCGGGCGATTCACAAGAAGGACATCTACAAGAAATACGTGGGCGTCGATGCCTGCATGGCGAACCTGATGCGGCCCGGCATGTACGGCGCGTATCACCACATCACCGTGATCGGTAAGGAAGACGCCCCGGCGACGACGACGGTGGACGTCGTCGGCAGCCTCTGCGAGAACAACGACAAGTTCGCGATCGACCGGAAGCTTCCGCCGATCGAATCGGGCGACCTGCTCGCCATCCACGACGCCGGCGCCCACGGACACAGCATGGGCTTCCAGTACAACGGCAAGCCGCGCAGCGCCGAACTGCTGCTTCGCGAAGACGGCAGCGTGAAGCTCATCCGTCGGGCCGAGACGCTCGACGATCTGTTCGCGACGCTGGATTTCGCCGAGTTCAAGTAGAAGATCGACTTGTCTCAAACGTTGGGTGGCACGCCCAGACCAAGGGGAAGGGCGTGGACGTGAGATGTCTCGCCACGCCCTTCCTACGTCAGGGCGTGCCACTCAACCGCTCCATTACGCCATTCCCCTGACGGACGATTCATGGCTTCGACTCTCAACCGCCCCGCGGCGCCCAAAACCGACCTGCGTCGCGTCGCGATTCTCTTTTCCGGCGGACCGGCACCGGCCGCGAACGCCGTCATCTGCACCGCGGCCGACGCCTTTCTACGCAGCGGCATCGACGTCGTCGGCATCAAGCACGGGTATTCGGGCCTCGTGCAGTTCGGTCCCGATCACCCGATGACCGAGGGCCGCGACTACGTGCGCTTCGATCACGGCGAACTCGAACGCGATCGCACCAGCGGCGGGATTCTCATCGGCACCGCTCGCGAGAATCCCGGCAAGAACGTGAGCGCCATGGCGCACCTCACCGACGAGACCCGAATCGCGCCACTCAAGGCCGTCTACGACGCTTTGCGGTCGCTCGAGGTCGATGCCCTCATTTCGATCGGCGGCGACGACACGCTCAAGACCGCGAACAAGTTCGGTTTGTTTCAGGAGAACCTGCCCGCCGGATCGAAGAAGATTCGCGTCGTTCACGTTCCGAAAACGATCGACAACGACTACAGCGGCATCGACTTCACGTTCGGTTACTTCACCGCCGTCGAAACCCTCGCCGAGGAGATTCGCAACCTCGTCGCCGACGCCGCCAGCGACCGGTCATACTTCCTCGTCGAGACGATGGGCCGCAGCGCGGGCTGGCTCGCTTACGGCGCCGCGATCGCCGGCGGGGCGAGCCTCGTCATCAGCGTCGAAGACATCGTGGGCATGTACGCATCGAGCGAGACGGTCGAGAAGGACGGCAAGACCGTCGAACGCAAGCTGATGAACTTCGACGCGATCGTGAACCGCATCGTCGGCACGATGGTCGCCCGCGAGAAGACCGAGAACAAACCCTTCGGCGTGATCTGCGTCGCCGAGGGGCTTGCCGAGATGCTGCCCGCGAAGGAACTCGCGCACATTCCTCGCGATGCGCACGGACATATCGCCGTGGCGTCGGTGAACCTCGCACGCATCCTCGCCGAACGGGTCGAGCAGGCCTATGCGAAGTCCTGCGGCAAGAAACGACGCGTCAAGCCGTTGCAGTTCGGTTATGAGAGCCGATGCGCTCCGCCGCATGCCTTCGACGTGATGCTGGGAAGCCAGCTCGGCATCGGCGCCTATCGCGCACTCGCCGAGAAGGGCCTGACGCGCGTGATGATCTCGGTCGAAGGACAGCTCGATCTGCGGTACGTCGAATTCGACGAGCTCATCGACCCGGAAACGCTCGTGACCGTCGTGCGGTACATCGAAACCGACAGCGACTTCCATCAGCTCGCACGATTCCTCGAAACGCACGTCGTGCAGGATCACTGCCCCGAAGATCCGCTGCGCAACGCGTGATCTTCGCATGAGAAGAATCGCATCGCGAAAAGGAAGCCGAGGGATTGCAATCCCTCGGCTTCTTCCTCTTTCCGAATCCAGTTTCCCTCTCCCTCGGGAGAGGGGCAGGGGTGAGGGGACGCCCTGTCGCGTCGCCCTGTCTTGCACAACGTGACTTTCGCCGGGAGAACGAACGCAAGCGACGCGGCACGTCCACCTGCGCCCCTCACCCCCGGCCCCTCTCCCTCGGGAGAGGGGAGTTGCGTTCCAGCCTCTAAAGCTCACGCGTGATGCTGCGCGAGCAACTCGGCGATCTGCACGGCGTTCGTCGCCGCGCCTTTGCGAAGGTTATCGCTCACGCACCAGAAGGTCAGCCCGTTCGGATGCGACAAGTCGCGGCGAATGCGTCCGATGAACACCTCGTCGCAACCTTTGCACGCCGAAGGCAGCGGATAGATTCCGTTCGCGAGATCATCGCGGACGGCGACCCCCGGGAACTTCTCGAACAGTTCCCGCGCTTCTTCAGGCGAGACCGGCCGCTCGGTCTCGACCCAGATCATCTCGCTATGGCAATCGGCGACCGGGATGCGCACGCACGCCGCCGAGATCGCGATCGATTCGTCTCCGAGAATCTTGCGCGTCTCGTATACCATCTTCATCTCTTCGCTCGTGTAGCCGTTCTCTTTGAGCGAGCCGATCTGCGGGATCGCATTGAAGGCGATCGGATGGGCGAACGTCGTGTAGGCATAGCTCTCGCCGGTGAGATGCGCTCGCGAGCCGCGGACGAGATCCTCGGTTCCCGCCCGCCCGGCTCCGCTCACAGCTTGGTAGGTGCTCACGATGACTCGCTTCACTTTCGCGGCGTCGTGCAGCGGCTTGAGGGCCATGACCATCTGCGTCGTCGAGCAGTTGGGGCTGGCGATGATGCCCTTCGCGTTGAGAGCCGCCTCGGGATTGATCTCGGGGATCACGAGCGCGACGTCGGGCTTCATCCGCCAGTAACCGCTTTCGTCGATGACTTTCGCGCCGGCGGCGATCGCGTGCGGCAGGAAATCTCGCGCCGTCTCATCGGGAGTCGAAGCGATGACCAGATCGACTCCGGCGAATGACTCCGGCGTGAGCTCCTCCACCGGGTGCTGCTCGCCGCGAAACGTCACCGTGCCGCCAGCGCTGCGCGCGGAAGCCAGGAAGCGGAATCGTTTCGTCTGGAATTTCCGCTCTTCCAGCAGATCGAGAATGATCCGGCCGACCGCCCCGGTCGCGCCCACCACAGCCACGGTATCGAACACGAAACAAACGCCTTTCATGCGTCGCGATTGCGAACGAAGCCGAGGGATGGCAACCCCTCGGCTTCACATCAACTCTAGCACTTCTACCGCGCCACGCAATGACCTTCAATTGCGCGCAGCCGCCGGGACTGTTATACTGACTCGCTTCGCGGCGGGACGGCCGCGACTTCCCTCCGGTAGGACAGGTCAGGCGGCATGAAGGTTCTCATCGTCGGCCAGGGCGGCCGCGAGCACGTTCTCGCGTGGAAACTGCGGCAATCCCCTCGGGTCGAGCATGTGTTCGTCGCGCCCGGCAATGCCGGCACAGCCGAGGACGCCGAAAACGTCGCGATCTCCACGACCGATTTCAACGGACTGGTGCGATTCGCCGTCGAGCAGAAAATCGGGCTGGTGGTGATCGGTCCCGAGGCTCCGCTCGTCGCCGGCCTCGCCGATGCGATGCGAAAAAAAGGCCTGCTCGTTTTCGGCCCCAACAAAAACGCGGCCGAACTCGAAGGCAGCAAGGTCTTTTCCAAGCAATTCATGCGGCAACACGGCGTTCCGACCGCGGAATTCCGATCGTTCGACGCCGCTCGCGACGCCTTCGCCTACGTCGAGGAACGGCCGGAGACGCCCCTCGTCGTCAAAGCCGATGGACTGGCGGCCGGGAAGGGCGTTTTCGTTTGTTCCAGCAAAACGGAAGCCCTTGAGGCGATTCGTGAGATCGCCGTGAAGCGCGTGTTCGGCGAGTCGGGCAAGCGGATCGTCATTGAAGAGCGGCTGGAAGGCGCGGAGGCGAGCATTCTCGCGATCGTCGACGGCAAAACGATCGTGCCCCTCGACACCGCCCAGGACCACAAAGCGGCGTACGACGGCGATCGAGGCCCGAACACCGGCGGCATGGGCGCCTACAGCCCCGCGCCGCTGGTGACGCCGGAATTGATGGACCTGATCATCGACAAAATTCTCGTGCCGACCGTGCACGGCCTCAGCAAGATCGGCCGGCCTTTCAACGGCGTGCTCTACGCGGGTTTGATGCTCACGGCTCAGGGGCCGCGGGTGTTGGAGTTCAACACGCGGTTCGGCGATCCCGAGGCGCAACCCGTGTTGATGCGGCTGAAGACCGACCTGTTCGAGTTGCTGCTGTCCGCCGCCGAGGGACGCCTTGCGAAGTTTCCGGCTCTGGAGTGGGATCCGCGACCGGCCGTGTGCGTCGTGATGGCTTCGGAGGGCTATCCCGGCGACTACGAGAAGGGCCGACCGATGCGGGGGCTGGCGGAAGCCGATGCGCAGCCCGACGTGAAAGTCTTTCACGCCGGCACCAAGCTGCTCGACGACGGCACGATCGTGACCGACGGCGGCCGCGTGCTCGGCATCACGGCGCTCGGAGACGACCTCTCCGACGCGAAGCGACGTGCCTATCAAGCCGTCAAGCCGATCCGCTGGGAAGGCGCCTGGTGCCGGAAAGACATCTCCGACAAGGCCCGGTCCTGATCAAGTTGTCCTGTTCGCTGTCAGCCCTCGGCTTTCTTTCATTCCGTCTCCTGACTTCTGTCTGCTTTCTCCTCCCCTCCCCTCCTCCGTTCTCCCGTTCTTCCGTCCTCTTTCCCTCCAAGGAAAGAGTGGAGCGCGCTCCCCTGTCCCGCCCGTT
>JACCRE010000339.1 GCA_013813775.1 Planctomycetaceae bacterium
GGAGGGGAGGAGGGGAGAGGAGACAGAATGTAAGAAAGCCGAAAGTTGAGAGCGAAAGGCCGACGGTTCATCGCCGTTCGCGGCCTCCCCGCGCGCCGTGATCTGCTGCCCGTCGAGCCGCGATGCCCGTTGCACCGCGGCCCTGTGGGAAGACAGACCCCTCACACTCAGACTGGATCGTCTTTCATCTTCACGAAGAACCGCTCTTTGCCGAGCCGCAGCTCGTAGAGACCGTCCACTTGCAGATCGTGATGCGGATCGCGCACGGGGCGCAGGCTGTTGAGCTTGGCGGTGAACAGCGGATCGTCGCCGGATGCGAGCGGCTCGATCTGAAAGCCCAGCCGAAGGGTTTGAACCTCGCTCTTGTCGGCATCGCCGCCTGGACCGTCAGTGTTCACGACGACGGTCATGGGGAACAGCTTGACGTCCCACGAGGTCTCGCCGTCCTTCATGATGCGCACCACGAATCCCGTGGCGTTCTCGGGCCACACCACGACGTGGCCGTTCGCTTCTTTCGGGAGAAGGAACGCATCGACGCAGGCGTCCGAGGGCGCCAGACGGTCGAGCCTGAGCGACAGCTCGGGCGTAGCGGGTTTTTGGATCGAGACCCCCGCGACCGACGCCGCATACGGGTCGGTGAAGCACGGCGAATCGCACGCGCATTCTTCAACGCAGGTATCTGTGATCGTATAATTGCCGCCGGCGATCACGACCTGTTCGGCATGGAACCAATCAAAGCAACCGTCGTTGTCATAATCGGGAGCGCGGTCGCACATCCAGGCCCAATAGCCTGTAGGACTGTACTGGATCTTTTGACGGGCACGGTAGCAGTACGACGTCGTCAGCAGCAGCGACGTCGGTCCTTTCGCGGCTCCGTCATCGGGCATCGGCAACAACGGGCTGTCGCCCGCGTACGCGGCCTGGCAGAGCAGTGCGGCGGCGAGAAGCGCGGCGCAAGGTCGGGGCATGGAAGCCTCCTCTTCAAATGAGGTGCGATCCATCCGCCGACGGCGTCGAGACTAGCGACCGCGACGCGACTTGTCCAACATCTGTTTTCTGAAAATGTTTTCTGAAAGTGCGCGGCGGCATCGGCTTTGATGTCGCGGACGATCAAAGTAGTCTCTGCCGCAGGGCATCTCCGGGCTTCACGAGATCAAAGGATCAAACGATGCGAATCGGGTTCGCGGTCTGCGCGGTTTGCCTTTCGAGCGTGGCGTCCATTGCCTTGGGCGACGATACCGAAGTGAAAAACTCGGAGTTCATCTTCGAGGAAGCGCCCTTCAAGTCGTGTCACGCCTCGACGATCGTCGAGACGACCGACGGCACGCTCGTCGCGGCCTGGTTCGGCGGCACGCAGGAAGGTCACGACGACGTGGGCATCTGGCTCTCCCGCAAAGAGGGCGAACACTGGACTCGCCCGATCGAGGTCGCCACCGGAGTGCAGTATCTGAAGCCCGGCGGCGAACAGCACCGCCATCCTTGCTGGAACCCGGTGCTCTATCAGCCCAAGGGCAGCGCGCTGTTGCTCTTCTACAAGTGCGGCCCCTCGCCCGACGCCTGGTGGGGCATGCTGATGCGCAGCGGCGACGGTGGACAGCGTTGGTCGTTCCCGCGCCGGCTGCCGGAAGGCATCGCAGGCCCCGTCAAGAACAAGCCGATCGCGCTTCCGGGCGGGCGGCTGTTTTGCGGTTCAAGTTCCGAAGACGACGGCTGGCGCGTCCACTTCGAAATCACGCCCGATCTCGGGCGGACGTGGACTCGCGTCGGACCGATCAACGACGGCCAAGAGATTGGCGCGATCCAACCGAGCATCTTGCGCCACGAAGGCCACACGTTGCAGGCGATCGGTCGCAGCAAGCAGGGAAAGCTTTGGACGGCGACGTCGGAAGACAACGGACTGACGTGGGGACCGATGACGCTCACCAGCGTCGCGAACCCGAACTCCGGAACCGATGCCGTCACCCTTGCCGACGGTCGTCACCTGCTCGTCTACAACGACACGCCCAAGGGACGCACCCCGCTGAACGTGGCGGTGTCCAAAGACGGCCGGGACTGGGAGCCCGTCGTCACGCTCGAGGAGGAACCGGGCGAGTATTCCTACCCGGCGGTCATCCAGTCGAAAGACGGCATGATCCACATCACCTACACCTGGAAACGGCAACTCATCAAGCACGCCGTGATCGATCCGCAGACGATCGAGTAGCGTCGGATGCGTATTGCTTGCCTCGCGATTGGCCGCAGATCGACACGCATGGCGATCGTCGTTACTCAAACCACGGATCGCACGAATGACACCGATTCCTCAACGACGGGTCACTGCCCGTTCGCACGCGCAACGGTTCTTTTTATCCGTGTCTTCCGTGGTCATTCTGCTTGTGCTATCGGCGTTCATCAGCGGTTTTCCGAAACGTCGCGAGCCGCGTCACTCGCTGTTTGAGCCGAGTCGCGTGACGACGACCCTTTCGCATGAGTGCCGATGAACGTTTCGCGTGCGGCCGATCTCGCTGTGCTGGTCGCCTATCTGTGCCTCACGGTGGGGCTGGGCTGCTGGTTCGGTCTTCGGAGACGCAGCACCGACGACTTCATGGCCGGCGGGCACTCGCTGCCGGGCTGGGCCGTCGGCTTGTCGATGTTCGGGTCGTTCGTGAGCAGCATCAGCTTTCTCGCGAACCCCGGCAAGTCGTTCGCGGGCGATTGGAACCCATTCGTCTTCGCGCTGTCGGCGCCGATCGCGGCGCTCATCGCCGTCGTCTGGTTCGTGCCGTTCTTTCGTCGAACGGGAACCGTTTCGGCATACGAACATCTGGAACAGCGCTTCGGGCCGTGGGCGCGAACCTACGCGGTGATCTGTTTCTTGCTGTTGCAAGTCGCACGCATGGCGACGATCGCGTACCTGCTCGCGCTGGCCGTCGCGCCGTTCACCGGCTGGCGCATTGAGACGATCATTATCATCACCGGCGCCGTCATGATCCTGTATTCGATCTTCGGCGGCATCGAGGCCGTCGTCTGGATCGGCGTCTTGCAAAGCGGCATTCTGTTGCTCGGTCCGCTCATCTGCATCATCGCATTGCTCGCGATGGTGCCCGGGGGCCTCGCCGGGATCATCGAGACAGGCAGCGAGGCCGGCAAGTTCGACCTTGGCAATGCGCTGCCGACTTCCAGTGCGATCACCGGCGCTGGTTGGGCAGCGATCTTCAACGCGCAGACGTTCTGGATCGTGCTGGTCTACGGGCTGTTCGTGAACCTGACGAACTTCGGCGTCGATCAAAGCTATGTCCAACGCTACGTGACCACTCCCGACGACCGGCAAGCGAAGCGGAGCGTTTGGATCACCACGCTGCTCTACGTGCCCGCATCGGCCTTCTTTTTCTTCATCGGTACGGCGTTGTGGGTGTTGTCGCGGCAGCGTTCCGATTTCTTTCCCGCAGGAATGGCCGCCGAGGCGCCTGATCAGATTTTTCCGTTCTTTATCGCGAACGGATTGCCGCCGGGCCTGGGCGGTCTCGTCGTCGCGGCGATCTTCGCCGCCGCGCTCGATTCGAACCTGAGCAGCATGGCGACGCTCACGCTGTGCGATCTCTACCGACGCTACTTCCGCGATACAAAGAGCGACCGCGAAGCGATGTGGGTGCTGAGGTTTTCGACGCTGGGTTGGGGCATCGTGGGAACCGCGGCGGCGCTCGCGATGACGCAGGCGAAGAGCGTTCTCGACGTGTGGTGGGAACTCGCCGGCATTTGCAGCGGAGGCATGCTCGGCCTGTTCCTGCTCGGTCGACTCGCGAAGCGAGCCGGTTCCGCCGCCGGGCTGATCGGCGTGATCGCCGGCGTGCTCACGATCCTGTGGATGTCGCTGTCGTCGAAAAGCGATCAAGGCTGGTGGCCGACGTCGCTTGCGGCATACGGCAACCCGTTGCATCCCTTCATGACGATCGTCTGCGGGACGCTGGTGATCATGTTCGTCGGATGGTTGGCTGCGTTCGTGGTTCCCCGTCGCGTCTGACGCCGTCGCGGTCGCTATGATGGCGGCGGCTCCTGGTCACGGAGGAAGCGATGTCTCATCGGCACGCGCTGGCGTTCTCGGTCTTGCTGGGATGTGTCGTCGGCTGCTCGTCGGCGAAAGATGAACGACCGCCCCACGTCGAAGATGCGGCAACTCAGACGGATCCATCCGTTGACGCGCCTCCTCCGCCGGAGGACTTCGACATCCCCACCGCATCGGACGACGCGTCTGGCTCGGACGATCAGACGTACTCCGTCGATTCGCCTGCCGAAGAACCGCCGGCTTCCGAGCCGACGGCTGACGATCCATTGCCGCCGGCACCGCCCGCGGATGAGCCGCTCGGTGCCGAACCGCCGCTATCGGAGTCGCCCGCACCGGAGTCGGAGCCTCGCGATGCGCGTGATCGTCCGAGAGCGGCGATGCGATCCGATCCGCCGACTGCGGGATCGCCGCCCGGGGAGTCGCCTCCCACAGAACCACCGCCCGCCGAAGCGTCGCCGGCGACGGATCAAATCGTTCGCGTCTACTACGCCACCGACCGCCAGCCGCATCTGCCGGTCGGCGCGGGCATCGTGGAATGGTCGCTCTACTTTCCCGCGCTGGCAGGCGTCGTGGTGACGCTTCTGTTCGCGGTGCTGGCCTTCCAACTGCGAAAGAAAGCCGTCGTCGCGACGCTCGCTGTCTTGTCCTTCGCGGTGACGGCATATCTCGGTCAGCAGTTGCTGGTGCGCATGCAGCAGGTGCGGCGGGCCGCCGACTATGGCGATCGCACCTACGGCGAGACGCGGCACGAAGAACGCGGACGCCCGATCCTCGAACTTGGCGTGTGCGAGGTTTCCCTTCCGCCCGATCACCGCGTCGGTCGCGTCGAATCCCCGTCGATCCTGCGACTCGAGTTTCGCGAAGATCCCGGAAATCACGTGATTCTTCAACGAACGGTGCGTCTCGAAGACGACGAGTTCTACGACTCGGTTCAACAGTCGATCGCGGAATCCGCCAAGCGGCAGGCGTTCGTGTTCGTGCACGGCTATAACGTCGGCTTCGACAGCGCCGTGAAACGCACCGCTCAGATCGCCTTCGATCTGAAATTCGACGGCGCCGCCGTCTGTTATAGCTGGCCGTCGAACGCCGGTCTCGCCGATTACACGCGCGACGAAGCGAGCGTCGGCTGGACGGTCACGCAGCTCGAGGGCTTCCTGTTGGACCTCGCGAAGCGTTCCGGCGCGAGAACGATTCATCTTGTGGCTCACAGCATGGGGAACCGTGCTTTGCTGCAAGCGATCGAGCGGATGTCGCTGCGCGGCGACGGCCCCCAATTCGGTCAGGTGATCCTCGCCGCGCCGGACGTCGATTCCGGCGAATTCCGCACGCGGTACGCCCCCGCTCTCGCCAAATCGGCCCGGCGCGTCACGCTGTATGCGTCATCGAACGACCGGGCTTTGCTGGCATCCACACGGTTTCACGGCTACACCCGCGCGGGCCTGTCGGGCGAAAACCTCACCGTCACTCCCGGCGTCGACACCGTCGATGTCTCGCCGATCGACACGAGCCTCATCGGTCACTCGTACTACGGCGACAACCCTCTGATGATCCGCGACCTGACGGCCGTCGTCGGCCTCGACCTGCCCGCCGAGGGCCGCGAATGGCTGAGGCGATCGGTGCTGGAGTCGGAAGAGTTCTACTGGTCGTTTCGGCGCGAGTTGGAAGGCGACACCGAGTGAGTACCGTTGAATTCCGTGAGCTGTTTTCTAGAATTCGTCGTCGATCTCTGTGCAGAACGCACGTAACGGCGCCTTGAGGCGTTCTTCCTGTGCCTTCAGCACCGCATCGTTCGCGGCCTGCTCCGTGACATACGCGGCAACGCGAGAACTGCCTCATAAGCCTTCCGATCGCGCAACGCAAACGACAAAGCCCACGGCTCGTCCGTGGGCTTTGTGAGAGCGACCAAGCCGCGGCAGACTACCGCTGCTTGAAATCCTCCGGATTGCCGAACAGGCCCGTGGAGCGCTTTTCGACGTCGCCTTCGCGACCGCCTCGCAGCGGACCCTTGTTCTTCCGCTCGTACTGTTCGACGGGGGCGGCGGGAGCCGGCTCGGGCTTGCTCTTCAACGCCTTGAGCGAGAGGCTGATCCGCTTGCGGTTCGGCTCGACGGCGAGCACCTTCGCATCGACCTGATCGCCCTCTTTGACGACCTCGGTCACGCGACCGACGCGACGGTGGTCGAGTTCGCTGATGTGGATCAGCCCTTCGACACCCTGTTCGAGTTCGACGAACGCGCCGAACTCGGTCGTGCGCGTGACCTTGCCCGAGACGGTCATGCCGACCGGGTACCGCTGCTCGATCGAGGCCCACGGGTTCTGCTGCATCTGCTTCAGACCCAGACCGATCTTGTGCGATTCCTTGTCGAGCTTGAGGATCTTGACCTGAATCTGATCGCCGACCTTCAGCACGTCGTTCGGATGGTTGACGCGGTTCCAACTGATCTCGCCGACGTGCAGGAAGCCATCGACGCCGCCCAGATCGACGAAGGCTCCGTAGTCCTTGATCGTCTTGACGGTGCCGGTCATCGCCTGGCCGACCGACAGCTCCTCCCAGAGTTCCTTTTCTTTCTCCTGGCGTTCCTGTTGCAGAAACGCCCGGCGGGAGACGACCAGATTTCGCTTCTGCGGATTGACCTCGGTGATGACGCAGGTCAGCTTTTGGCCGACATAGCTGTCGAGGTTCTCGACGAAGCCGAGATCGACCTGACTCGCCGGCATGAAGCCCCGCAGGCCGCTGACGGTGATCTCGAGACCGCCTTTGTTCGTCTTCGAGACCATCGCATCGACGATCTGGCCTTGGGAGACGGCGTCCCAATTGCCGGCGGGCTTGCGGCGGGCTTTCGGAAGGCTGACGAGCACCGTGCCTTCGTTGACGTCGACGCTGTCGACGACGACGTCGATTTGCTTGCCGACCTCGGCGGGCTTCTCGGCCGAGAACTGCCGCGACTGGATCATGCCGGGCGAACGCAGGCCCAGTTCGACGAAGACGGTCTCTTCGCTGATCTGCTGGATCGTGCCCTTGAGCCGCGTGCCGGGTTGCAGGCTCTCGATATCGACCGGCCGTGCCGGTGCGCCGCCTTCCGTCTTCTCGTTGATCATCGCCGAGAGCGGATTCTCGGCCATCGCCGCGGCGAGCTCGGCTTCCATCTGCGGATCGAGTTCGGCGGCGCGCGGGATCTCGACGCCCGTCACCGCGGCCGGCGGACGAGTCGGCGTCGGCGGGTTTTCGTCTTCCCGATTCGGGAACTCGCGCGGCGGCGCGGTGGGATCGTCGCCTTGCAGCGACGGGATCGCCTTCGCGTCTTCACCACGCTGAAGCTGCACGCGCGGCCGCTCGGCCGCCTCCGCCGTTGGAACAGATTCCGGAACGGGTTTCGGCGCAGCCGGCGGCTCTTCGGCTGGTGCTTGAGGCGATTCGGCGGCCTGCGGCGGGTCTGGTGGAGTCTCCGGTCGCTCTGTCGAGGACGGAGGTTGTTCCGCCGGGCCAGATGCGGAAGATGCCGCGTCCGGCGTCGAAGCCGTCGGCTCCGAAGTCGGCGGCGCCTCATCCACGCGCTCGACAGCGGGTGCTGCCTGAGCATCCTGGGGGGTCGGGTCGTTAGGACTCATCACCCACCGATCCTGCAACGTTCGTGCAACCGGTCTATGATCCCCGCGGCGATCGACGGCGGCACCGAGCCGTTCCACCGCACCACGGGCGATCGGAGCGGCCGCCCTCGTGCGAGGGACTGACCGGACTCTCCGACCGTTTTCGTCGGCACAGAATAGTCAAGTCAGGTCCAATTCTCCACAATGCCCCCGCCGGAATCGTTTTTCCGGTCCCGGTTTCCGTCGCGAGCCGGCCGCTTCTGCACGCCGATGCCCTCGTATTCGCCTCCCCTCGCGCTATGACCGACGGTCGATTCGCCCGCAGCCGCGACCTGCTTTCTCCTGCGGAAAGCTTGCTTTTCGTGGTCGATGTGCAGGAACGTCTCCTGCCGCACATCATCGATCACGACGCCGTGACGTCGAATTGCGTTCGTCTATTGCGGGCGGCTGCACTGTTCAAAGTGCCGGTGACGCTCACGGAACAATACCCGAAAGGCCTCGGCCTGACGGTGTCGCCGATCGCATCGCTGCTCGCCGGCGAGGATGCCATTCCGGCGACGAGGGCCGAGAAGCTCCGGTTCAGCGGAGCCGAAGCGACCGGCTGGCCCGCCGCCGGCGAGCGAACCGATTCACGGCATCAGGTCGTGCTCGCCGGCATCGAAACGCACATCTGCATCCTGCACACCGCGCTCGACCTGCTGTCGATGGGCTACCGGGTCTATGTGGCCGTCGACGCCGCCGGCAGCCGACACCGCATCGACCGCGAGATCGCGCTCGCCCGTCTGCGCGACAGCGGCGCGATCGTGACCACCACCGAGTCGGTGCTGTTCGAATGGTGCGAAACGGCGGAATCGGACCAGTTCAAGTCGCTTCGAGATCTCGTGGCAACGCGGTAGGCGATCCTCGCCACAGAGCCGCGACCGTTAGGAAGCGGATTGAGCGGCCACTTTCGATGGACCGCTTCCTGACGGTCGCGGCTCTGGTCTTCAGATCACTCACCCCGGCGGCGGCTCTTCAAACGTCGGCGGTGGTGCATCCGCATCGATCTCGCCGGTCGTCTCGGGCAACTCGGCGTCTGGCGGACGTCGGTCTGAACCGCTGAGGGCCGCCACCTCCGCTTGCGTCGCGGGTTCCGCCTCGGCGTCAATGTCACAGTCGCCGTGCGGTTCTTCAGGACCGTAGGGTTTGCGGATGGCCGCATCGATGCGCTTCTGCGCGGCGAATCCGACGTGATCGAAGGGGGATTCCGTCTTTCGCAAGCGCTCGACGAGACGCATGTTCTCGGAGCCGGCGCCGCGGCAGTCACAAGACATGTTCGTGACGTCTCCCTGCATCTTGAGACGCCGACCGCACGCGGGGCATTCCCACACGCGGCGAACGTCGAGATCGACGCGAAAACCCGGGCCCTTCATTTGTGGCGAATGGCGAATAGGGAATCGGGAATGAGAATTCGCGAGCCGCGGGCGTCAGCCTGCGGGTCCGGCATTTCAACTCCGGCTCGACCGAACCTGAACGGACCAGTACGATCCGCGGCGAGGGCGACCGAACGCTCACTTTCGCCGCCGCGAGGGTTCTCGACAAGCCCGGACGCGACGCGCCTCATTCCGACGCGAGATGCACCGTGACGATTCGCGATGACGCCGTCCACTTCGCCCGCGGACTGCTGATGGGCTCGGCCGACATCGTTCCGGGCGTGTCGGGCGGAACGGTCGCGCTGATCGTCGGCATTTACAACCGGCTCGTGACGGCGATCAGCCGCTTCGATCTGATCACGCTCGACCTGGCGCGACGCCGCAAGTTCGGCGAGGCCGCGGCCCGCATCGATCTGCGGTTTCTGATGGCCTTGGGCGCGGGAATCGCCACCGCGATTCTGTTGCTGTCGTCGGTGATCACGATGTTGCTGGTCGAGCATCGGCAGCACACCTACGCGGCCTTCTTCGGCATGATCCTCGGTTCGTCGCTGCTCGTGGCCCGACTGGTGCCCCGCTGGAACCCCTTGCGGATCGCCGCCCTCGTCGCCGGCGCCGTGGGTGCGTTCGTTTTCGTCGGGCTTCCTCAGCTTCAGAATCCGCCGCAGTTCAGCCCGGCGTACCTTTTCGTCTGCGGCTTCTTCGCGATCTGTGCGATGATCCTGCCGGGCGTCAGCGGCAGTTTTCTTCTCTTGATCCTCGGCGCGTACACGCAGGTGCTCGAACTGTTGCATCGATTGAAGGGCATGCTCAAAGGCGAGATGCTTTCGACGAACGACGTCGTCTGCCTGGCGGCGTTCTGCATCGGCATGGCTTCGGGATTGATCGGCTTCTCGAAGATTCTGCGGTGGCTGCTCGCGCGGCATGAGTCGGTGACGCTCGCGATTCTCACGGGCTTCATGCTGGGGTCGCTCCGCCGGTTGTGGCCCTATCAGTTCGACCTGACGCCCGACGCCGCCCTCGATCGCAAGAGCTTCCGCGCCCTGTGGCCCGACTTCGCCGACGGTTCGACCTGGGCGTCGCTGCTGATTCTCGTGGGCGGCTTCGCGCTGATCATGTCGCTCGAAGCGATCGCCGCGAAGAAGATGAAGGCCGCCGAGGCCGCGTTTGAACGCGAAGAGTTTGAACGCGAAGAGGAAGAGATCGCGTCGGAGCGAACGGACGTGTGACGAACGGCGAGCAGGCGTACGGCCGGTGCCGGAAGGTACACTTCCTGATTCACCGATGTCCTGTTCCCTGTTCTCTTCTCCTCACTTATGCCCGTCGCCACCGGCTGGCTTGCGTTCGCGATCTCCGTCGCCGGCTATCTGCTGACGCTGGTCTTGTTGCGCTGGGTGCTGCTCATGAAG
Source organism: Planctomycetaceae bacterium (assembly GCA_013813775.1). Lineage (GTDB taxonomy): Bacteria > Planctomycetota > Planctomycetia > Planctomycetales > Planctomycetaceae > JACCRE01. The sequence continues at coordinate 10,449 of JACCRE010000339.1, forward strand.
AAAGAGCAGCCGAGCAGCACCGTCGCGTGGGTGATGACGATCGTACTCGTGCCGTACGTCGGCGGGCTGCTGTTTCTGATCTTCGGCATCAACCGCGTCGATCGCCGCGCGCGACTGAAACTCGCCGCCGACCGGGCGATCGAACGCCAGTTGCCGGGGCTGACCCCGTATCAGGTTCTGGCGGAAGAGATCCCGCAGCCGCTACCGCGAACGCTCGCGCGACTCGCCGCCCGCGCGGGACGCATCCCGGCGACCGGCTACAACAGCGTGCGGCTGTGTTGCGATACGAATGAGGCCATGGGGCTGATCGAACAGGCGATCGCGGCCTCCGAGAGCACGCTGCATCTTGAGTATTACATCTGGCAGCGGGACAAGACCGGCACACGGATACGCGACCTCGTCGTCCGCAAGGCGCGTGAAGGCGTGAAAGTACGGTTCCTGTTCGACGGCATCGGTTCGCTGTTCCTCAACGAGCGTTTTCTGCGGCCGATGCGCGACGCCGGGATCGAGGTCGCCGCGTTTCTGCCGGGTGCGACGATCCGCGAACGCTGGAGCCTCAATCTGCGGAATCACCGCAAGATCGTCGTCGCCGACGGACGCATCGGCTTCACCGGCGGCATGAACATCGGCGACGAGTATCTCGGCCTGAACCGCGATCGCGGTTACTGGCGCGACGCCCACTTGAGGATCGAAGGCCCGGCGGTGCTTCAGTTGCAGCAGGTCTTTGCCGAAGACTGGTTCTTCGCGACCGGCGAGCCGCTCACCGACCTCGCCTTGTATCCCGATCCCGGCGAACCGGGCGACAGCATCGCACAAGTCGTGACCGGCGGGCCGACGGGTGCGAACAACGTGACCCGGCTGGTGATGTTCGAGGCGATCGCGCAGGCACGCCGTTCGATCTCGCTGATGACTGGCTACTTCGTGCCGCCGCTCGAACTCGCACGGGCTTTGGAAGCCGCGGCGATGCGCGGGGTGCGCGTCCGGCTGATGGTGCCGGGCCGTTCGAGCTACTTGTGGACGATCTACGCCGGTCGAAGCTATTACGACTCGCTGCTCGAAGCCGGAGCCGAGATCTACGAGTATCAAAGAGGGGCGATGCACGCCAAAACGCTGGCCGTCGACGGCGAGTGGTCGCTGGTGGGCAGCGCGAACCTCGACAGCCGCAGTCTCGCGCTCAATTTCGAGGCCGGCCTCGCCGTCGCCGATCCGCGGATCGCCTTGCAGCTCGAATCTCAGTTCGAAACCGACATGAAAGACTGTCTCGCGGTCGATCCGCTCACCTGGAACGATCGGTCGACCTGGCGGAGCCTCGCGGAGAACTCGTTTCGCATGTTCGCGCCGATCTTTTAAGGAGGGAAGGACTGGAGAACGGAAGGAGGGAAGAATCATTTCGTGGCGAGCCGCAGGCATAAGCCTGCGGCTCAGTACCTCTGGGAGTCACACTCATGCGATACATCCTTCTTGCTCTTGCGTGCTGGCTCGGTGGATCGGGTTCCTCAAGTGCGGCACCTCTCGCCCAAAGAACCTGGACCATCGACGGCGTCGAACGACAAGCTCTCGTTCATGTTCCAGCGAAGGCATCCGAAGAACCGTCACCGGTCGTGTTCGCCTTCCACGGCCACGGCGGCAACATGAACAACGCGGCCCGCATGTTCGGTTACGAGACGCTGTGGCCCGAGGCGATCGTCGTCTACATGCAGGGGCTCAAAACGCCCGGCCGGCTCACCGATCCCGAGGGCAAGAAGAACGGCTGGCAACACGGAGCCGGCGATCAAGGCGACCGCGACCTCAAATTCTTCGACGCCGCGCTCGCGTCGCTCAAAGAGGACTATCAAGTCGAGGAGACTCGCATCTATGCGACCGGTCACTCGAACGGCGGCGGCTTCACGTATCTGCTGTGGGCGAAGCGAGGTGAAGTGTTCGCCGCCGTGGCTCCGTCGGGTTCGGTCGCGACGAAGTACGTCGGCGATCTGAAGCCTAAACCCGCCTTGCATGTCGCGGGCGAGAACGATCCGCTCGTGAAGTTCGCCTGGCAGAAGGCCGGCATCGACGCCGTCAAACGCATCAACGGCTGCGATCAGAAAGGTCAGCCGTGGGACAAGGCCGGCTCGCTCGTCGGCACGGCGTATCCCTCGAAGACGGGTACGCCCTTCGTCAGCCTGATCTCACCCGGCAACCACAAGTTCCCCAGCGAAGCGCCGACATTGATCGTGAAGTTCTTCAAGCAGCACGCGAAGATGTGATGATCGGCACTGCCTTACGAGTGGGATGGGCAGAGCCCATCAAGATCAGAGAGCCTACCATCAACCCGAACTTTGTTTTCGTCCTGTTCCTCACGGTCGTCCTTCGGCGTGGCCTTCGCCGTGGGTGAGCTTGAGCGGATGAACTCAAACGCCTGGTTCGGACATGCGACCAAAGACTTGATCGACTCCATGATCACCGAACTGGACGCGGGACGAGAGGACGAAGTCGTCCGATCCCTGAAGGATCTGCAGGCCAAGTACCAGCCAACCTACGAGAACCGTGCGAGGTACGACGAGTTGGTGCGCGAGACGATCGAGCAAATGCAGAAGGCGCCGGCGACACGGCCGGTGAACTGATCCCTGCCTCGACACCGCTTCATGGACGCCGACACGTTTGGCGAGGAAGGCTCGTCGACTCGCAACTGCTGCGACGGCTCAGCCGTCGCAGCGTGTCCTACGGCCGCGCCTTCAGCGATTCATGCAGCGCAAAAAAAAGCCCTCGGCGTGAGCCGGGGCGGTGCCTGGGATGCGCGTGTTGGGGAAAAGACTGCAGAATGGGTCAGGCTGCAATCCGATGGGGACCTTCCTCAACCAAGCGACGAATTCACCCCGTCTTCCGCTCGAGGGCAAGGGGACTTGGGTCACGCCTCGCGTGCCTGATGCCTAGAGTGTGCATCCACCGTGCCAATTCGTGCCAAATGACTCGAACAGCACGATCCTCGTTAGAAACAGCGGTGAAATGTCCGATTTTGGCGACAAAACTGGTCGTTGGGCGGTCTTTTTCGGCGCCGATGATTGCCTTTTCGGCGCCGGAACCTTCATAATCGCTTCCGCAGTGCTTCGGCGCCGAAGTACCGCTGCAATCTGAATCCTGCCTTGAGTTTGGTGCGACGAATGCGATTTTCCTCGCGCGAACTGTTGATCGCACTGGGCGTTTTGGTCGTTCTATACGCCATTACGCTCCTTGAGTTCGTGGCGATCAGCCCCGACTTGCGTATTCGATCCTTCTTGGTCGATCCTCCAGGTTCCGCGGAAGGCGGGATCGTCATCCGGCAAACTCCTGGTCTGAAGTTCAAGGAAGGCCAAGACCCGCCCCAGGTCGGCGACGTGTTGCTCAACGTCGTCTGGCAACCGACGCCCACGCTGCTCGATTTCTTTCAGGCGAACGACCGTCTTTACCATCCCGACGAGAAGGAGATCGATCGCGTCAACGTGACCGACGAACCGTCCGACTGGTCGGCGTTCAAAGTCAGCGGCTTGGTGCAGGAGTTCGACAAGAACGGGCCGCGGCGGCGGCTCGCCGAGGTCATCTACAGGTCTTTCCGGAACGACGCGCGCGGGCGAGTCGAGACGTGCTGGGTCGAGATCCAGTCCGCCCCGCCGATGGAACTGGCACTCTCGTTCCTCTGGCTCATTCCGCACCTCGGGATTCTGCTCGTCGGCGGCGCGGCGTTCTGGCAGCGGCCGTTCGACCGTTCGGCGCGTCTCTTCTACGTGATGTGCATCGTCACGCTGGGGGCGTATGTCGGCGGCTTCCATTGGTGGACGGTCGCGAACTCGGCGTGGCTGACGTTTCCGTTCATCGTGTGCGGGGTGCTGTTGCCGGCGGTCACGCTGCACTTTTTTCTCGTGTTCCCGCGACCGATCGGCTGGGCCGTCCATCGCCCGGGAACGCTCGTCGTTCTCCTCTACACGCTGCCGGTCCTGGCGATGATCGCCGGGGCGGCGTTCTTGATCTATTCCCGCTTCGGGGCGCCCACGACGGAGTCGGCGACCGATCCCGCCACGATCGCGAGAAATGTCGTTGCCCTGTCGGCGTTGAAAGCGTCGGTCAACGCCTATCTCGCCATCGCCGCCGCCTATTACGGCCTGACGCTGGCGGCCCTGATCCGCACCGCGCTCACCGTGCGCGAGCCGGCGGAACGCGCACAGGTGCGGTGGATTCTGGGCGCGGCGTTGCTGGCGACCATTCCGGTCGGTTACACGATCTGGCTCGCGGGAACCGATCGAGCGGCGTTCGCGTTCGGCGAGGCGAGGATTCCGATGTTCTTCGCGAGCTTCGGATTCCTGCTGGCGTACGCCGTCGGCATGGCGCGGCATCGCCTGCTGCTCGCCGACGAAGTCATCAGCAAAGGCGTTCGCTATTACTCGGCGAGAATGGGACTCACGGCGCTCGTCGCCGCGGCGCTGGCCGCATTGGGGATGTGGGCGGGCGCCTGGGACGCCTGGCTCCCCCATCCGCAATCGACCGTCGCCGTCGTCGCCGTCATCGTGCTGGCGGTGGCGCTGCTGCTCTTCGCACGAGACCGCGTGCAACAGGAGCTCGACCGAAGATTCTTCAGTGAGAAGTACCAACTCGGTGCCGCATTACGCGGCGTCCACGTCTCCGCGGAGATGCAGAACGACGAATTCGAGCTGGGGCATCGCGTCGTCGATTCGTGTCGGCAGGCGCTCGAAATCGCGAGGGTTGCCGTCTATCGGCGGTCGCCGACGGGGGCCGGTGGCCACCGTTTGGCGGCATCGGCGGGAGGAGGTTTTCCCGACGAACTGCAACTCGACGACTCGATCGTGGCCGCGCTCGCCGAGGGGGGCAGCATCCAGCGGGTGCTGGCCGGTTCGCGAGCCGATCTTTCGGCGCCGCAAGAATTGCTGCGACGCCTTTCGGCACGACTGCTCTACGCGCCGCCGACGGGGCACGGCGTCACGACGCTGCTCGTGCTGGGTTCCAAGGATAACGATGCCGCGTTCACGGCCGAGGATCTCACGTTCCTCAGCGCCCTGGGACATGTCGCCGACGTCGCGCTGGGCGCGGGCATCCATCGACGGTTGGAAGAGCAGTTGCGGCTGACGACCGAACGGCTGCAACATGCCGAAGAGGCCGCCATCGGACAATCACGGCAGATCGCCGTCCTTCAAGGAGAACTGACCGACCTCTATGTGCGGCAAGGAGCCGCTCCGCACATTTCCGTCGAGGGAGATTTTCGCCGCGAGATCATTCGCGGCGAGAGCAGCGCGATGGCGTCGGTGCTGGAGACGGTGCGAAAGGTCGCTGGAAGCGACGCGACGGTGATGATCCGCGGCGAAAGCGGCACCGGCAAGGAATTGCTCGCGCAGGTCGTCCACGACAACAGCCCGCGTCGCGACGGCCCGCTCGTGCGGGTCCATTGTGCGGCCTTGTCGCCCACATTGCTCGAAAGCGAGCTCTTCGGACACGTCAAAGGGGCCTTCACGGGAGCCGACCGCGACAAGATCGGCCGCTTTCAGCTTGCCGACGGAGGCACGCTGTTCCTCGACGAGATCGGCGAAATCTCGCCCGAGACGCAAGTGAAGCTCTTGCGGGTGTTGCAGGAGCGTTGCTTCGAGCCGGTCGGTTCATCGCAGACGGTGCGCGTCGACGTGCGGCTGATCACGGCGACGAATCGCAACCTTGAAGAGATGATCGAAGACGGACAGTTCCGCGAAGACCTGTACTATCGGCTCAAGGTCGTCAGCGTCACGTTGCCGGCACTTCGCGAACGAGCCGGCGACGTGTACGATCTCGCCTTCACGTTCCTGCACCGTGCCGCGCGACGCTTCGGCAAACCGGTGACGCGAATCGACGACGCGGCTCTCGCCGTGCTGACGCGCTATCCCTGGCCGGGCAACGTGCGGGAGTTGCAGAACGTGATCGAGCGCGCGGTCGTGCTCACCGACGGCGAGGCGATCACCGTCGCCGATCTGCCTGCCGAACTCGCACCGCTGCGGCCCGCGCCGACCGCCGGCCAACGGCCGCCGGCAACGTCTTCGAGGCTGTCGATCGTCAAGAAGGACGAACGACCGCCGCGACGACTCAGCGGGCCATCGAACGTGTCGAAGAAATCTGATGGCCGCGCATCGACGAGCGTCGCCGATGGCACCGAACGCGAACAGCTCGTCGCCGCGCTGCGCGACGCCGACGGCAACAAGGCCGAGGCCGCCCGCGCCCTCGGCCTGCCCCGCAGCACGTTCTTCAGCAAGCTGAAGAAGCACGACTTGTCGTAGTGGGCGCAACGCCCCTCAGGTCTCTCGCTCGCGGCTCAACGGTCTCTTCGGCGTTCTTTGGCCGCCGGTGCATGCGTTGACGACCTCGAGGTAGCCCCGCGACAGCTTTCCGACCGCGACGTAACCGGCCATGCCGGCGAGGATCAGCGATGCGGTAAGCACGCGGAACGCATCGTAGTTTCCGCCGCTGATGAAGCCCGTGGGTCCGACGAGGACCAGCAGCGTCGCACCTGCGAGGGGAATGACGCCCGCCAGCACGTTGACCGTGCGCAGACGGTCGGGGATCGCCGCGAGTTCCACAGCGGCTCGCTCATGGAACCGGCGGGGATTCGACCAGAACCGCAGATACATCGTGCGCAAGACGACGCCGAGCCCCAAGAAGAACGAATACGTCACCGCGATGAGACCCGCGAGCGCGAAGCTCACGATGAAATGCTGCCAGGTGTCCCACGGCAGCGGACCGGCACCAATGTGCAGGGAGAGCGGAAAGAGGATTGCTCCCGGCAGCCATCCGATCATGGCGACGATCGCGGTGTCGCGCGGCAGCCTCAACGCTCGTCGTCGTGCCTCATCGACCTCGTCATCCGTCACGGCGTCGCCACGTCGTAACGCTCGCCATACTCGACCGACGCGCATCAGGCGTGTCAACAGCCAGCTCAGGCAGGCCGGATACGCCACCAGGTTGTAGGCGATCACGATATAAGGGAAGAGGCTCGCCTGTTCCGGCGAGAGCGCGCCGACGATGCGGATCGCGTTGTAAGAGATCTGCAACGCACTGCCGAGGAACTGCGGCAGCAACCCGCCCAGCACCAGCGATGCGACGGGATTCTGCCAGCCCCACCGCGTGATCGCATCGAACGGCGGAAGCCCCCGCAACGCCGCCCGCTGCTGACGCAGCCCGGCCAGCGCCTCGGCGAACTCCGCCGCGCTTCCAAACCGGTCGGCGGGATCGGGGGCGAGGCCGCGTTCGAGCAGCCGCGCGAGCCGGTGATCCCGCGGCCGACTCTGCGGAAGTAAGGTGCGTCGCTGGAGGGCCTGTTCCTTCAAGACGGCCGACAGCTCGTCCTTCGGCATCGGATTGCCGGGCGTCGGGTAGGGTCTCGCCCCCGACGACAACTCCCACAACACGACGGCGAGCGAATAGACGTCCGACCGGGCGTCCACAGCATCATCGGGCGCCGCCGAATCGGGATCAAAGGCATCAAGATGCTCGGGCGACATGTAGGCGAGCGTTCCGCCGAACGCCGACGAACCGTCTCGATCGTTCTCTCGCACCGCGAGGTTGAAGTCGGCGAGCAGGGGGCGTCCGTAGCGATTGACGAGCACGTTCGCCGGCTTCACATCGCGGTGCAGCACGCCCCGCGAGTGCGCGTGCTCCAAGGCGCGAGCGAGTTGCTCGCCGATGCGGCACACCGCTTCGACGTGATCGGTTCCGAGCAGAACATCCCGGTCGTGCATGGCCGCCGGATCGAAGACCGCTTGCGGAAGGTTCAGTCCGTCGAGCACCGCGAGGAAATCGGCCCCGGTCCATCCGCCCGAACCGAAGCGAGCGACCTCATGCACGATCACCGAGAGGGTCGTTCCCGGCACATACTGCATGCACAGCAAACGCGCTTTGCTGATCGGTTCGAAGACCTCAGAGTAGACCTGCACGATGTGATCGTGCTCGAGCCGCGCCAGCGAACGGCCCTCGCCGTCGGTCCCGGCCTTCTTCGTCATCACCTTCAGAGCGACCTGCCGATCAAGCGACGTCTGCTTCGCAAGATAGACGACGCCGAATCCGCCTCGCCCCAGCGTCTTCTCGACGACGAACTCGCCGACGCGTTCCCCGGGTGCAATCGCGAGTGGATTGGCGCGCTTGCTGGCTTCATGAGCGGCGATGCTTGCCGGGCGGCTCGGCAACCAGTGCGACATCGTCGAATCCTTGGCCGAAGCCACGTCGCTTTCGGCCGTGCGAGCGTCGTCTGGATCCATTCCTAGCGAGACCGGCGGCAGGTCGTCATTCGGGGTCTCGGGATTGACGGACATGACGTGCGGAAAACGATCGGCGGCGCGGTATGCTGTGGCCCTATCGCGGTTGCAGCCGTCGAGAACGGTTGAATTCATCTGTCATCAGGCCGGAGTATAAGCCGTCGATGTCCGCGGATGAACATCTGAGTCGCATCGAAACGCTCTGGTCCGTCGTCCGTCGCGCCAACACTCCCGAAGGCACGCGGGCCGCCGAGGCGCAGGAAGAACTGCTCGATCGCTACGGCGGAGCCATCCGTCGATACCTGCATGCCTGCTTGCGCGACCGCGACGCCGCCGACGAAGTCTTCCAGGAGTTCTCGTTGCGTTTCGTACGCGGCGACTTCCGCAGCGCGGACCCCGAGAAAGGCCGTTTTCGCTCATTCGTCAAGACGATCATCTATCGTCTGATGATGGATCACCATCGCAAGGCCGCGCGCGGCGGAGGCGCGCAGGCACTGGCGTTCGACCCGGCGGAGTCGGAGGGACACGACACGAGCGACTGCGGCGATGAACTGTTCTTATCGAGCTGGCGCGACGAACTACTCTCCAGGACGTGGAGCAGCCTCGAAGACCACGAGCGCACCTCGGGTTCGGCGTACTACACGGCATTGAGATTGCGCGTCGAAGAGCCCGATCTGCGTTCGGCCCAGCTCGCCGAGCGGCTGACGCAACGGCTCGGCAAGCCGATGACTCCCGAAGCCGTGCGCGTGCTCGTGCATCGTGCCCGCGAACGCTTCGCGGAGCTCATGATCGGCGCGGTCGCCGAATCGATCGAAGACGATTCACCCGACGCGATCGAAGACGAGCTGATCGATCTGCGTTTGCTGGAATACTGCCGCGAGACATTGCAGAAGAGACGGAAACGATAGGACGGCGAGGCCCCCGCCTGAGAACATCAACGGGTGAGTGGCACGCCCTGACGTCGGCAGGGCGTGGCGAGACATCTGACGCCCACGCCCATCCCGTTGGTCTGGGCGTGCCACCCAACTTTTTAGCTTGGACGCTCCACCGCGATTCAACGGAGTGAAAACGAGATGGAAGTGACGCAGTTCACGCTGACGGCAATGGGGATCAACGTCGCCGACTTGCGGCGGAACGCGACCCCCTCGCAGCTTTACGAAGAGGCGATCCGCCGCGAGCCCGACAGCCGCATCGCCGATTCCGGGGCGCTCGCCGCGTATTCCGGATCGAAGACGGGCCGCAGTCCTCTCGACAAGCGGGTCGTCAAAGCGCCGGAGTCGGAACAGGACGTCTGGTGGGGCAAAGTCAACATTCCGCTCGACTATCACTCGTTCGAGGTGAACCGCGAGCGGGCGCTCGATTATCTCAACACGCGGAAGCGGCTCTACGTCTTCGACGGCTTCGCCGGCTGGGATCCGCGGTATCGGACCAAGGTCCGCGTGATCTGCTCGCGGCCGTACCACGCGCTGTTCATGCACACGATGCTGATCCGCCCGTCGGACGCCGAGCTCGTCACGTTCGGCGAGCCCGATTACGTGATCCTGAACGCCGGCGCGTTCCCGGCGAACCGCTTCACGCCGGGCATGACCAGCAAAACCAGCGTCGACATCTCCTTCGAGGACCGTCAGGTCGTGATCCTGGGCACCGAATACGCCGGCGAGATGAAGAAGGGCGTGTTCACGATCATGAACTACCTCATGCCGAAGCGCGGCGTGCTGAGCATGCACTGCTCAGCGACGTCCGACCGCCGGACGGGCGCCTCGAGCATCATGTTCGGCCTGTCAGGAACCGGCAAGACGACGCTCTCGGCCGATCCGAAGAGATTGCTCATCGGCGACGACGAGCACTGCTGGACGGAAGAAGGCATCTTCAACATCGAAGGCGGCTGCTACGCGAAGGCGATCGGACTCGCCGCCGAGTCGGAGCCAGACATCTTCCGAGCGCTTCGCTTCGGCGCCGTGCTCGAAAACGTGGTGCTCGACGAGTCGAACCGACACGTCGATTTCGGCGATTCGCGCATCACCGAGAACACCCGCGGCGCCTATCCGATCGAGTACGTGCCGAACGCCAAGATTCCCTGCATCGCCGGCCATCCGACGGACGTGATCTTCCTCACGTGCGATGCCTTCGGCGTGCTGCCGCCGGTGTCGAAGCTCAGCCCGGCGCACGCGATGCATCACTTCATCAGCGGCTACACCGCCAAGGTCGCCGGCACGGAAGTCGGCGTCACCGAGCCGCAGGCGACCTTCTCGCCCTGCTTCGGCGGGCCGTTCCTTGTCTGGCACCCGGGCAAGTACGCCGAACTGCTCGCCGACCGCCTGAATCGCCATCAGGCGAACGTCTGGCTGGTGAACACCGGCTGGAGCGGCGGCCCGTACGGCGTCGGCAGTCGCATGAAGCTCGGGCTAACGCGCGCCATCATCGACGCGATCCACAGCGGCGAACTCGCAAGGTCGCCGACCGAGCGTGACCCGACATTCGGTTTCGACGTGGTGACGGAATGTCCAAACGTGCCGTCGGGCGTCCTCCGCCCTCGCGACACCTGGACCGACGCCGCCGCCTACGACGCGACCGCCGCGAAGCTCGGCGAGCTGTTCCGCGCGAATTTCAAGGCGTATGAAGCGGGGGTCTCGCAGGACGTTCGTGATGCGGGGCCGCGGGGATCATCAGACAATCGCTTGAATCCAAGTATTCCTCGAATCATATAAAAGCGCACATTAGAACAAAAAAATATTTGACATTCGGACAGATCATGTCCATCATCGGCCCCGTGACCTGACGTTTGCTCGACGCATCTCGCGGAGCGTGCCATGTGGGTCGGCTCGTGCTTCCGAAGTCTCTTCACGGGATTTGCAAATTCCGGCGTCATTTTGCTGGCAAGCGGCCTTTGCGGTTGTTCGAACCAAAGCGGTTCGCCAGAGGTCGTGCAACAACAAGCTGCTTCGAAGGTTGAAGGCCAGCGGCCTTCGCCAGAACTCGCCTTCATCGCCCAACATCTCGGCTGGAAAACGGTCGAGACAGAAGGAGTAAGTTTCGACGAGCGGTTGAAGGCACTCCGTGACCGCAATGGCGGCACATTGCGGCGGCTGTCAGGGCCGGACGCGCTGGCCGCTCTTGCCACCCAGCCTGCGATGTTTCCCGTCCTGTCCGATGGAGACGGTCGAGTCGCTCTCGTACTGGGCGTGGTGGACTTCGATGGCGATCACTACCTCACGGCGGTCCGCAACGATTCGACGCCGCTGCTGCTCAAGGCTACGCCGCTCCTTTCGAACGAGAACGAAGTCTGGTGTCTCGGCGGCGAAAGCGCGACGACGATCGCGACCGCCGGCGCTTCCGTCGTCGTCGACCCGCCTTGGCGGTCCTTCACGGGATTGAAGCCCTTCACCGAAGGACGGACGACGTTCGAAATCACGAATGCCGGCCCCGGCGACGTGACCCTCGGTGAACCGTCAACGTCCTGCGGTTGCACGGTGGTCGACGGTTGGAAGCCGGGTGTGCTGCCATCGGGTCAAAGCCGCAGCCTGACGGTCACTCTCAAAACGAATGCCGCCCCGGCGATCCGGCAATCGGTTCGACTGCCGCTGCTCGACAAAGAAGGGAAAGTCGCGCGGGTCGTGGAACTGCCGGTCTATGCCTGGCAGCAGGCGTCGCTGACCGTGACCCCCGATTCGCTCGACTTCGGCGCGATCTATCGCGATTCGGAGCCGGCGACCCGCGAGCTTTACCTGCGAGAGGTCGAGACCGATCGGTTCGAGGTCTCGAACGTGAGCTACGAGGGACTGCCGCTGCGGCATGTGATCTCGAAAGGCTTGCAGCCTGAGGGACTGGCCGCCTATTCGTTGGGTCTGACCCTCGATGCCCGGTCGTTGCCGGCCGGCGAGGTCCGCAGCGACATTCTGGTGACGACGACCAGCCGGTTGCGGCCGACGATCCGCGTGCCGGTGCGGTTCGACGTCAAGCCCCGCGTGCAGGCCTTTCCCGGCACGCTGACGTTCGGCGGCGGGACGGAAACGGACTCTTCCGGCACGATCCGGCTGGTGGCGCTTTCGGGAGAGCCGTTCCGGGCCTCGCTCGTGCGAGAGCCGGAGCGGTTCAAAGCGGCATTTACAGAAGGCGAAGCTTCGATCGACCTCATCGTCCGGCCGCTGCCGGGTCAGGCCGGCGACATGCGGGAGACGCTGGAACTCAAGATCGAAGGCGAGGGTTGGACCGAGACGTTGTCGGCTCTGTGCATGGCGTTGGCGGCCGCGGAACCGTCCGCGGTCGATTCAGGTTCGTCAGACCCGAAGGAGAAGAGCGATGAAGGCCCGTAGACTGCTCGGCATGTCCGTGATCGGCGGACTGGTGACGCTCGTGATGGCGACGGTGGCGGTGGAGGTCCGGTCGCAGACGGAGCCGGATTGCAACTGGTCGAAAGTCTCTTTGATTGACCAGCCCTGCAAGCAATTCACCACCTTTACCTGCGTCGGCTGTGGTGTCGAGTGTGAATCCGGAGACATCTACACGCAGGCCACGGTATATGGTGTCGTGTCGGGTGGATCGGAGAAGACAGGAAGCGAATTGGTCGGATGTTCGCAACGAGTAAACTGTAATCAAGAGCAACATAGAAATGCGGTGTGTTATTTCTATAGCTGCGGCAGCGAACCTGTCGTCGGCGTCGATTGCAATGATTGCGGTTCGACCTTTGGTGAGGCAAGTTTTGTTGCGTCGGCAACAACTTCGTCGGAAGGATGCGAGGGCGGATGACGGGCTCTATCGGAAGGTCTACGCAATGCGGTCAATGAGACCGCATTGCGTAGCCTTCCATTGCACAGTGACTTTTGAGCGAGTCTCGCGTCGCTTGGCTCTGACAAGACATCTTGAGGTCGTCGGCCATAATCTCAGAGGTTCTGACGAAACGCCCCTCTCCCTGGGAGGGGTGTGAGGGGGAGTAGGTGGACGTTCCACGTCGCTTGCGTCCTTTGTCCATGCGGCGTGCGAGTGTGAAAGATAAACCGATGCGGCAGGGCGTCCCTCACCCCTGTCCCCTCTCCCGAGAGGGGATCGGATCCGAGCGCCGTGCCGGTACGATCATGGTTTTGTCCCGACCTTTCAGCCACTTCACCGTGAGTTTGTGAGAGGCGGATACTGCGAAGTTCTGGCGATCGTCAATTTGCGAGAACGCTCATGCGACTGTCTGTCACATTGTCAGCATGGTTCCTTTGGGGAATGTCCGCCGTGCCCGCTTATCCGGCACCGCCAGCCTCAGACGAAAGCGGGCAGACACTTACGGGCCATGAGAAGCTTAGCGCATTGGAGTCGACATCCGCCGCGATCAAGTCGAACTATGAATCCATCCGCACCTGGCGGGGAACCTATCGTTTCACGGAGAAGAAGTTCACCGCCGCTGGCAGCGTTCCCGCCGGTTTAGCGAAGGACGCGACGGAGGCGCCAGCCTGGAGGGTCGGGACGGGGGTCGTGCGCTTCGCACTGGACGTCGAGCGGGAGTCGCTGTTCACGTCGTACGAGGAGACCGCCGACGCGAACTTCATCTCACTGGCGACCGATCAGCCCATCGGCACGACCGGCTATCGCTTTCATTGGGAATCGATTCTAACTCCCGAACATTGGTTGAACTTCGATGTCAATGGCCACGCCGCACAGATTCCCGGATTTCTCAATGTAACAGGGATGACATCCAAGGGAGGCCGATTGATCTCGCGCGAGCCGGCCTCGTCCGCGAAAGCTCATAAAACGCTAGGCACCGTGGTTGACCCCAGAAGTTGGTTTACGGACGGGACTTGGTCCTTTTCTCAAACACTTGATCTGTTCTCGACAGCACTGAAAGGTGAAAGGACGGAAAAGGAGAGGACATACACTCAAGAAAAGGTCACTGTAACAGTCCTGCCCAGAAACGACGCACGTCGGATTCGTGTCGCCCAGACGTTGACGCACAGCGCAACGAATGAGTCGATGTATGGGACAGACATATATGACGAGGCTTATGGATATAATCCTTCTGAGTTCACGATGGTGATCGGGGATCGCCTCGTTCAACATCGAAGATGGAAATACGCGAAGGTCGATGGCATATTTCTGCCGACGGAGTTCATTTATGACCATTACGAGCCAAAGGCCGGACGACTGGTCTTCTCCCGAACATTGACGATGGAAGAATCGGTTCTGAACGAGCCGATCCCACCCAAAACTTTCACGATCGAGCAGTTCGGCCTGGAGCAGGGCGACCGGTACCACGACAAGATCGGCGACGACCTCAAGGCCGTGTGGGACAGCAAGCCGGTGCCGGTCATCGAATATAACAAGAACTACACGGCCGCCGCGAAGGCGGGGCAGCTTACAGGAGGCCTCGCCGCCCCGCCGAACGCCGAAGACCGACCGCGAGCCGCGACCCGGTGGCTGCTGTGGGCGAACGCGGCGGTGTTGGCCTTGGTCGGCGCGGCCTTCGCATTTCGTTGGTTTCGCCGTCGATTCGCCTGAACGACCTGAGCCTCTGAAACGCGGAAGTCACTTCCACTCGTGATGCTTCAGAAACTCCGCCGTCATCTCCTTGCGGATACGGCCGCGAAGCTCCGGTGTCAGCAGGTCGAAGTGGTCTCGGCCGGAGACGAGTTCAACGACGGCGTCGCTGCCGTGTTCCTCAAGTGACTTCTTGAGCAGCCGGGTCGCGCCCTCGAGGTAGAAGGTGTCCTCCTCGCCCATGATCACGTGGATCTTACCGGCGAGTCGGTCGCGCAGGGCCGGCCAGTTCTGTTCGAGCACCAGGCGGATGTCATACGCCTTCCACGCCTCGGCGACGGCCGGATCGATCTCACCGGTCTCGCGATCCCACAACAAGAGCGGCTGGCCGTCGTCGCCGCGGGGGCTGAAGACCACTTCGAAGCTGTGAAGCTGTCCGCCGGGGCCGAGCACCCGCTCCATGGCGTCGAAGTTGCGATAGAGCAGCGCGACATCGCCGTTCAGGCGGGCCAGGGGACGCTCTTCGCCCTCGCGATCGACGTACATGTTCTCGCCGGGGCGATAGACGTCGATCCGCTGGAAGTCGCGAAAGTCCACCGGATCGGGTGCCGTGCTCCACACGCCGCCGAAGGTCTCGGGATGAGACACCTGAATCCATAGGCTGCTCCAGCCGCCGGAGGAATGACCCGTCAGGAAGCGCGCCGTCGGCTTCGCGATGCTGCGAAAGCGTTTATCGAACGCCGGCAGGAACTCTTCGACGAGCGCTGTGCCGACGGGGCCGTTGCTGGCTGAGTCGGCAAAGACGTGATGCCCCAGCGGAGCCGAGGGATCGAGCATCACCCGGATGAACTCGACGCCCTGTTCGTTCTGCTCGGGGATCGGTTCGTGGACGGGATCGACGCGATGATCCCCGCCGAAGCCGGGAATGGTGAAGATCGTGGGATAGCGTCGATCCGGCTTGTCGTGATAGCTCGCCGGCAGGATCACGGTGCCGTGCAGCGAGACGTCGCGACCGTGGAATGCGCTTAGCAGCTTCGAACGGACCTCGAACGGCTTGCCCCACTTCGTCTCCTCGAACGGCTTCGCTTCGACGAACCGGTCGATCGTCAGGCGGGTCGGTTCGTCCGTTCGTACCCACACCGTCGGCCCGTATCCGTTCCCCGGGCCGGTGCCGACTTCACGCTCCCACGTGTTGAAGCGGGCGACGGCCTGGGCCGCGTAGCCGGTGAGGTCGAGTTCGGCGAGCGGTTTCGGAAAGACGAGCAGGGCGGGATCACCGGGGGAGAGCATCAGCGGCTCGCCGGGTTTCCAATCGGTCACGTCCTTGGCGAGGAAGGGGGCCGGGTTGAACCAGTCCGGCCCCCGCCGCGGCTCCTCGCCGTCTTTGACCGTGAAGACGTAGACGCGACCGCTGAACGGCTCCTTCCGCACCGACTCTTCAAACGTCAGCACGAACGACGGCTCCGCCGCGACGGCCGATGAGACGGCGACCGAGCAGAGAGCGAGGGCCGTCAGCGCTCGCAACAGCAGGTGACGAATCATGCGAAGGTGACCTGTGAATGAGATGGATTTCAGAAGCGTCGCCGGCGTTTTGGAAAGGATCGAACCGCCAAGCGGCTGTGCTCTGTGTCAAGGTTGGAGTGATCGGGTACGAGGTTGCCAATGGTGGTTGGTTTTGAGCATGGCGTTCAGGAGGACGAGGAGCTTGCGCATGCAGGCGACCATGGCGACCTTGAAGTGCTTGCCTTGCTGCTCAAGGCGCGTGGCGAAGGCGCGGATCGTGGGATTGCAGCGGCGGGCGGTGAGGGTCGCCATGTAGAGGACGCCGCGGACATCCGATCGCCCTCCCCAGATGGCGCGTTTGCCTCGAAAGCGTCCGCTGTCGCGGTTGAAGGGGGCGACGCCGACGAGGGCGGCGATCTGTTGCCGGTTGAGCACTCCCAGTTCCGGCAGTTCGGCCAGGAGGGTGGCCACGGTGGTCGGTCCGAGGCCGGGGACGCTCGCCAGCAGCGCGGCCTTGCCTTTGAAGTCGTCGTCGGAGGCCGGCAGGGCTTCGACGTCCTTCTCGATGCGTTCGATCTGCTTGTTGAGCAGGTCGATGACCTGCTGGATGTTCTTGCGGATGGATTTGGCGGCAGCGGTTTCCTTGCGATTGAGTTCCGCAGTTCGCAGCTCGACGAGTTGACGACGCCGGGTCACGAGGGCTTCGAGCGCGGCCTGTTCGGCAGGCGTTTGCTCGAAGGGTCGAGGTCGGACATGCGCGCCGAAGCGGGCGATGACCTCGGCGTCGATGCGGTCGGTCTTGGCGCCCCGGCCGAGGCCGCGGGCGTAGTCGCGGACCTGGCGGGGGGTTGACGACGGCGACGGTGTAGCCGGCGTCGGCGAGTTCGGCGACGAGTCGTCGCTGATAGCCTCCGGTGGCTTCGACGACGATCAGCGTCTCTTCGGGCGCGGGGAGTGTTTTTCGGATCTGCTGAAGTCCTTTCGTGTCGTAGGCGAGGGTGGCTCGCCGGTCTTCGGGGAACTGATGGAGCTCGAGTTCGTGCTTGGCGACGTCGATGCCGACGACGTGCGGTCTCGAACCGGCTTGTGGTGTGGAGTCTTGCATGGAACCATCCCTGTCTTGCGGATGCGAGCTCCGGCGGCCACGCCGACGAGGAACGTCGCGAGCGGTCGCGGGGCTCTGGCGGCTGTTCGGGCTTCGTCCACAAGACCGGCGACGATCTCGCTTGGCGACGGACTTGACTGGCCCAGGCGCAATCGATCTGCGCCGGCCGCTGTGAGAGAGCCTGCTTCGCTACGCTTCGCAGGCTCTCTCACAGCGATCTCCAGCACACACTTCTGTGATGATTGAGGCGACATACAAGGACGCCTGCATGTGCAAGCTCCTCGTCTTCCTGAACGCCCTGAGAAAACAAACTCTCACTGGAACCCTCGCCTCAATCCCCAGACTCCTTGACATAGAACACAGCCGCTTGGCGGTTCGCCCCTCTTTCTTACTTTGCGCTCGCAGGACAGACGCTCTTGGAGAAAGTTTCACTTGCCCTTGCCCGGGAAGGCGTGGCCTTGCGCTTCCATGGCGACTGAGTAGAGACCGGTCCGCGCGGTGGCGTAAAGCGTCTTTCGATCGGGGCCGCCGAAGGTCACGTTGGCCGGCTGCTCGGGGAGTTCGATGTTGCCGAGCAGCTTGCCGCCCGGCGAGAAGACCTGCACGCCGATCGCGCTGGTGATGTAGAGGTTGCCTTTCGTATCGACGGTCAACCCGTCGCCTCCTCCGCCCGATTTGCCGGCGGCCTGCTTGAGCGAGGCGAACACGCGCTCTTCACCGAGGCGTCCCGGTGCGACGATGTCATACGCGACGACCTCGGCCTGCATCGAGCAGACGACGTACAAGGTCTTCTCATCGGGCGAGAGGATGACGCCGTTCGGCGCCTTCTGCCCTAACTCTTCCACGACGCGCAGCACTTTGCCGGTGGTGGAGTCCCAATAGTAGACGGCTTCGATTCCCTGCGGCAGAGGCTCGGGCGCTCGGAAGCGAGGGTCGGTGAAGTAGATTCCGCCCGTCCGATCGATCACGAGATCGTTCGGAGCGTTGAAGCGTTTCCCGTCGTAGCGATCGGCGAGCACCTTTTTCTTGCCGTCCGAATCGAACGACACCAAGGCACCGTCCATCGAACATGCGAAGAGAGTGCCGGCGGCATCGAACATCAGGCCGTTGCAATGCCCGGCCGGCTCGACGAACACGTCGAGCTTCTCGCCGTTCGACTTGTAGATGCGGTCGGCGGGGATGTCGGTGAAGAAGAGTTCGCCCTTGTCGCTCCAGGTCGGCCCTTCGGTGAACTGCAAGTCGCCGTGCACCTGTTTCACTTCACCGACGGGGCCGATGCCCTCGATAGGCTGTGCGGCGGCGGCCAGAGCGGCTGATAACGCGACTGCCGTTGCAAGGAAAGTTCGTCGCATCGCATTCACGCCCTTCGTTTGAGTGAGGAGGCTAAACCGCCGTCTTCCGACCTTTGTGCGGCAGATGACAGTTGTGGTTCATCACGAAACTCCAAATCTAGCATCAACCTCGATTGATTTCAGCGGGACGGAAGGCAACGGCGGAAAAATCTCGACGTGTCTCGTTTGACGCTCCCATCGATCGAGCGAGAGTTTCTCAATAGAGATCGCTCAAATATCGATGTACGCAGGTGATGGCCATCGAGCCGTCGCCGACGGCGAAGCCGCAGCGTTTGGTGGTGCCGGAGCGCACGTCGCCGGCAGCCATGACGCCCGAGACCGTCGTTTCGAGGTCGCAGGGGGGGGCGATCGAGCGTCCAGAGTTCGTCGCCTTGAATCGCCGAGCCCGTCAGCACGAAGCCTTTGTCGTCGCGACGCACCGAATCGGGCAGCCAGTCGGTGTTGGGTTGCGCTCCGATGAAGACGAAAATCGCGGCGCATTCGATAGGGGTGGTCTCGTCCGTCCGCCGGTTTTTGATGCGGATTCCCTGCACCGAATCGCCGCCGTCGACGCCTTCGACTTCCGAATGCTTCACCACTTCGATCTGGGGGGTGATGTTCGATCCGAGCGCACAGGTACGACGACATCGACTTGCCGAGGTCGTCGCCGCGGATGACGAGCAGCACGCGTTTCGCCGTCTGTGCCAGAAACATCGCGGCCTGGCCCGCCGAGTTGCCGCCGCCGACGACCACCGCGGTCGAATTGCGGCAGACACGAGCCTCGACGGTCGTCGCGGCGTAATACACGCCCGCCCCTTCAAGCTCTCGCATGCCCTCGATGTCGAGTTGCCGGTATGACACGCCGCTGGCGACGAGAATGCACTTCGCCTTCGCGGTCTGGCCGGAACAGAGTCGTGCGTGCAGCTCCGGGTCGCCGTTCCGTTCGATCGCGCGAACCGAGGTCGGTGCGCTGAACTGAGCGCCGAATTTCAGAGCCTGCAAGTATCCGCGGTTGGCGAGGTCGGCCCCGCTGATTCCCGCGGGAAAGCCGATGAAGTTTTCGATTTTCGAGCTGCTGCCGGCCTGTCCGCCCGGTCCGACGCTATCGACGACGAGCGTGGAGAGTCCTTCCGATGCGCCGTACACGGCGGCGGCGAGCCCCGAAGGCCCCGCGCCGATGATCAGCAGATCGTAAAGCTTGTCGTCGACGTCGCGCGAGATTCCGAGGCATTCAGCGACCTTGGCGAGCGACGGCTGCTTGACGATCGCCTTGCGGCAAGCGAGGGCGGGTGTTTCGTCCTCGGCGATTCCAAGCTCGCGAAGCTGTTCTTGCCCGGAAGGTTCGGCGACGTCGAAAAACGTGTGCGGAACGTGGTTCCGATAGAAGAACTCGCGCAGCCGCATCGTCTCTTTGGATCGCGCGGCTCCGACGACGCGAACGCCGAGAAATCCCGATCGCTCCAACAGCCGTCGTCGCGTCTGAAAAGCATCGAGCAGCATGTCGCTAAGATCGGGAATCTCGTTCAGGAGGCGTCGGATGCGTTCGGAGGGAACGCGGTAGACGCGGCAGCGCCCTTTGGCGACGGCCGAGACGACGACCGGCCGTCCGGTGAGCATGTCGACGTCGCCGGTGAACGCGCCGGGGGCATGCGAGGTCACGAGTCGGCGCGTTCCCGTCGAGCACTCGAAGATTTCGATCTCGCCGGCCTCGACGACGTAGAGAGGCACGTTCGGCTGGCCGACGTCGAACAGGATCTCGCCATCCGCGAACTCGACGGGCTCCGCGAACTCGGCGACGCACCGCATCTGCTTCGCATTCAATCGCGGGAAGGCGGCTTCGAGAGTGTCGTCGGCCATGATTCGGCGTTCCGCGCAAAGATCCTGCCGCGGACGCCGCTCCGATCTCAGGGTTGGATCATGTGGGAGATGGCAAGCCGCCGGCGCGACGGCACGGTCACGCATTATGGCCTGTGGGTCGCGAACGTGAAGGCGGGACCGCCGCGACGGCGACTCGCAAACCCGTCGCATCAAACGCCCGACCCGCGAGCCGGCGCCCGCGGTCCGCCCGTCGTTCTGCTAGAATGTCATGCCGCTCTTTCAGCCTCGTCGATTCACAGCAGGACTTCGCCCGTGGTTTCAGAGATTTTCGCCGACATTTGTTGCCCCGAGCGGCGGGGGATCAATGTCGAAGTGCTCGAAAGCGTGCTGTATCTCGCCGTCGAGATCGCTCGCGAAGGACGCGAGGGACGGAAGATCGGCACGTTGATCACCGTCGGCGATGCGGACAACGTCATCGCGCATTCACGCCCGTTGATTCTCGATCCGCTCTTCGGCCACCCGGATGAGAAGAAGCTCATCACGCTGCCCGACGTGCGCGAGACGGTGAAGGAACTCGCGCAGCTCGACGGGGCGTTCGTGATCTCGAACGCGGGCGTCGTCGTGTCGGCGGCGAGTTACATCGACGTGCTGTCGGAAGGCGTGTCGATCTCGCTGGGCCTCGGCAGCCGGCACATGGCCGGGGCATCGATCTCGCGTCGGACCGACACGGTGGCCGTCGTCGTCTCCGAAAGCTCGATGGTGCGGGTCTTCGACGACGGCGTGGCTGTGTCTGAGATCCTGCCCGAGTTGTGGATGCTCCGCCGGCACGGGGTGATGTTCGATTCAGCACATCAGATCGAACGCACGAACGGGGAAGTGGTGGTACGGACGAAGGGTGGTGCGTAAAACCTCATCGGCGACGACGGCGCTCTCACGCTCTTCGACCCATCACTCTTTGACCCATCAATAGTGATATCGTAATTGCGCGATCATCAGGCCGGCGTCGGTCACGCGATAGACGATCCGATGTTCCGCATCGATTCGGCGAGACCAGTACCCGCGAAACGCGTGCTTCAAAGGCTCGGGCTTGCCGATGCCCGTGTGCGGACTGCGAAGGATGTCTTTGATCAATTGATTGATCCGCGTGACCGTCTTGCGGTCAGTCTCCTGCCAGTAGAGATAATCCTCCCAGGCCTGTTCCGCAAACACGATCTTCATTCATCGAGATCGATCTTGTGGACGCCGCCTTTGCCGTTCTCCAAGGCATGAATGGCTTCAAGCAGACGTCGGGCGTTGGCGGGGCTTCGCAAAAGGTACGCCGTCTCTTCGAGTGATTGATAATCCTCGAGCGACAGCATGACGACCGACTGATCACGTTTTCGAGTGATGACGACCGGTGCATGGTCGTTGCAAACCTTGTCCATCGTCGAGGCCAGGTTTTCGCGAGCGGCGGTGTAGCTGATGGCATCCATGTCGTACATTATCCTGTCCGGAACGGGGTCGTCAAGGAGCGGTCACCCGTGCCCCATCTGCCAGTCTCGAATGACGTCGAGCGGAGCGAGCAGCATCACGACGTTCAGCAACAGGCTGTCGCGAATCGTGACGAGCAGAATGGCTTCCACGGCGACGAAGATCGCCGCCGACCAGCGCCAGCCGATGCGATACGCCAGCAGAAATCCTGCGAGGCAGAACAGCGAGTCGCCGAGCGAGTTGCCGATCGTGTCGCCGACGTAACCGAGCGCCGCCGTCGCGTCGCGATAGCGGTCGATCACGAACTGCGAGTTCTCGATGACTTCCCAGACCGCTTCGATGGCCATCGCATAGAACGTCATCCGCCACAGCGAAAGCCGCGGCCACAGCCACGCCAGCACCCAGCAGAAAATGAAGCCGTGCAGGGCGTGCGTCAGGCTATAAGGATCGGCGAAATGCTGCGAGGTATGCGATCCCCAGGCGTCGGAGGTCCAGAGAAACCATCGCCCGCATTCGCACCACCAGTCGCGACCCTCAAGTCGCAGAACACCGACTTGCGCCGTCAGTACGGTGAGGATCGCGGCGAACCACGTCCAGCGGCGTGAGATCAGTCGGTTGTCGCGGTTGACAGTCGGCATGTGACGTTTCAGAACAGAGCCGCAACCGTCAGCGAGCGACCTGAACCGCTCGGAAGAGCTTCCCGGCGGTCGCCGCTCGGAACGGCGTTTACGACGCCGAGTTGAGCGACTCGGACCGATCGCCCGAGAACTCGACACGCTTGGAGAACAGCGGATACTACATGCCTCGTGGTGTCCCGCGTCAATTCGGCTTTACGGATGGCGGCGAAACCCGGGTGAGTTTCGGTTCATCTCGGTCCAAAGGCATGTCGATGCGGCGGATCTGCGTGTATTGCGGCTCGAGAGTTGGAGATCGGGCGGACTATCTCGCCGCGGCCGAATCGCTCGGCCGATTGCTGGTCGATGAGCATATCGAGCTCGTCTACGGCGGCGGCAGCGTGGGCATGATGGGGGTGCTCGCCGATGCCGTCTTGTCGGCGGGAGGGCACGTCGTCGGCGTGATCCCCGAACTGCTCGCCGTGAAGGAGCTGCTGCACCCCGGCGTCGCCGACATGCGGCTCGTGCCCGACATGCACGCCCGCAAGGCGCTGATGGCCGATCTCGCCGACGCCTTCGTCGCCCTACCCGGCGGCTTCGGCACGTTCGAGGAACTCTTCGAGACGATCACCTGGGCGCAGCTCGGCATCCATGCGAAGCCGATCGGCATCCTCAACGTCGCCGGTTACTTCGACGACCTGCTGAGCTTCCTCGATCGCAGCTTTGCCGACGGCTTCATCCGACCGAAGTACCGCGAGCTCTATCACGTTGCTGAGAGACCAAACGATCTGCTCGATCGACTGCGACGACACGATCCACCGGCCGTCGAACGCTGGTTGCCGAAAGACAAGGTGTGATGAGTGAAAAACCGCCAAGTCGCCAAGGACGCCAAGTGAGATTGATCGAGCGGAACCTTTTAGAGCCTGCTTGGCGTCGTCGCGGTGACGTGCTCTTCGTCGCCGCTCTTTCGCACTCCGATCGCCGTCGCCGTTGCGTAGGCTTTGCAGTGCGACATCGTAACGAGCATCTCGTAGATCCCGAGCGACTTCGCATGTTCGGCGGCGCCGCCGGAGAGAGTCAGTTTCGGCGCCCCCGATCGCTGCGGAAGCACTTCGAAGTCGTGCCAGTGGATGCCGGTGATGAAGCCGGTGCCGAGGGCTTTCATCGCGGCTTCTTTCACCGCCCAGCGGCCGGCGTAATGCTGAGCAGCGTGCTTCTTGGAGCCGCAATACTCTCGCTCGGCGGGAGTGAAAATGCGATCCAGGAACGCTGCGCCATGCCGTTCGATCATCGAGGCGATACGTTCGATCTCAACGATGTCTGTGCCAAGCCCGACGATCACGCCGTCACCTTGCCTGTAGTCGGCGTGCGAGATCGTCGCGAAGCGGCGAGCGAAGCCGACAGTCCGGCGACGGTGCCGATCATCAGTTCGGCCGCGAACAGCACCAATGGCCAAGGCGACGCCACGCGGATGTTCCGACCCGCGATGCGAAGCGATGCAACCCTCTGATCGAGGTACTCCGTAAAGCTCGGATACAGAAGCGAGCGGTATGGATCGTCGAACTGCCGCATGAGCGGATCGGCCGAGAGCATGTTGCCCTGAAGACGCTGTAAAATCTGCTTTCCGCCCGGCTGCCGGCCGATGTGATCGGCGTAGTACTGCTCGCGTTCGGCTCGCCAGCGTCGGAACGATTCGGTGTAGTAACCGGCGAGTCCCGCCGCGACCACGATCGTCGTCAACGGCACGAGCACCCCTCGCCGACGCAGCCCGGCGAGCATCGCCACCCGGCCGAAGACGTAGCCGATGAGCGCGGCGAACGCGACGGGAAACAGCCCGAGCAGCTTGACGCGGGCCGGCATCGCGGCGGCCAGCAAGATGATTGCGATCAGCCCGAAAACGATGGTCGCCGCAGCCTTTGCACCGCTGAGCGGCGCCGCAGTATCTGGGCTGCCGGTGGTGTTCTCGTTCATCGCGATTCAGCCCGACGATAGCCCGACGGCGCGCCGAACTCGATCGACGACTTCCTGAGCCTTGGCTCGGGCCTTCGCCGCCCCGGCTTGGAGGATGTCCTCAAGCGTTCCCGGATCGGCCGCAAGCGCCTCGCGACGTTCGCGAGCTTCGCCGAAGTGGCTCATGGCCGCCTCATAGAGCGCCGATTTCGCTTCGCCGTAGCCCATGCCACCGGCACGATACCGCGCCGCGAGCGCCTCTTGCTCCTCGGGCGATGCGAAGAGCTTATAGAGGGTGAAGACGCTGTCGGCATCGGGGTTCTTCGGCTCCTCGACGGGGGTGCTGTCGGTCTTGATGCCGTTGATCTTCTTCCGCAGCTTCTTCGGCTCCTCGAAGATCTCGATCGTGTTCCCGTAGCTCTTCGACATCTTCTCGCCGTCGGTGCCGACGACCTTGGCGGCCGTCCCAAGAACGTAGGCCTCCGGCAGTCGCAGCGTCTCGCCGTACATGCCGTTGAAGCGTTGTGCGATGTCGCGCGTGACCTCGACGTGCTGGACCTGATCGACGCCGACCGGCACCAGATCGCTGTCGTACGCCAGGATGTCGGCGGCCATCAGCACCGGGTAGGTGAAGAGGCCGGCATCGGCGGGGATGCCTTTCTCGCGCTTGTCTTTGTAGGCGTGGCACTTTTCGAGCAGGTGCATCTGAGTGATCGTCATCAGCACCCAGGTCAGTTCCGTGACCTGCGGCACGTCGCTCTGCCGGAACAGCGTCGCCTTCGTCGGATCGAGACCCAGGGCCAACAGGTCGAGCGCGGCGTCACGCACATTATTGCGCAACACCTGCGGCGTGCCGCGGACGGTCGTCAGCGCATGTAGATCGGCGATGAAGTAGAAGGCTTGCCGCCGCTGCGGATGATCCTGCAGCGCGATGTATTGCCGGATCGCCCCGAAGTAATTGCCCCAATGGGGGCGGCCG
This sequence comes from Planctomycetaceae bacterium, assembly GCA_013813775.1. Classification (GTDB taxonomy): domain Bacteria; phylum Planctomycetota; class Planctomycetia; order Planctomycetales; family Planctomycetaceae; genus JACCRE01. Next base: position 35,909 of record JACCRE010000339.1, read on the forward strand.
GTGGGCTGGATGCCGGAGAGAGCGTTCATTTGATCCCGGTTCTGCCACTACCTGCTAGGATCAGCCATTGACCCGCAACCACTCCTCAACGAGGTGAGTCAGGTCGATAAATGTAATCTCGGCGTTCGTCAGTTTGAGCTCTCGACACATCTCCGGCAATTCCGACCGGAACAGGTCGTAGCGCGCATTGATCGCCGTTTCGCCCGGCAGCGGCCGATCCTTTACCAGTGGTCGCAACCAGCGTCGAATGGCTGCGATCACTCGGGTGGGTTCGTCGTGATGATCGCGGATGTCTTGACCGGCGATGTCTGAAATGAATGCCTGATATCTGTAAGGTTCTCGATCCAAAATCAGGCATACCTTGTCTCGCTGCTTACCGCTGCCAAACCACTTCGCAGCCAAGAACAAGCCGAGTTCCAGCGGCATGTTGAACCTCGGCAGGCCTGTCGCGGCGTCACTTTCTGTGCGAGAGAGATCGTGGATGCCCAAACGGCAATCGCGAATGATGGCCACGATCCTTTCGAGCCGGACCTGGCCGGAGTCGTCAATCTCAAGAGCGCATCTGGCGCGAAATCCGCACTCAAAGATGCAAAAGACTACTGCTTGAAAAATCGGTGCGTACTTTGCGTCGAAGGGGCAGTTGATGAAAACATCGCTGCCATAGCGTTCGTTGCTCATGCCGGCGCCTGAAGGAGATCATCGGTGTTTCTTCACGGCTGCGGCGCGGCGTACTTTCAGCGTCTTGATCACCGTCCTCGCGGCCTTCTTTGAAAAGCTCTTCGGCTTACCTTTAGCCGATAGAATCATCCGCTGCTGCGAGTGTTTTTTCGAGACGCTCATTGCGGTTCCGATCGTTGACTTGATACCTGTCGATAAGGATCCAACCCCATTATATCGAAGCCACATCTTGGAAGTGGCATGAAGGTGAGGGTAAGCTGAGTGTCCCCACCAGGTCCGCCACGCATTCGACGCCCTCGCCCTCCACGATCCGTTCCAGCTCGGCCACGAGCCGGCCGGCGAGACCGGGGTCGTAGAAGTTCGCCGTGCCGATCTGCACGGCGGTCGCGCCGGCCACGATGAACTCCATCACGTCGTCGAGGCTCTGGATGCCTCCGACGCCGATGATGGGAATCTTCACCGCCTTCGCCACCTGCCAAACGATCCGCAGGGCGACCGGCTTGATCGCAGGGCCGGACAATCCGCCAATGCCGTTGCCTAGCACAGGTCGTCGTCTTCGCCAGTCAACCGCCATGCCCTGCACAGTGTTGATGAGCGAAACGGCATCGGCGCCGCCGGCAGCGGCGGCCGCCGCGATTTCGGGAACGTTGGCCACGTTCGGCGTCAGCTTGGCGATGATCGGCAGCTCGCAGGTGTCACGCACGGCCCGCACGACCGCCTCGGTCTTCGCGGGATCGGTCCCGTAATCGACGCCGCCGGTCACGTTCGGGCACGAGACGTTCAGCTCCAGCGCCGAAAGCTCCTCGAACTCGTCGAGACGCTTCGCCATCGCGACGAATTCGTCTTCGTCTTTGCCGGCGATGTTGACGATCACCGCCGTGCCGAGCGACAGCAGATACGGCAGATGCTTCTCGATGAACGCATCGAGGCCGTCGTTGTCGAGGCCGATCGAGTTCAGCATTCCCGACGGCGTTTCGACCGTGCGCGGCGGGGGGTTCCCCAGCCGCGGCAGCGGCGTGACCGTTTTGGGGATCACGCCGCCGAGTTGCCGAAAGTCGATGTACGCCGCCATTTCGCGGGCGTAACCGAACGTGCCGGATGCCACGAGGATCGGGTTCGCGAGCCGCAGGCGATTAAGTTGAACGGCAAGCCGACTCACGGGTCCGTACGACATCTGAAGGAGGGCGATTCGTGTCGCCGTATCCTATCAGCGAAGTGCGGGGGACCGGTAGTAACGAAGTGTCTGGTGTCTGGTGATGTCGAGGTGGTTCTCACCAGACACTTCAGGCACCAGATACTTCCGCCTCAGATGATCCCGCCGTGAGTTCGATACGGCGTTGCCATATCGGGCATATCGAGGAACCAGATGCGTTCCCAGATGCGCGGAATGTGGCGCAGGTTTTCCGAGGTGTAAATCAACTGCCGCGTGCGTTCGTCACGCTGCGTGTCGTAAATCGGCAGCACGCAGCCGATCTGGATCGCGGTTGTCGCACAGAGCAGGCCGGTCACAACGATCTTCCGCATGATCTCCTCCCTGGTGACGCGGCCGGCCCGACCGAACGGTCGAGCCTGTGCCGAAGTCGCCGGCGCTGCCGCCGGGCATCGTCTGTCCGTGCCTGAAAATCGACTCGGCGAGGCGACGAGAATCCGCCGCCGGCCCGATCGCGGGCCGAACACGCCGGGGCTGGTGCCCAGTGTTGTCGATCGGCAAAGAAGGGAAGATCGCTACAGCCAAACCGTCGCGACCGTAACGTTTTTTCAATCTGGAGCGATTACGCCGATCAGTCGGCGCGGCCCGGCACGTAGGAGGAACTCCACGAAGGGGCAGGCTCCCGCGGGACGCCGCTATCGCCGGAAGTCGTTTCCCGACGCTCGGTTTCGGAAGACGGAGTCGGTGCGGAGACGGCGGGCGGCGGCGCGGACGCCGGCCGAGAATAGCCCGCGCCCGAAGGTTCGCCCGGTTCGTCGTCGAACGAGGTCGTCGGGATGGAGGGATTGCGTGGCGGCAGCGGCCGGCCTTCGGCTTCGGCCTGTTCGAGCTGGCGCACGCGCTCTTCCATCTCTTTGCCGGGCTTGAACGTGACGACGTACTTCTCGCCGACATCGACGCGCTCGCCGGTTCGCGGATTCCGCGCCTTTCGGGCCGCTCGCTTCTTCACCTCAAAAACGCCGAAGTTGCGTAGTTCGATGCGATGCTCGGTGACCAAAGTCTCGACGATCGCGTCAAAGGTCTTCTGAACGATCTCCTTGGTCTTCAGCTGCGTGAGCTGCATATCCTCGGAAATCGTCTTGACGATCTCTTTCTTGGTCACGATGCGTTTCTCCCGTGCCGGGCACGATCCGTGGCCCGGACTCTGGCGGCGACGCTCTGCGAAAAAGCGACCTACCGTTCTACGGCGGTGTAAGTCATAAAGTCAAGCGATTTCACGCCTTCGGCATTCAGCACGATTCGCGCCGCAGGATGTTCGTCAAGAGAGGCGTCGCAAAATCTCGTCCGCCGGAACGAAATCGCCTCGTCCCGCGCCAGGACAATCGACCTGAGTTTGCGTCCATGCTTCAGGAGTCTCCACGTTGCCCGCCCAGAAAGGCCACGTGCGGCACTGCGACGGTCGGACGGAGTAAATCGTGCAGCGTCGTGTCGCACCATCGAAGAACGTGCAGTCGCCGTTCGCGAACTCGGTGAGCGACACGCGGTTGCCGATCGGGCGTGTGTGGAAAAGCCGCATCTCGCCGATCGACTTGCCGGTGTGCTCGGCGATCGTCTGGATCTCGTCGTCCGTCACCCAGACGGCGCCGGGGGCGCCGGTGCAGCAATTGCCGCATTGCGTGCAGCGGAATCGCAGCCCGTCGCGATACCAGACCTCTTCGCTCGTCGCTTTGTCACCGTTCACGGTCGTCGCCGTTCGTGTTCGCATCCAACTCCGCAACACTCACCCGCACCGCATGTTGTGACACATGCTCTTCAGGCTCACCGTGGAACAGATGCACTTCCACAGCATCGTAGCCTTTCAGGTCGCTCGTCTCGGCCACGAACGCCGCGACATCGCGCGCGAAGGAATCGGCCGCTGGACTTGTCTCGGGATCGAACTCAGACTTCATCACGATGCGCAGCGTCGTTTCGCCGGGACGATCCAGCCGTGGCTTGCCGCCATCGACCCGTGGTGCCGAGCCGGGATACCTCTCGGCCAAGGACTGCATGATGTGCTGAAAGGGAGCCGTGTAAAGCGTCCAGTAGGTATACAGGCCCGCCGTCAGCAGCAGACCGAACCCGATCATGCCTGCGACGAGCCATCGTCCGCTGAGCGTTCGTCGGGCGGGTTGCATGAGGAACTGTAAGCGACGAAACGCCCACCGGCTACGGCCGGCGGGCGTTTCGTTCAGATCAAAGAGTGCGAGTCATACGCCTTGCGGCACCACGGCCGGCTGAGCGGGCCGGTTCGCCTGCCGATCGGCCTCAGCGGCGTTGAGCGCCTTCAGATACGCCCGGCAGCCGGCTTCGATGATGTCGGTGCTCACGCCCTTGCCGTGATAGGTTCGACCGAGCGCCGAGATCGCCACCGTCACTTCGCCCAGAGCGTCCTTGCCACGCGAGACGCTGCGGACCTGGAAGTCATCGAGACGGGCCTCGATGCCGATGATGCGTTCGAGCGTGTTGAAGACGGCGTCGATCGGGCCGTCGCCGGTCGCGGCGTCGCAGTGCACCTCGCCCTTGTCGTCCTTGAGCTGCACGGTCGCCGTCGGCACGAGACCCGTGCCGGCGGACGTGTGGAAGCCGACGATCTGCCAGCGGTCCGACGTCTCGCCGATGCGATTCTCGACGAGGGCCACGATGTCGCTGTCGTAAACCTCTTTCTTCTTGTCGGCGAGAGAAATGAAGTCGTCGAAGACGCGCGCGAACGTGTCTTCGTCGATCGAAAGATTGAGTTGCTTGATGCGGTCGCGGAAGGCGTGCCGGCCGCTGTGCTTGCCGAGCACGAGGTTGTTGCCGACGTAGCCGACGTCCTCGGGCCGCATGATCTCGTAGGTCGTGCGTTCCTGGAGCATGCCGTGCTGATGGATGCCGGCCTCGTGGGCGAAGGCGTTCTGGCCGACGATCGCTTTGTTCCGCTGCACCTTCATGCCCGTGATGCCGCTCACGAGATGGCTCGTCGGATACAGCCGCGGCGTGTTGATCTTCGTCTCGACGCCGTAGTAGTCCGCCCGCGTCCGGAGAGCCATCACGATCTCCTCGAGCGCCGCGTTGCCGGCCCGTTCGCCCAGGCCGTTGATCGTGCATTCGATCTGCCGCGCCCCACCTTCGACCGCAGCGAGGCTGTTGGCGACCGCAAGGCCGAGGTCGTTATGGCAGTGCGTGCTGAGCACGGCCTTGCCGATGTTCGGCACGTTGGCCCTCAAGTGCTCGAAGACCTTGCGGTATTGAGCCGGCGTGGCGTAGCCGACGGTATCGGGAATGTTGACCGTGGTGGCGCCGGCGTCGATCGCCTTCTCGACGACCTCGCACAGGAAATCAAGCTCGGTGCGGGCGGCGTCTTCAGGGCTGAACTCGATGTCGTCGCAATACTCTTTACCGCGTTTCACGCCCTCAATGGCCCGCCGGACGATCTCTTCCTTACCCATCTTGAGCTTGAACTCGCGGTGGATGGCACTCGTCGCGAGGAAAATGTGAATGCGGACGTTGGCGGCGTCTTTGAGCGCCTCCCAGGCCCGGTCGATGTCTTCGGTGCGGCACCGGGCGAGACCGCAGATCGTGGTGCGATCGCCGAAACGCTGTGCGATCCGCTGGACGGCCTCGAAGTCGCCCGGCGAGGCGATCGGAAAGCCCGCTTCGATGACGTCGACGCCCAGTTCGACGAGCGCCTCGGCGACTTGCAGCTTTTCCTGCGTGTTCATGCTGCATCCGGGCGACTGCTCGCCGTCCCGGAGCGTGGTGTCGAAGATCGTGATCGCGTCGGTCATGAGGAGGCTCCTTCGGAGCGAAGTGTCTGGTGGTCTGGTTGCCTTGTGTCTGGTGGTCTCGCGGTTCGGCGCCACCAGACGACCAGACACCCGACCACCAACGAAAACAGCCCTGAAGCCATAAGGCTTCAGGGCTGAGATTCGCGCTGTGCGGTCTCCGTTCGGACGGAGCTGCCCCGAAACCTAGGCGGTAAGGCCTAGCAGCAAGGTCGGTAGCAGGAGGGCCGAACGGTTCATGGTGAAATGATGCTAGCTGCGCCCGGTGAGGCGGTCAAGCGGCAGTCGGACGGACACATGCAGTCGCCGCGAGGTTCGCAAGATATGTCGGTGAGCCAGACGGTCCCGAGCTCGATGTGGGGCGTCTTGGAAAAGACACTTCGGCGATGCGGCACCGGAATCGCTTCGCGAAGGGCTGATCGCGAACGATGAACCGACGGCGGAATCCGCTCAGAAACACGCGTAGGCCGAAGTTTTTGACAGCGATTCGCCGTCATTTTTCAACATGCTTTTCTTTTGTCTCCTGAATCCTCTCTTGTCTCCTTCCTCCCTTCTTTCCGTTCTCTCTTTCTCTCTTTCTCTTTCCTCCCGAAGGAAAGAGAGGAGCGCGCTCCTCCGCCTGTGCGACGCGACGCCACCGGCCCTTGCCGATCGACACCGCCATGGGGGTGCCCGAATTGGTGCCTTTTAAGGCACCGCCTCGTCGCGTGAGGTGGACGTCCGCCGCCGGGGGATGCCGCTCTCGAGCAAAAAGCGCTCTTGCCGACAAAGGCCCCGGGTTTGGTCATCTGCTCTCGACGCCATGGACCGACGCAAGGCCGGCCGTCATCGCCGCACAGACTCATCCGGGCACGCATGAAGGGCGGTACTGCAGATTCGCCGCTCACTCCCGAACACCCACCAACCTCGCCCAGGTACAAGGGGTTGGGAAGAGCAATCGGGGCGGTTTTCACTCGGATTGTTGTTTTGTATCGAAATGCGTTTTCGTGGCGTGAGATGTCGGGAGGGCTGCGTCCACCAAGCCAACAAGCCAAGTCGAGAAGATGAGTCGAACGTTTTCTTTGCGTGCTGGTGGGCAAAGCCCCGCCGACTTAGCGGCTCTGACAAAGCTCCCCTCTCCCCAGGGAGAGGGGCCGGGGGTGAGGGGCGAGGTCGACGTCCCATGTCGCTTGCGCCGGCTTTTGAGACGGTCGTCGAGCCCTGAAAAAGACGGGGATGAAGCGGCAAGGCATCCCCTCACCCCTGTCCCCTCTCCCCAGGGAGAGGGGGATCGGATTCATGAGCCGCTTCAGGGCAGTGACGGCTTTGTC
>JACCRE010000007.1 GCA_013813775.1 Planctomycetaceae bacterium
CCGAACACGAATGCCGCAGCTACCTCCGGCACTGCGGCTACCGCTACACGTAAGGGTGGGACGCACTAGCGTCGAAGCCTTCTCCGCGCGGTTCCGGCATGGGAACTGGGGCCGGCGTCGGAGGCAGAATGTCTGACGGCACTCCCGGCGGAGTCGCAAAGGCTCCACCCTGCTGGACCGACCGGCTTTCCTCGCCGCCGGACACGTAGACATCGTGGTAGTCGAGCAGCGAGCCTTTCTCGAAGGCGATGTTCTTGAGCGCGACCTCGTAGGCGGTCATGGCGAGGTAGTACTCGGTCTCGGCCTCGGCGACGCGGCGCTGGGCGTCGAGCAGTCGATCGAGATTGACGGCCCCTTCGCCGGCTCCGCCGCGACCTTGTTCCTCTTCCTGCTGCAATGATCGCAAGAGCGTGTCCGACGCCTTCAACCGCTCGAGCGACGTGACGGCAGCCAGATAGGCGCGATCTTTCTCGGCGATCGCGTTGCTCAGGTCATGCACGACACGGCGTTCCTGCTCGTGCAGCACGGCCCGTTCGCGAGCCACGAGCAGTTCGGCATTCTGCACGGCGGCATGTCCGCGGCGGAAACCGAGCGGCACCGAGAGCTCGACGCCGAGTTGCCACTCCTGGAAATCGCCCGAAGAAAATGTGTCGAGCGCGTTGTTGAAACGCGGGTCGCCCGGTCCCGAAAGATCATCGCCGAAGCCGCGGACGCGATACTGCGCAAGTGCGTCCAAGCGCGGAGAGAGAAAATTCTTGGCGGCGGTGAGTTCCAATTCGCGACGCTTGACGAGCAGCTTTTGTCGCCGCAGTTCGGTGCGACGCATCGTCGCTTCACCGACGATGCTGGGCCAGTCGAACTGCACGTCGGCCATCAGCGGTTCGGTGGCAGGGCGCAGCAGGCACTGGTCGTTGATTGGCCAGCCCATCAGCAGGCGTAATCGCCGCTCGGCAACGAGCACGCCGCCGGTACCGCGCAGGGCTCCGCCGCCTGGATCGGTCTGCGTTCCCGGCAAGGGTCGGCCGGAAAGCGCTTCCTCGACTTCACGCTGGAACCGAAAGTACTGCTCGCGAGCCAAGGCAACCCGATCGGTGCCGACGCCGCCTTCGTTGGCCCGGGCCTCGAACTTCTGTAGGACATCGTAGGCTTCGTCGCGGGCTTGCTTGCGAGCGTCGAGCACGCGGTAGGCGTAGTAGAGTTCCCAGTAGGCGTTCGACACGTCGCTGACGAAGTCGCGCAGCCCGATCTCGAAGTCGGTCTGCGAGATCTCGTTGTTGACGCGGGCGACGACGACGCCGCGGTAGACGCCGGGCACGGCGTCGGGACCGGCGATCCTGTTGAACTCAAGTCCGCCGCCCTGCAACAACGGGTGGCGGATCTCGCCTTCCAGGATGTTCCACCAGGCGCTGTCGAACAGGTTGGCCGGCGCGTTGTTGGCATCGTACTGCGTCGTGTTCCGCAAGGCGAACGCGGTGCCGGTGGCGGCACGCTTGCGGATCTCGGCTTCGTAAACGTGCAGATCCTGCTGGAACTCGAAGGTGCCGCCGCCTTGAAACCGGTTGTTGAAGACGCGGTCGTTGTTCTCGAAGAAGGCCCGGGTCGCGAACTCGGCGTCGAAGGCGGCGAGCGCGGCTTCGGGGCCGAATTGGGGGTCGGTGTATTGTGACGCCGTGATGAAGCGAGTCTCGACGGCTTCAGGCGATCGCAGAATCGTGGTGCCGAGTTCGCGCATAACCTTCGAGTTCGCCAGCGCGTACCGCACCGAGTCGTCGAGACTGATTTCGCGGTACTCGACCTGGTCGAGCCGGCGGACCGTCAGTGGCGGAGGCGCGATCGACGGCGACGGATCGTCGGGCATGACCGTGGTGACGGGCGGCGCGTAGGGAATCCGCGCGTCGGCTTCGATATGGGCTTCGCCGGTCGTTCTGTTGTCATTGAAGAGCCGCCAGGCATCGGCGGTGGTGCAACCAGCGGCGAGCGCCGTCGCGGCCGCGGCGGTCAACGCGATGCCACGACTGCCGATCATCGGCCGTGCGTTCCGACTCATGCCGAGTCGCTTCAGCCAATCGTTCAGGATCATCGGCGCCCCCTCCCGGCCTCCTGCATGCGGCCCGCGATCTGTGCGGCTGCCGCCTTCCTCGCGCAAGCGTCACATCGGTTACATTCATCGTCCGCGGCATTCTCAGTCGAACAGGTAATTCCGTTACACCCCGCAAAAATCGCGTCGACGGCGCGGGTCGGTTGCGACGCGAGACGTTGGGGTACGAGCGACTTGTGGCCGTAGGGCCGTTGCGGCTGAGCGAAGCCGGCTGGATAATGAACTGAAACATTTCCAGCGAGATCGGTCGCGATCCACCATCAAGGTCGGGCGGGCGGAAGCGGATGGACATCCAGCGGCACGCACCGAACCGACACACCGATACGCGCATCGACGAGCTCGAAGCGTTGCTCGATCAGACGGCTGCGCTTCGCGACACGCCGATCGAACCGTCCTGTTTTTCCGCCAGGCTGCTCGAAGCGGCTTCGCGCGCCGCGGTCGCATCGGGCGCCGCCTTATGGAGGCGTGGCCCGGAAGGCAACTGGCACGAGGACAGCGTCGTCGGCTCTTGCACCGCCGCTCTGGAGGCACGCACGACGTTCGCCGACGCTGCGAGCGCGAAGCATCGCATCCTCTGGATCTCGCCAGGCGGTCGCATCGACGCCGGCGGCCCGATCAACGATTCGAGCGACTGGATCGTCGTCTCACCGACGTCGGCTGGACGCGTCCTCGAACTGTCGCTGGGAGCGAACGCCGCGGACGACCGCGGCCTGCTGACGGAAGTCGCGAGATCCTTCGCCGAACTGGCTGGCGAATTCTTCGAGAGCCGCGAGCTCGACCTGCTGCGTCGCCAGGCCTTGCACTGGCGGCGGCTGGAAGCGTTCGTCGCCGCCATTCACCGCTCGCGCGAGACGGGTCCGACGGCTTACGCCATCGTGAACGAGGGCCGATTGGTCACGGGGTGCGACCGATTGAGCGTGACGGTCGGGCGCGGCCGCAAAGTCGCGGCCGTCAGCGGCGTCGAGGCTCCGGATAAGCGTTCAGACGCCGTCGTCTGCATCGGCGAGCTTGCCGCCGCGGCGGTGGCTTCGGGTCAGTCGCGCTGGAGCCTCCGAACGGAGAATGACGGTGTCGTTCCGCCTCGACTGGCACGCGCCTGGGATGCCTGTCAGGCATCGAGCGGCGTGAAACGCGCGCAGATCGCCGTTCTCAGCGATTCACTCGATGCACGCGGTCGCCCAATCGGCACTCTCGTCGCCGAGTGGTTTGATGAAGCCCAGACAACCGGCCCAGGAATCGATGCGATCGCGGATCACGCACAATCGGCGCTCGCGAACGCCGTGCACGCGACTCCAGGGCCAATCGGCCGCGTTACACGGGCAGTATCGCGTCCGTCCCGTTTGCGAAGCCTGCCGAGGACGTTGATCGTTGCTTTCATTCTTGCAGCCGCAGTTGCGGCACTTTGCCTGTGGCCTGCGGAGTTTTCGGTGGATGCTCGCGGTCAGCTCCGGCCGGCAGTTCAACGCGAGGTATTCGCGCCCCGCGACGGAGTCGTGCGAGAATTAAATGTCCGCCACGGACATGCCGTGACCGTCGGCAACGCGTTGCTGGTGCTCACCGATCCGTCGCTCGACCTCGATCTCGAGCAGGTTCTCGGCGACTTGCGGACGGCGCGGCAGCGCCTGATTTCAGTGCAGGCCGCGCGTACGACGGCACCGGGATCGGGTCGTCCGGCGGATCGTGCTGTGAATCGTTCGGGACAACTCGCCGGCGAGGAAAAAGAGATCGAAGAACGTCTCGCCGGCCTCGAGAAGCAACTTCAGATTCTCGAACGCGAGCGAGACGCGCTGACGGTGGTCAGCCCGATCGACGGTATCGTTCTGACCTGGGAGACGGCGGACCGGCTGGACGGCCGCCCGGTCCGCCGCGGCCAGCGTTTGCTGACCGTGGCTCAGCCGGAAGGGGACTGGCTGCTCGAACTCTTCGTGCCCGATCGGCGGATCGGACACGTTCTCGACGCCCACGATGAGTTTGAAGAGCTGAAGATCGACTATTTGATCGCGACCGATCCGGCGGTCACACACCACGAAACGCTCGAGACGATCGCCCTCTCGACCGAGCGGCATGATGGGACGGAACCGAGCGTCAGGGTCACCGCCCGGCTGAACCGCGCGGATCTTGGTGATCTTCGGCCCGGCAGCACGGTCGTCGGCAAGATTCGGTGCGGTCGCCGATCGATCGGTTACGTCTGGTTTCACGATCTTTTCGAATCGATCCGAACTCACGTCCTGTTCTGATCCAAAGACGTGACCAACCTGATCCCGAGTCTCGGGACGAATTGAAAATCGAGGCTTCACATGCCGTCGAATCACCGCACCACGTTTTGGACAATTGCACTCGCTGTCCTTTGTGGAGTTTCGTGGTCGGGGGAGCCGATTCCCGTGCAGTCGGTCTACCTGCGATTGAGCGAAGACATCGACGTGCCGGCTCGGGAGCCGGGGGTGTTGTCGGAGATCGCCTCTGACGAAGGCGCACTTGTTGAGGCCGGTGCGCTTCTCGCCCGAGTCGAGGATCGCGAAGCCCGACTCGGGCGAGATCGCGCGGCACTTGAAGTCGAAGTCGCCAAACGTCAGGCGGATAAAAACATCGAACTCGGCATCGCTCGGAAGTCGCTTGTCGTCGCGGAAGCCGAGTTGGCGCGTGCCGAACGATCGCGGCAGGCGGTTCGCGGCGCCGTTCCTCAGGCCGAGGTCGATCGCCTGCAACTCGAACTCGATCGCGCGACGGCCCAGATCCTTCAGACAGAAAGAGATGCCGCCACCGTAATGGTCACGGCCAAGCTCAAAGAAGCTGAACTCGCACTCGCCGAGCTGCGATTGGAACGCCATACGATGCTCTCGCCGCTCAGGGGACGGGTGATCGAGCACTACAAGCATCGCGGCGAATGGGTCGAGCCGGGCGAGAATGTGTTGCGCCTCGTTCGTCTCGATGTCTTGCGGGCGGAAGGCTTCGTCGATGCCGCAGCACTGGCGACTGACCCAACAGGTGCAGAGGTGTCGCTGCGCGTGAATCTGCCGGGGCGTTCCGAGACGACGTTCCGTGGCCGATTGACTTTTGTCGCCCCGGAAGTCGAACCCACCACCGGGCAAGTGCTCGTTCGGGCCGAGATCGAGAACAAGGATCTCACTTTGCGCCCCGGACTCAACGCCGAGATGACGATCATTCCATCGGACGGATCAGGCGTCTCTGTCGGGGAGGAAAACGCGACCGCACGCTCGCCGGGAGAACCGGAATGAGCGCGGTCGCGGCAGACGATTCCCCTCTCGGGGTTCGCGCGAGACGCGATCTCATCGCGCGGCCCCAGACTTACCAAGGGCGCCGCTACTGGTGTGTGAAGGATCCCGTTTCGTTGGCGTACTACCACTTGCGCGAGGAGGAGTACGAGATTCTACGGACGCTCGACGACCGCGTGAGCATGTCTCGCGTGCTCGACGTGTTCCACCGCAGATTTCCCGGTCTGGCCATCGACGCACAGCAGATTCGCGCCTTTCTCGCCGGCCTCTATCGCAACGGCCTCATCACCGCCGACATGCCAGGGCAAGGTGAAAAGCTTTGGGAACGTCGCGGACGAGCGCGCCGCCGGGCCTGGCTGGGAGCGTTGCCGGGAATCCTGGCGATTCGCATCCGCGGCATCGACCCGACTCGCTTCCTGCTGATGCTTTACGACTACCTGTGGTGGGTTTTCTCACCCGTCGTGCTGGCCGTTGCCGGTTTGACCGTCGCAACGGCCGCGCTCGTGGCACTCCTGCGGTTCGACGACATCCTAACATCGATTCCGAATGCCGGCACCTTCTTCACGGCGCAGGGCGTGATCCTGTTTTTCGTGGCGATGGGAGCCGTCAAGGTCTTGCACGAGATCGGTCACGGGCTGACATGTCTGCGGTTCGGCGGCGAATGCCATGAGATGGGCGTGATGTTTCTCGTGTTCGCCCCTTGTTTGTACTGCGATGTCTCCGATAGCTGGCTGTTCGCGGGAAAGTGGCGTCGCATCGCGGTGGCGGGCGCCGGCATCGCAGTCGAACTGGTGTTGGCGTCGCTGGCGACGTTCGCGTGGGCGTTGAGCGAACCGGGACTCTTCCACGCCTTCTGCGTCAACGTGATGCTGATCTGCTCGGTGAACACGCTGTTGTTCAACGGCAACCCGCTGCTGCGTTACGACGGGTATTTCATTCTGTCGGACCTGGTCGAAGTACCGAATCTCGCCGCTGAGGCGCGGGGGGCGCTGTCGCGGCTCTTCTTCGGACGAGATGACATCGATCCTTCCCTCGATTCACGGGAACTCATGCTGATCGCCTACGGGCTGGGATCGACCGCCTACCGGGCGTTTGTGACGGCGGCGATCGTCTGGCTGTGCATTTCATTGCTAAGCCCGATGGGCCTCGCGCCGGTGGGTTACGTTCTCGCCGCTATGTGTCTCGTCGGGCTTGTCGCTGGTCCGGCGACGGCACTCGCAGGTGCGGCCATCGCGCCGCAACCTCGACGGCGGCGTGCATTGTTGACGCTCGTGTTTCTCGTCGCCGCGATACTCGCCGCGGGGCTAATACCACTGCCCCATCGAATCGAGGCGGCGGCGATTCTGCGACCACAGGATGCAACGCAGATCTTCGTCTCGGTCGGAGGAACGGTCGTGAAGTCGGTCGCCGCGGGAGAAGTCGTGGCGCGCGACCAGATCGTCGGCCGGCTTGACGACGCGGCTCTCGAAAGCGAGGTCGTGCAGCTTGAATCGCGCGTGGCGGAACTCGCAGCGCAAATTGCCGTGCTCGAAAGCCGTCGTCTCGCCGACCCGGCGCTTGCAGCGCATATTCCGGCGACGGTTCAAGCGGCCCAAGCGGCGACATTGCAGCTCGAACGGCGTCGGAAGGATCTCGCCGATCTCACACTTCGCTCACCACGGCCGGGCACGATCCTCCCACCGCCCATCCGAACGGTGACGGAGACGGACGACGATCTCTCCGCGTGGTCCGGAACTCCACTCGATGACTGGAATCTTGGCTGTCATCTGGAGCCCGGAACGCTTTATTGCCTCGTCGGCGATCCAAACCGCATCGAGGCCGTCGCGATCGTCGAAGAAGGGTCGATCGCCTTCCTGAAGTCCGGTCAACGAGTCCGTTTGCAGTTCGAGCAAACGGCCGGCGAACCGATCGAAGGCATCGTCGAAGAGATCGCGACGGATGCGTTGCGGACGGCGCCACCCGAACTCGCCGATGGGTCGTTGCTTCCGGTGCGGCGAACGGACGACGGCGTCGTCCGGCCGACCGAGACGGTCTACGAGGTGAAAGTTCGCCTCGACGGAATAGACGGCGCGAAGCTCAGAATTCGCGGCACAGGACTGGCGAAGATCGAGACCGACTCCGAACGGCTCTTCGACCGCGTCTATCGCTTCCTGCGGCGAACGTTCCGCTTCGAGCTGTGAGGCTGTGCCCAGCCTCCCCTCTTTCTTGGCGGCAGGGTGGCATGCTTTCGGCCGAATGGCCGTAAGCATGCGAACTCGCGACATGCCTACGCCTTCGCGAAGGCATGTCGCCCACCGTTTCAGACAAGTCGCTCCACTACGTCTCTCGGTGACGCAGGAGTCGCTCACGGAATCAGAAAGACCAGTCCGGTCACCGCTGCGGCTTCGGCGGCAACACCAGCGGGACTCCAAGGCGGCAGATAGTTCTGGGCGTGCGTGTACCGACAGCCGGGCGGGCAGAACGGCTTCTGCGGAACGGCCTCGCATTGCGGCTCCGCCGCGAACCGGTAGGGCAACAACAGCGTGTTCGCGAAGAAGTAAGTTCCCGAAACGACCGGCTGCAGGCAGCCGACCGTCTCGCCGCAGCGCTCCACGTTCGCGTCTTCAAACCACAGCGGCCGGCTGTAGAACTGATACGCAGCCGCTTCGGGCGTCCGCCGCGGCCACGATCGCGGAGCCAGAAAGACCCCGCCTTTGGTCGCGAAGTATTCTTCGGCCGTGCCCGTGAAGACCGGTTCGTCGTTTCCAGCGATCGAGTCGGCCGGCGGCGCGGCGGCGAGCGTGACCTGGATCTGCGTCAACGGCTTTAGGGGCGGCACGACCGAGAACGGATCGAAGTCGATGCCTTCAGCACCCGGCGTACGTCCGTCGAGAGGCGCTTGCGGCAGCGGTTGCTCCGCGGGTGGTTGCCGCTCGTCTTTCCGTCCAAACGGGCTTTGCTGGGCGGAGGCCTGGCTCACGCCTGCGTCACCCTGATTCCACCAGCCCAGTGTTTTCGCGTCTCGTTTCGCCTTCCACCAATTCAGTTCATTCGCCTCCTGCCGAGTCTCCCACCACCTGAGGCCGGCCTTGCCGGCTTCGGCGGACGACGGACCGGAACCGCTTCGCCGAGCCGCCGGATCGGCCGTGCGCACGGTCGCCGATGCGGCACGGCCAGCGGTTCGAGAAGACTCGACCGACGTGGAACCGGCGGAGCCGTCGTCGTTCCACCACTTGAGGTTTTCGGGCGTTTGAGCGGCGGCGGAGCCGGTCAGGGTGCCAAACGTGATGAGCAGGGCCGCCGAGCGACGACCCGCGGTGCGAAGCGTGTTGCAGCGTCGAATGCGACCAGCCATTGGTCATCCTCGTCGTGAGTCGACCCACCTTGGAACAATACGACACGGTCTGTCGCGTCTAATCCATCGGCATGGAACAGTCGGCAACTGGCTCGCGACCGCCTGAAACGGCACAGGTTGCCCCTCCTGCCTTGTCGCCAAACCGCTGGCGGGTCGCAACGCGAAATCGCGCTTGTCGGAAATCAGCGTGAAACATCGCAGAGCGCGGAACAATCGTTGACCAGTGCTGACAGCCGCGATGATAATACGGTTCTTCCCCGATGCAGCCTGCCGGATTTCCCCGGCCTCGCCGTCTTCGCCGAGCGTCGGAACCAGCAGTTACCGAAAAGTCGCTCTATGTTGTTCGCATCCTGGCTCCGCAGCCTCGCACCGTACTCGGGGATTCGTCGCGCGCGACGTGGATCCCGTTCGGTTCGACTGAAGGTCACTCGGCTTGAGCCGAGGCGAGTTCTGAACGCGTCGCCCCTCATCCCCGCTCAAGATCCCGGCTTTGGGGCGATCGATGCGACAGCGACCGCGCAGGCCGATGATCTTGCCACCGTGATCGATGCGGGATCATTCGCGGACGACGGCGCGGCGGACACGTTTCACGTCTACCGCTCGGGCGAAGGGATCGGTGTCTCGGTCGACGGGCACGAGGTCTTCTCGGGACGCATCGACGGACCGCACGGGTTGATCATTCAGGGTTCCAGCGACGCCGACCGCTTTGTGCTCCATTTCGGTGCGGGCGACCTGCCCGCTGCGAAGATCACTTTCGACGGCGGCAGCCAGCCCGCCGGCGGCAACGACATCATCGAACTGCGAGGAGCCGCCGATGAGGTCGCACACGTCTTACATCCCGGCGGAAATGGTGCGTCAAGCGCCGACGCGACTTCGATCACTTATCGCGATGTCGAGCAGCTTCACGATGCCGTCAATGCGGCTGTGCGAACCGTGCAGCTTAGCCAGATCGAGACAGCGGAGTTGCAGGGAACCAGCGACGGACGCCTGCGGCTTGAGACGGGCGAGCTGCGCCTCGACATGCACCGACCGACGGAACGCTTTGAACTCGATTTCATTGGCGGATCAGGCACGGACCTCGACATTGGCGATTTAGGCCGTGATCTTCGCTTCGATGTCGCGGTGCAGGGCGACTCGCACGACCACATTTCCGTCGGTGGTACAGCCGGCTTCACCGACGGCGCCTTTTCGGTCCGTGCAGGCGAGATCGACATTCACGGCTCGATTCAGAGTCGCGGTGCCGATTTAACGTTTGAAGCGGAGTCGCGAGCGACTCTCTTCAGCGATGGCACGCTCGACAGCGACGGCGGTTTCGTCGAACTCAGCGCGGGCAAGGACGGCACACTGCTGGTCGCTGGCACGGTGGACGTCTCCGATCATTCGTCGCGCGGAGTCGGCGGTGAAGCCCATATGCTGGGCGGCCGTGTGATCGTGGCGGGGACCGCACAGATCGATGCCTCGGGAACTCTCGGCGGCGGCGAGATTCTCGTCGGCGGCGATTACCAGGGGTCGAACTCCGATGTTCTGAATGCGTTGTACACGAGCGTGGGACGGGGCGCCGTTCTCTCGGCCGATGCGATCAGGTCGGGCGACGGCGGCAAGATCATCGTCTGGGCCGACGTCGCCACGGCGTTCGCCGGAGCGGTCATCGCCCGTGGAGGGCACGCTGCCGGCAACGGCGGGTTTGTCGAGGTCTCCGGAAAGGAGGGCCTGAACTTCCGCGGAACCGTCGATCTTTCGGCGGCGAACGGCGCGAAGGGAACTCTGCTTCTCGATCCCCGCGACATCTCGATCATCGACG
>JACCRE010000032.1 GCA_013813775.1 Planctomycetaceae bacterium
GCGTGAGGTGGACGTCCGCCGCCGGGGCGGTATGGGTCAAAAGCTAGGCGGCTCTTGCCCGTACAGGCCCCAGGTTTGGTCATCTGCTCTCGACGCCATGGACCGACACAAGGCCGGGCACCACGTCGAATTGGACTTGCCCGGGCCAGCATGAGCGACGGTACTGCAGATTCGCCGCTCAAAACCCGAACCAGCATCCAACCTCGCTCAGGTCGAGAGGGGTGGGAAGAGCAATCGGGGCGGTTTTCGCTCCGATTCTTGTTTTGTATGGAAATGCGAATCGTGGGTGGCACGCTCAGACCGAAGGGATGGGCGTGGCGAGTTCAGAGGGATCGTCGCGCGCTGCTTGGCCACGCCCTTCCTTCGTCAGGGCGTGCCACCCGACCGCAATCCACGCAGGGTGGCCCGGCCGGTTCGAGAACCGGCCGGGTTGCGTCAGCAACGAGATGCCGCTCCATCGACGTTCGATGTCATGTTCCTGTCTCAAAATCAACATGCGTCTTCAAAGCTGAAGGCGTTCCGCCCATTGAGCACGCAGGGTGAGTCATCGTGTTGCTGGCGCAACCCGGCCAGTCTGACGGCAGACCGGCCGGGCCACCCCGCGTTCCAGACGCTGAACCCGCCGCTGTCGCTCGACCTGCCGGACTGGCGGTGCTCATCTGCTGCCGCATCTCTCCATTACAGGTCGCAACGCGTTCAAAACCGCCTCCTGTTCTGAGTCGGAATATGCGTACCCCTCCCAGCTCCGGGCCAGTTTGACGTGTATTAGAACCCTCTCGTCGTCTACCGGAACGGTGCGGTGGACGTGCGTGAAATCGAACGGATTAGTATGGGCGTCCCACGCGCAGAATGGCACCTCCTCGAATTGGGGCATTCGAATGTCTGCGAGGCGCTCCAGGTCGCCGACCTCTCCACAGCCAAGCCGCTCGAACATAAACACATACAGGTTCAGGACGTAGAGATTTTGCGGAAGGCCGTACTTCCTCACTTCCTGTTCGAGCTGTCGCAGCTTCGGGTCTGAAGCCACGTCATCCACACGCGCGCCGATTACTGACTGCCACGCCTGAAGCTTCTCTAATGCAGACGGGGCGTCACAGAACGCGGCACAAAGAAACATGGCGGCCGACAGCGCGTGATAATTCAGGCGGACCGGGACGGGACGCACCTGTCCATCCCCATCCCGCCAGTCCGCGATACCTTGGCTGAGCCCATCCGTATGGGCCGACAGTTTGGCGTCAAAGATGCTCGCGGCTAAGCGGTCGGCATCGGCAACGGGCTTCGCGGCCAACATTTCGTAAATTCTCGCTACGCGTCGATCCGCGAGCACTTGCGCGAATTGCATTTGCGGTGACAGTTCCGACGTATGCAACCCCACGTCGAATACGATGTCGAAGTCGGTACCGACGGGTTCGCTCAACGCCCGGACCGCGTCGTCGAGCGTGGCGTACTCCGCGACCTGATCGATGAAATCATCGATTCTCTTGCGCTGTGTCGGCACGCCGGCCGTCAACTGATCTTTCCGGCCAGACGCGGAAGACAGACGGTCCAGTTTCTCACCCTCCCGCTTGTTGATCCGATGCATGATGGCCGCGAGACTAAGAATGGCACCTAATAAAATGATCGCCACGAACGCGCGGCCCGGATTCCTCATACCAGTCCCTTTCCGACCGGCCCACGCCGATCGCGAATGACCCCTTGGGATTTGAGCCGTCCGAAAAATGGAGCTGCATAGGTACGGCAACATGCGGCCGCGCGGGGACGGAGAAGCTCAGGCGGGATCACCAGGATCCCTCCCACCCCACAACTCACGGCGGGGCTTCACGGTCCAGTCCCCGGCAGCCTCGACGAGGAAGAAACGCTAGTTCTTCTTGAATAGTTCGAATGTCCAACTCGACGGATGCGCCTTTTTAGTATCGACGCTATCCGGGCACGTCGCCTTCAATTCATAGACGCGGCTTTCGCGGAACTTTTCTGACGAGCTCACCAATACCTTCACCTCCTCCGAGTTTTTGATGCACTTGGAACCGGACGCCTTCATCGAGTGCGTCCGACCGTCATTCACGGCGACCTCCGTGTTGAGAGGGGCATCGTGCGGGCCGACGTAGCAGACGGGGGTGTCAAGGATTGTCACGACTCCGTAGGCTCCGTCACTCGGCCAATTGCCGACTCCGAATGCATAACCGTGACAGTTCTTCGAAAAGTCCAGGTTTCCAACTTTCGTGTAGTCGGTATATCGCGTGTCCCAATATAGCTCGACATCAGCGGACGTAATGTTGACTGGGGTCATATTGTGCGTGTAGGAAACCGAAAATGCCGTGCTGATCGACACGACGGCGTGTGCATAGTCCTTGCCGCTTGCCGCGCAATTCGCCTTGCCCGTTGTGCACGGCCCCATGCTGTTGAATAGCGGGTAGTTCGTCGCGCTGCCCCAGTCGGTCGCCGTTGGTGTTCCCGGCGGCGGTCGCGTTCAGCCAGAGTACCACCGTGTCCTGCACGACTTGCCCGTTGATGGACTTCAGGAACGGACATGTGACGCTATCAACGTTCTGCGGACAGGTGGCGGCTTCAGCGGCCGGCGCTCCGACCGCAAGGAAAGCACCACCCAGCAGAACACCCATCTTCATGGCCAGCCTCGTCATTACTCTACCTTTCGTGCTTTTCGTGAATCAGGTTGTGGCGCGCCTATGCGGCGCGTCGCCCTCCGGTCCCTCGCACCTCGCACGCTGTGCCATGGCGCGGCGTGCTGTCGCATCCGCAACACTACGGGTCGCGCACGGATGACTCCTTTCTTGTCACGAGAAACAGGGTCGGGTGAAGTTGTTCCACGAGGAGCCCGTCTTCGCCGCCGGGCCCATTCGGAGAGTATACGCCAACGAGGTCGGTATCGAGGGTGAGCGCCGTGGCCGAGACGACGACGCAGCCGTCCGGGGAGTTCTGAAGCTCGAAATCGATGTCAAAACCGGCCCGCGACGCCGTGCGAGACGCGTAACCGTAGATCGGCCGTGTGTCGTACGCGACCTCGATGAAAACGGGACGCTGCCTCCCGCTGGCGGCGTAGGCAAATGCTCCGGCGAGTTCCGCGTTTTGTCCCCAATCGAGATTGCTGAGCACGAGGTGCCGGTATCCGTGGCTAGGACCTCCGCTCAATTCGTTGAAATACGAAAGGGAGTGCGGAATGTGAATCAAAGGGGAAACGGCGGCTGCGGCCGTCGCCGAGAACACGGCGAACGCCACGTGACGGGGTGTGGAGAGCCGTTGCATCAGTGCGCCAGCACCACCAGCCAGAACTAGGGCGTGGCCCCATGCGGGTAACGCGTATCTAGTATGGTGCGTCACATTATCATGCGAGCTGAGGACGGTTAGGATTGCCACTGCCGGGAGAACGATTGAAACCAAGGTGAATGAGTTCGCAGAGTGGCGTCGAAAGAGGGCATACACCGCAGACAGTAGAAGGAGAAGTTGCGTTCCGTGAGGTGTCTTTACCGCAGCGCCGTAAAGATAGAAGTACCACCAGCCGCCGGCTCTCCAGGAACCACTGAGGTACGACGGCACCCACCTCTGTTCGAGCTCACGGGCTTGAATGTCAATGCCGACCATCGCTTGCTCGGGGATCGGGCACGGAAGTTCTGAGAACCATGTTTGAGAAAAGCGATTATCAGCGAAGCGGTTAGACGGGCCGCGCAACGGTGAACTGACGAACGCCAGGTCTCCGATGCGGGTGCCCACTCCGGTGAAACCGTAGGCAGCATGGAGTACGGTGCAAGCAATTAGCATGGAGAGTATCAAATGGCCGACGCGCTTAGCTCCAACAAAATGTGAACCTCGGAGATTGAGGCGATGGCTTTTTGTGATACATGTCGCAGAATATATAGCATCGCGGCCGTATAGGAGGCACGTGAGAGCGATCCAAACGGCCGGGAGAATGAAAGCGGTGAATTTCGCCGTCGAGGCGACGCCGAGAAGAAGACCGGCCACCGCTGCGGTCCTCAGGTTAGGTGACTGCGTCCAACACCAAAAAGACCATCCGGCGCCCACGCTGAATGATGTCGCGGCGACATCCGGAGTAATAAGTGCGCCGTGGCCGAGAATTGCCGGGTCAAACGTCCACAGTGTCAAAGCAAGTAACCCTGCCGCGTCGCTTCGAAAGGCTTGCTTCGACCAAGCAAACGCGAATACTCCGCCCGCCGCCGAGAAAGGGATACACCCCCATCGGGCAACCGTGATCAGCCGGAGTGAGCGTTCTCCGTTCGCCGCCATGAATGCGGCGCCGGTCCTGAACTCCGGTCTCGCTCCAGGCTCATCGTGGAAGCTCGACCAATCCATCTGGTATCCGACAAGCATGACTGGCAGTGCAGCAACCATACGGACGAGCGGCGGATTTACTCGGTACAGCTCGAACCTCCCAAACCTCCAGTGGCATAAACCGGCCGCAAGGTGAGCGGGCTCATCGAGCGTCAGGCTATACCGGGTCGCGGCGTAGGCCAGCAGGCCGGCGTGGATCGAGAGCAGCGTCACGACCGCCGCCGGCACAGCAAACAGGCGGACCCGCGACGAGCGGAAGACGGCGACGAGACCGCGGCCGGCCGCTCCGGGGGCGCTCGGCGGATCGACCGTATCGCGGAGGACGGCCGCGTCCCGGATCCGATCCTTAGCCAGCGTGCTGACCAACATCCTTCCTCCGATTGACGGAGCGAGAGGCGGCGGCTCGGACGAGCGAAACCCGAGTCCGAATCTGGATCGGCCGAACAGTGGGCGTCAACCCTCAGTCTGCCGATTCCGAAAAAAGGCGGCGATGTGCTTCCGGGAGCTGCCTTGGACTCGCCGAAGCCGCCGGTTGCTGGATCCCGTCAATCGCGGCCTTATAACGGACCGGGCCAGTTCTCGAATGCCCCCTTAATACCTGTGGATATCCTGCTCAGTCTCATCGGCGTAGGCGCATTCGGAGCAACAGAAAGCTGACGTAGACGGCGAACACCCGGGCCGTCACGTCGGGGTAGCCGACGCCGAGCGTGCCGATGATCAGAAAGAGCGGATTCAATCGCGTTGCGGCTTTGATGCGGAGCGTCTCTTTTGCTGACTCCGGCGATGCGGGGTTCCGCACGGTCGCCGACGGTCACGCCCCGTTCATCGCGCCAGATCTCGACAAGCTTCCCTGGAAGATGAACGGCGAGTGGAAGGAGTTCCATCTCGTTTGCACGCCGGTGAGTCGCGAGTTTCTGCCCG
>JACCRE010000055.1 GCA_013813775.1 Planctomycetaceae bacterium
GTTGTTGTTTTTTCCTCCTCCCAGCCTCCCTCCAGCGAAAACTTAGATGCTTCAAGTCCACCTGACAAAGAATACCTGTTTAGTTCTGTCGAAGTGACGCCCGTGGAACATTCGTCTGGAGACTCGCCCTCACAACAAAGCTCTTCACAAGTCCCCTTTTCGTCGTAATAGTATCCTGTCTCGACCTGAAACGAATTGTTTATCCAAGTACATGTCTCTCCGATAAAAGTACCACATCCAGAACAATCACATTCCGCCCTCGCAAGGCCGCTGCCACTTACGGCCAAGTGCATGACGGATGAAATCACCAGTGTTAGCCATTGCCTCATCTTTTACCTCCGCAGTTTAGAGGCAGTTTCAAAACTTATAGAGTAGCTGCATGACGCAGGCGAGTGTGGCGAAGCCGAGGAACAGGTGGTCGTAGTGTTCGTAGCGCACGACGAGTCGGCGGTTGTTGAACAGCCAGCTGATGCTGCGCTCCACGCGGTAACGCCGCTTGAGACGCCGGGCGGCGCGTCCGTCTTGCGTGGGCGGCTTTTTGCGGTTGCTGCGATGGTGACAGATCAGCTCGATCTTTTGCGCCGCGAGTCGTTCGCGGAGCGGATCGCTGTCGGCAGCGCGATCATACATCAGACGCTTCGGCGAGCGCGGCAGCACGCGATGCTCGACGAGCGGCTCGATCAGGTTCACTTCGGCCTTGTTGGCACTGGCGACGTCGAGGGACAGGGGCGTGCCCCGGCGGCTCTCGATCATCAGCATCAGCTTGGTGCCCTTGCCCTTCTTGGTGTTACCGACCGCGGCGCCCCCTTTTTTTGCCGGGGCGAACGTGCCGTCGGCGATCGCTTCCTCCCAGTCGATGCCGCGGAGTTCGTCGAGCCTTCCCAAGAGACGCATCCACGCCTCGCGGAAGAGGCCCGACTCGCTCCAGCGTCCCACAGAACCCCTTCGAGACAGGGCCGCGGCGGGATCGGCGGACGCCCGCCGAGGCTCGTCCGCTGGGGAACGGGAAACAGATCGGCGATCAGTTTCCATTGCGAATCATTGAGAAAAGGCTTCGGGGCCGTCCTGGACCCTGTCGTGTTCGGCCGACGGCGTGTCGGCCACGAAGACAGGGACATGAGCATGCGAGGCACTCCTTTCGGAGAACCAAGCATGCACTTCGCTTGCCACGTCGCCTCACTTCTAAAGTTTTGAAACTACCTCTAGAGAAAACGCGAACCACATTGTGAAGATGCACGCATAAGGTGTCAAGAAAAATCTTTCTTCTACTGGGCATGTTCCCGAGGCCGCTTGCCAACGGTATCAAACATCCCACGTGGCAGGAGACACGCAAACTCTGTCTCACGTTCAAACTCTCACAAAATCGCCGCCGCCTTCACGTCGATGCCCTTGAGCACCATCTTCAGCTCGTCCGGGTTGGGGCTGATCTCGAACGCGTCGGCACGGCTGATCAATTCGCGATCGATGAACTGCTTCAAGCTGTCGTTGAAGACCTGCATGCCTTCCTCCTTGCCGATGCGAATGGCTGAAGCGAGCTTCTGGTCCTGCCCTTCGCGAACCAGCTTGCGCACGGTCGGATTGAAGGTCATGATCTCGACGATCGGCACGCGGCTCGGTGTGTCGACGATCGTCTTGAGCAGCTTCTGCCCCACGATCGCCCTCATGTTCATCCCGATGCTCGCTCGAATCGCCCCGTGCATGTCCGCCGGGAAGAGGTCGAGAATACGGCCGATCGTGCCGGGGGCCGACGAGGCGTGGATCGTTCCGAACACGAGGTGACCCGTCTCGGCGGCGTGGATCGCCGTCTCGAACGTGTCGCGATCGCGCATCTCGCCCACGAGCATGATGTCGGGGTCTTCGCGCACGGCGTGCTTCATCGCGACGTGGAAGTCGACGACGTCTTGCCCGATCTCGCGCTGATTGATCAGGCACTTGTCGCCGGTGTACACGAACTCGATCGGGTCTTCGATCGTCAGGATGTGCTTGCGGTAGTTCTGGTTGATCCAGTTGAGCATCGAGCCGATCGTGGTGGTCTTGCCCGAGCCGGTGACGCCCGCCAGCAGCACCATGCCCTGATCGTACTTGCACAGTTCCTCCATCACGGGGGGCAGGAACAGCCCTTCGAAGGGCGGAATCGACCGTTCGATTTTACGAGCGACCATGCCGACCATGCTGAGCTGCGTGAGCAGGTTCACGCGGAACCGCCAGGGCACGCCGTCCTGCTCGACGACCTTCGCGAAGTCGGCCCCGCCGTCGTGATGGAAGATGTCGATGTTCCGCTGATCCATCATGGGGAAGGTCAGCTTCACCATGTCCTCTTCCGAGATCGGCGGCATCTCCAGGGCCTTGAGCGAGCCGCGAATCCGGAAGATCGGCGGCTTGTTCACCTGCAGGTGGATGTCGCTCGCGTTGTGCTTGACCGCGAGGCGGAAGATCTTGTCGATCTCGATCGGCTTGCCGGCTTCGAAGGTCGATTTCGTCCACTCAGAGGCGCGGACCATCTGCATCGCTCCACACGGGGAAATTCTAAATTCCGGAACCCGGAAGGAAAGGTCGCAACCATCAGGATACGCGACCCGCCGCACCGTGGCGAGTGATTACCAGCGACGTCGTTGAGATTCATCACCTCGCCGATCGCTCGCCTGCGTTCTCGCGTCACAGACCATCATCTCTTGCCCGATTTCGTATAATACTCGTGGCGACGAGATGGCCGTTCAACTGACATTGACTGGCGCAGGACAGCATGGCGTTTCGACCCGACAAGCTCACCGTCAAGGCGGCCGAGGCCGTTCAGAACGCGCAGCATCTCGCGCAGGACCGTGGCAATCCGCAGGTATTGCCCATTCACCTTCTGCACGCGTTGTTGAGCGAGCAAGGGGGAATCGTCACGCCGCTGTTCCAGCGCGTCGGCGTGAATCTGCCGCAGCTCAAGAGCCTGATCGACAGCGAGCTGAACCGGCTGCCGAAGGCCTCCGGCAGTCAAACTTCCGGCTCGCAAGCCTTCATGAACGTGCTCGAAACGGCTCAAAAGGCCGCCGACACGATGAAGGACACCTACGTCAGCACCGAGCACTTGCTGCTCAGTCTTGTTCGGACCGACGACACAGCCAGTCGGCTGCTCAAGATGAACGGCGTCGATGAAGACGACCTGCTGACGGCCCTCAAGGCCGTTCGCGGCGGTCAGAGCGTCCAGAGCCAGAACCCCGAAACGACCTATCAAGCCCTCCAGCAATATGGCAAGGATCTCGTGGACCTCGCCCGCAAAGGGAAAATCGATCCCGTCATCGGCCGCGACAACGAGATCCGACGAGTGATCCAGGTGCTCTCCCGCCGGCGTAAGAACAACCCGGTGCTCATCGGCGACCCCGGCGTCGGCAAGACGGCGATCGTCGAAGGCCTCGCCCAGCGGATCGTCGACGGCGACGTGCCGCAGAACCTCAAGCACAAGACCGTCGTCGCGCTCGATATGGGCGCCCTCATCGCCGGGGCGAAGTTTCGCGGGGAGTTCGAGGAGCGGCTCAAGGCCGTGTTGCAAGAGGTGACGCAATCGGAAGGGCAGGTGATCCTGTTCATCGACGAACTGCACACCGTCGTCGGCGCGGGAGCCACCGGCGAAGGGGCGATGGACGCCTCGAACCTGCTCAAGCCGGCTCTCGCGCGCGGCGAGCTGCACTGCGTGGGAGCGACGACCCTCGACGAGTACCGCAAGTACATCGAGAAGGACGCCGCTCTCGAACGCCGCTTCCAGCCGGTGCTCGTCGGAGAGCCGAGCGTCGAGGACACGCTCAGCATCCTCCGCGGCATCAAGGACAAATACGAGAAGCACCACGGCGTCCGCATCACCGACGGCTCGCTCGTCGCCGCGGCGCAGCTTTCCGATCGCTATATCAACGATCGCTTCCTGCCCGACAAGGCGATCGATCTCATCGACGAAGCCGCCAGCCGGCTCAAGATGGAGATCGACAGCATGCCTGTCGAGCTCGACGAGGCGAATCGGCAGCTCGCCCGCATGCAGATCGAAGCGAAGGTGCTCGAAAGCGAAACGAGCGCCGAAAGCAAGGAACGCCTCGACGAGCTGCGTCGCACGATCGCCGATCGGGAAGAGAAGGTCCGCACGCTCCGCACGAAGTGGGAGTCGGAGAAGGAGGTTCTCTCGAACCTCAAGCCGCTGCAAGAGGAAATCGACGACCTGCGGACCGAACGCGACCAGGCGCTGGCCCGTGCCTCTCAAACCGCCGACAACGCCGACTACCAGCGAGCCTACGAAGCCGAGATGAAGCTCAAGGCCGCCGAGACGAAGCTCGCCGAGCTTGAGAAGAAGTTCTCCGAGATGAACTCCGAACCGGGCGAACGCCTTCTCCGCGAAGAAGTCACGGCCGAGGACATCGCCAAGGTCGTGAGCACGTGGACCGGAGTGCCGGTCACGCGAATGCTGCAAACCGAAAAGGAAAAGCTGCTCGCGATGGAGGACCGCATCCACGCGAGAATGATCAATCAAGAGGAAGCCGTCGAAGCGGTCGCGAACGCCGTCCGACGCAGCCGCAGCGGGCTCACCGATCGCAACCGGCCGATCGCGAGCTTTCTGTTTCTCGGCCCGACGGGCGTCGGCAAGACGGAACTCTGCAAGGCGCTCGCCGAGTTCCTGTTCGACGACGAACGGAACATGGTGCGGCTCGACATGAGCGAGTTCATGGAGAAGCACACCGTCAGCCGCATGATCGGCGCGCCTCCCGGCTACGTCGGCTACGAAGAGGGCGGCAAGCTCACCGAAGCCGTCCGCCGGAATCCTTACACGGTGATCTTGCTCGACGAGATCGAGAAGGCCCATCGCGACGTGTTCAACATCCTGCTGCAAGTGCTCGACGACGGCCGGCTCACCGACAGCCACGGCCGCACCGTCGATTTCAAGAACGCGATCATCGTGATGACGTCGAACCTCGGCAGCCAGGAGATCCTGTCGATGGCCGACACCGAACTTTACCAGCAGATCAAGCAGCGGGTGATGGAAGTCGTGCAGCGCGAGTTCCGCCCCGAGTTCCTGAACCGCATCGACGAGGTCATCGTCTTCCATCCCCTCGGCCGGAAGGAGATCCGCCAGATCGTGGACTTGCAGCTCAAGCACCTCGAAGGCCAGCTCCGCGAAGAAGGCTACGGCCTCGAAGTCACGGCCGAGGCCAAAGACCTGCTCGCCGCGGAAGGCTACGACCCCGTGTACGGCGCGCGACCGCTCAAACGGGTGATCCAGCAGCGCCTCCAGAACTCACTGGCGAACGAACTGCTCAGCGGGAACTTTGAAGAAGGCACGACGATCACGGTCGATGCGACGCCCGACGGGTTCGTGTTCGGAACGCGCTGACGCGACCAGGAAAGTGAGCCGCCGGGTTTCCCCCGGCTGTTCCAGTGCATCGGCTCCTGCGTCCTGGCCGGCTTCTGGCTCGGCGCGGCGATCATCATGCTCCGCCGCCCGCTCAGCCCCCGCGTCTTCGACCTGTTCTACATCCGCATCGGCTACATTCCGCTGCTCATCGCGGCGGGTGTGATGGCGAACGTGATGCGGTAAGGGGTGAACCCGTCAAGATACGCCTGCCGATGCTGGAGCAATTGGCAGGGCGATTGCACGTTAACGCGTTATCCCAGCAGGACTTGTTCGAGGTAGGCTTGGTCCCGGCCGGCGGTGAGGCGTTTGTTCTTGATGCCGACCTTCAGCGTCGTTTCGTTCTTGAGCAG